>JBGOTQ010000251.1:0-11479 GCA_041476565.1 Terriglobia bacterium | reverse complement strand
TGGGAAACGGTGGCTAGCAACATCACCGAAGGGCTCGTCGCCCGTGGCTGGGATGTGACGTTGTTCGCCAGCAGGGATTCTGTGACCCGCGCTCACCTGCATGCCGTGGTGGACAAGGGGTATGAAGAGGATTCCGCCGTCGATCCCAAAGTAGCCGAATACCTTCACATCTCCGAAGCGTTCGAGCGCGCGGCTGAGTTTGACCTCATCCACAGCCACTACGACTTCATGGCTTTGACCTACACCCGGCTGGTCAAGACACCGGTCCTGACTACCATCCACGGATTCTCGTCAGCCAAAATCATGCCCGTCTATCAGAAGTATCGTGACGGATATTTTGTCTCCATCAGCGACTCCGATCGAGCCGCAGGGCTGAATTACCTAGCGACAGTCTACAACGGCATCGACCTCTCGTTGTACCCGCTTCAGGAATCCAGCGGCGATGACCTGATTTTCCTGGGCCGGATTCACCCCGACAAGGGTGTTCATTTGGCGATCGAGGTTGCTCGTCTGAGCGGGTTGCGCTTGCTCATCGCTGGCATTATCCAAGATGAGGCCTATTTCCGGGAGCAGGTCGAACCCCATCTCGATCGTCAAAACATCCGGTATATCGGACCGGTGGGCGTGCCGGGCAAGAACGAATTGTTCGTGCAGGCCCGAGCGCTACTCCACTTGAACACTATCCCGGAGCGATTCGGACTTGTCTTAGTAGAAGCCAATGCCGCCGGCGTGCCCGCCATCGCGATGGACCTCGGCTCTTGCCGTGAAGTGATCGACGACGGACAGACCGGTTTTCTGGTTAACAACGTCACTGAAGCAGTTCGGGCCCTTGGACGAATTCCTGAAATCGATCGTCGTGCTTGCCACAGCCGTGTCCGGCGACATTTTTCGATCGAAACTATGGTGGAGGGATACGAACGGGTCTACTCGACGATCTTTGATCTGGAAGCGAAGAGGCGACCATGAAGCTGGACATAGTGAGACGATACCGCAACAACCCCATCCTCACCAAGGCCGAGATCCCCTATCCAGTGGAAACCGTTCACAACGCGGCGGTGGTGAAACATGAGAACGTATACATCATGCTTTTCCGCTCCCATCTCCGCACGGGTCGGTCCATCATCGGTTTGGCACGCAGTCCCGACGGATTCCACTTCACCGCCGATCCACAGCCTTTTCTGATTCCTGAGCGGGAAGGCCCTTTTGCCACCTATGAGGAATTCGGTGTGGAAGACCCACGCGTGACCGGGTTGGAGGGAGAATACATCATCACCTACAGCGCCTACTCACGAAATGGAGTGCGGATCGCCCTGGCCAAGACGAAGGACTTCAGTCATGTGGAAAGAGTCTCCCTAATCACCCAGGCGGATTATCGAAATGTGGTGATCTTTCCTGAGAAGTTTGAGGGACTTTATGCCCGGCTTGACCGTCCTCATTCGGAAATTGCTCCCTGGTCGATCTGGATCTCCTACTCTCCGGATCTATGCTTTTGGGGTCAATCGCAGCTCATCATGAAGCCTGAACCCTATCACTGGGATGAAATGAAGATCGGTCCCGGTGCGCCGCCAATCAAAACGGGCCAGGGATGGCTTTCCATCTATCACGGAGTTTTCCAAACTATGGATGGATCGGTCTATCGTTTGGGGGTCGCTCTTCATGACCTGCAGAACCCGGCAAAGGTCATCGGTGTGGGCGACTCGTGGATACTGCAACCGGAAGATCCTTGGGAAATAACCGGATATGTCCACAACGTGGTCTTCACCTGTGGTGCCGTTGCGGAACCCGATGGAACCGTGAAGATCTATTGGGGTGGCGCAGACACGGTCATGTGCGTGGGCGAAGCGAATGTCTCGGACCTGGTTGCACTATGCTTGCATCACGGCAGACCGGCAAAATAACCATGGCATTTCAAAAGTCCTAATACCTTAATACCTGTCCCTGCCGGCGGTTTTTGTGTTGCGGAATCAGGCTGCCTCTCCAATCCGATAGGCAATGAAGATGGGTCGTTCAGGGAGGGTGACCTTTACAAGGACTTCGGTAGCCTGGACTTTACAGGATAGTGTTCTTGAACGTACCTTCGAAGTTCAGCATCGGAAACTGTGAACCGCAGTGGCAAGGGCTGTTCTTCTGTTTCGACACTCAGGTCGTACTTCAATTTGGTAAAGCACAGGTCAGGAAGGTCCTGGTCTTTGAACTTATTGTTCAACAGGTCTTCGGTCTTGATGCTCGCCTTGAATTCTCGAGCCTCGACCAAGGCTTCTATGACCCTAAAAGTATAGGTCCGCATGGTGGGCTGCGGCTGATACCCGACATATTGTATTCTCTTCATGAAGCATCCTTTCTGTTGGCAATCCGTACTTCCAGGAAATGCAGGGGGTCTCGCAGATTCTGCAATTCACGATAATAATAGAGGGTGTTTGGCTTCCTGTCTTTGATCCTCAACGCTTTCAGAAATTCGACTTCCTCTTGAGCGATGTCCAGGGAGAGCTGGTACTCTGAAAGGAATTCCCTCAAACCAGCCTGGTCATCGGCCGGCTCATCCGGTTCCAGCTCGACAAAACCAAACCTTTTGAGTTGCTCTTTGCCTAGTTGGGGTTGCAAGGTAACGTTCATTCGGAAAGTGATGAGGTCGATGTCCCACCTGGCAATCAATGGCTCCAGGAAGTAGGTGCAATTCTGCATCGACAGGCTGAAAACATTGGTGTCCAGGAAATCCAGGACGAGGACCCGCATTTCTTCGTAGCTTTTACCGTTGAGGCGGGCAATGACTCGCAGCCAGTTCTCATTGTTCCATTCCTCCCTGGCTATCCCTTTGGCCACGTCGACCAGCTTTTGAGTGACGATTCGCTCGATATCGCCGAAGGGTTCCTTGGCAAAGATCTGGCGGATTTGCCTCTGCTTTTCAAGGCAACACTTGCGGAGAATGACCTCCCGAACCTCCTCAAACAATGGGGGCGGAGGGGGCTCGATTTGGGTCTTCAGTTCATGCTTTCGCTGCAATTCTGCCAACCGGCCAAGATCCCCCGGAGGGAGTTTCAGGAAATCCTCCATCTTGCGGTACATGTCCGTCCTGTGTGGGGACGGGGGCCTCTTCTTGCGATTGAGCAACTGCGAGATGAAGGACTGCGTCACCTGGACAGCAGCCGCCAAATCGCTCTGTTCGTAATCTAACTGCTCCAGTCGAATTCTGATCAGTTCAGGAACATCCACGGCTCGAATCCCCTCTGCCACTGCAATTAACCCATTAATGGTTAAATATAGCATAAATTGGCTTTCGTTCAAGCTTTAGTTCTTAAAGAATGTATTGAGCCGGTTACAGTGGAGGACCGAGCTCTGCAAGGATATATATCGCGCCTCAGTGACTTTGCTGAGTTCAGCCCTGCAGAATTCCCCATGTAACCGACGCACTTCTAAAGAACTTCTGGGAAATAAAGGCCGATCTCGATTCGTACCCGTTACGAGCAGACTGGAGCAGTCTTTACCCACTTGACAATATGAAGTAAATTAACTTAATATGGTTAATAATAGTGCAAAGGTCTTCTGCCCCTCTACCTCCATAAGAGCAACTAGATCTGGGAATTGGGGGAAGAGGGTTCGCCGGACTTGTTGAAGTGAAAGGAAAGGGTGATTTATGTTTGACCAAATCAACTCCCCTGGTATAGGAGCAAATAAGACCTGGAGAGAACGGATCTCCGAGGCAGCCATCATCGTGGCGGCAGTTATTGTTGCTCTAGGTGGCCTTTTATATTTGTCGTTACGCTAGTCTGCTCAAAAGCGACTTAGATCCAAGGTGCAATAGCTATGAGAGAAGAATGGATGAAGGTGATCAAGGAAAACATGGTGCTGGTTTCCGGAAGCAAATCGACATACCGTTTTGGTGACAAAGAACCCAAGTCGGTGGCGATTGATTTCGGGGCCTTGGAACTCAGGGGCGCCCCCGGCAAGAAGGCTCCGGAATCCAGCTTGGGAACCGCCAGACCTCAAAAGAACGTTACGTTGGATATATCTGATGAAAACTATCTCATCGTAAACAGAACCCCCAGCCTCCTGAGGTGCAGGCAGTTGATTCCCTGGAAGAGAATCGTTGATATCGTTTTTGAGAATGACCTGTCTTCGCTCCAGTCCACTACAGATGTGAAAGCTTCTGCTGCGACCCGCGGTTGAAGATCACACAGAGTCGGATTTACCAGCTTGTCCCTACCGAGAATTCCATTCCAGCTTGTGGGTTGCCCCGATTCAGAGCACGCAAGATACAAATTGGTGAACATCGCAAGCTGTCCGTCGGTCAAGTGGCAGGAAATTCACCGGTGATAAGTAAGCCCGCCGTAAGGGGGATCCCCTAGATCCGCAGTCATTTCTTCCCAAGGTTAATCGCAACTGTATTATGAAAAGCATGCGATTCCGATGGGTGGAAGCTAGCCAAAGGCCGGGGAATGATGGAGGTAGGGAAGAACTGCATGTATGACCTGATCGGTGACATCCATGGCTACGCAAATAGACTCTCGGAGCTTCTAGAAAAGATGGGTTACCAGGACAAGGGAGGTCATTACGTTCACCCCACGAGGTTGGCAGTCTTCCTTGGAGACTTCATCGACCGGGGCCCGAAGATCCGGGAGACCATCCATCTGGTTCGGAATATGGCCGAGGCTGGTACAGCCTTGGCAGCGATGGGAAACCATGAGTTCAACGCGCTGTGCTTCCATACCGAAGATCCCCATTCAAGCGACTACCTGCGTTCTCACAGTGAGAGCCATCTCAAACAACATCAGGCGACCCTGGAAGCCTTTTGTGGACACTCCGCTGAATGGCAGGAAACACTCAATTGGTTCAGGACACTCCCTATGTTCCTTGACCTCGGTGGAGTACGAGTAGTGCACGCATGCTGGGATGACAGACTACTGGAGGTTCCCGGGTGGCTTCCGAACAACCATCCCGTCGATACTGGTTTTCTCGTGGAGGCCTCACGGAAGAACTCGGAGTTGTACAGGGCGATTGATACGCTGCTCAAGGGACCCGAGATCTCTCTACCTGACGGCGCCATAGCCGATAAGGATGGCACCTTGCGCGCGAAGTTCCGTTTCCGGTGGTGGCTGGAGGCTTCCAACCGAACCTATCGAGAGGTTGCCCTGGGATATGAACGTGAGACTCTCCAGCAGATACCCGATAGGCCGATCCCCCAGGAGTTTCATCACCTTTTTCCTCTCTACCTTTCCAACCAAAAGCCGGTCTTCATCGGGCATTACTGGTTGAAGGGGAACAGGCCTGAACGGCTAGCCAGCAATATCGCCTGCCTTGATTACAGCGTAGCCCAAGGGGGGCCACTGGTCGCTTATCGCTGGGACGGCGAGGCGGAGATCGATAACGGCAATTTCGTGACGGCGTAAGGGCCACAGCGGGGAAGGGCAGAAACCAATCAACACTCTGGCGTGTTCCCCCCATCCCACCCCTCTCCGCCGCAACACTTTGGGAAGAGACTCCATATCGGGTGACCGTGTAGATTCTTCACATCGCGTATCGCGTGGCTTCCTGCCGGCCACCAGGCAAGAGCCAGCCTGGTCTCGCAGCTCTCGTGCTGGCTCCATTTGTTGCTGGAGTACCGCTGAATCCGAAAGAGGGTCGTAAGAGGCAGCGTGAGATAGACTCGCTGGATGCTTTGGAGAGACAGCAATGATGACCGTGTGGAATTCTCATGGAAATGCTACTTGTCACCTCTCTCCTTGGTTGCTGACACTGCTGAAGACCGGTTTCCGTCTCCGTCCACAGCCACTATTTCATAATGTCGTTCCAACCCGTTGCCCACGGAGTGGTCGAAATAGAAAGTCCCAATAGCCACTCGGTCCAGGATTCGGGCATCGCGCCGGATCTGGTACTCTGCGACCAAAATATTATCTCGGCTGGGTTGCCACTGGAGGGCAACACCCGCCTGTTCGTGGTAGGTGGCTCCCTGGATGTGCACACCTTGAGGAGCTGTCGGAGGTGTATGGTCCATCCCTTTACCCGGTGGGCTGGCGAGGTTTAGATAAACCATTTCTCCCTTCTGTTCCGGGTGGAAATGAATACCTTGTTTCATCCAGTCGCTACCGGTTTGTGTTTGTTGGCCCGGACCGTAACGCCAGGTTACTGTATAGCTGGTTACAGGTTGCAGACGCTTGGGGAAAACCCTGACTTCGCTCTTCGGCAGTTCATCCTGCAGGATGACTCCCTTCGTGCACTCGGCATTCATTAGTTGCAGATAACAATGCTCGTTTGGAACGCCTTCGGCGAGCGGGTGGTAAACCCGCATGTATCGATCCAGGACCCTTTCCTGGCGCAGGTATCGACGGATCAAGACGTCGGCTCGCAATTGGTCGATGGCTGGTCCTTCCAGTTCCGTCGATCCCACTCCAGACTCCATAAGCTTGGCAATGGGCCAGAAATAACTCAGGTAGTAGCGATCGTCGGGTCCGCCGCCATCGGAGGCCTGATTGTTTTCCAGTATTTCCAGCTTATCCCAGTTGCACCATTCACCACCGGAATTGCATCCCTGGAGCCCCATGCGAGGATTGGCGGTCTTCACTTCACGCAGCATATTAAGATAGTGCCGATACTGCGCCAGGTGAGGTTGTCCAGGCTGGTGATCGTGATTCTCAGCCCAACAGGGGGCTTGGACCCAACCATCCAATCGATAATAATAGTCCCCGTACCGATTTTCGCGGTCCAACATGAATTGCTTCATGTAATCGTGAGCCCCCTGAGAAGCCACACAAAAGCCGTATCCATACCAGGCCGTGATTCCTTCCGAAGCTTTGGGAACAAGCCCCCATTCAGGATGTGACACATCCGGGGGCGTGCCGGGGGCAAAGTGCTGGGGAGGCATCCAAAGCCGGAAAAGAATGCCGGACTGCCGAAGATAGCTGACCAGTTCCGCCCAGTCAATACCCTCCCAAACGCCACGTCCGCGTTCATCAAACCAGAAATCGTCTTCGTGGGCAATCTGGGCACCGGTGTGGAGGCACAAGTCCGCAATGCGCCACATCTCCTGGATGTGCAAGTCCGTTTTCTGGCGGTGCTTCAAATCATCCCAATGTCCGTTGTAAATGGCCGTGGTCCAAAGATACTGTTCACGAGTGAGGTCCCATTTGAAGGTGGCCTGCCAATCTTGCATTTGTTCGACAACGCTGTCGAGATCGCCCTGATAGACACCTACGAAGCTGTTAGGAACCTCAAAGCTCGCGCCTGGAGCTAGAGTCTCCGTGTGCAGTTCCAGTTGGGATTGGACCAGTAGCGAGGGATGACCGGGGAATTGCGGGGTTGGATTCCAAACCCGCATGGACCAGGGGCCCAGGTAATTGAATCCCCAGAAAAGACCTTCGCCTGTCTTGCTGTCTTCCAAGATGAAGAAAGGATGATAAGATGCGCTCCCGTCGTAGATGTCGTCCACCCGAAAATCGGTGGCGCCCGCCATGGAAAAGAAGGTCCGATTGCGCTGTCGGCTGAGCGACTCTTTGATCAGCTGGTTGGTTCCTGCTTCGGCCCCACCTCCTTGCCAATGATAAAGCCGCAATTGCTCCAGGAAGTCTGATTTGACTCTGAAATGGTTCATGCTGATGGCACTGAGAGATCGAGGCTCTAAAGTCTTGTTGAGCACGGTGTACCACTTCTTGATGATCCCCAGTGGAGTTCGTGAAGTGCTGGCGAAAACTTCGTAGTGGAGACTGATCTGGAAAAGCGGATGTTCCAAGATGATGATGAGCTCTACTCCTGGCTCAATCCCAGCAGACGTCTGTGGAACTGGCAAGCGGGCCAACCGGGAATCCTTGAATGTAAACGGTCCGGTCCGGCCACTTTGCTCTCGTCCGGCAAATAGGAACTGAAATTCATCTGCGTCTGTTCCGGCCACGAAGTTAGTCCCAGTGCGACGGTTCGTCAGTTTCGTCAGATAGAACTTCCCTTGCGCTAACTGGACCTGTTGTTCAATAAGATTCGTACCGAAAGTCCAGGTGACTTGTTCCGGGTCAAATCGGGCGAAAGCATCACCTGAACTTAAGGATTGGGAAAGGACTTTGGGTTCAGCAAGCCCCTTGGCCGCTGCCGCGAATGAAATGAGTCCTACCACGATCAGAATTAAACGCTTCATAACGAAGGCACCTCTTGAGGGCATTCTCTGCGCTGTATTGTGACAGTATTGTCGCCTGAGGGATCATTTCTGGGGCGCACTCGGCTTCGGATGGGCCGCTTCACGAATTCCTCCCGACGTTGTTCGTGGGAGGGGAGCCGCCAAAGCGATCGAGCATGTCGAGATACATCGCCGGATACACGTGCGTGTCGGTTTTCATTTGCGGCCTCCTGTATCGTGATGCCTTCTTGATTCGGCTCCAAATGGGGTCCCTCCATTTGTTGGCTTTGTCCCGATTCTAACAATGGGCAACCCGATTGCCAATCCAATTCAGGGTCAGTTCCGCCCTGAGCTTCTGCTGAGCCTTGTTATAATGGTAATCTCGTGAAGTGCGACTGTGACTGAGTTCGAGCGTCTACAACCTGGGGGGTATCGTCAAGACGGGCGGCTGGTGAAACATGCCCGCTATTAGTGGCTGCTCATGGTCAGCCAAAGAGAAAATCGTGCGCTGGAATCCCTTGAGGTGTATATATTGTGGAGCTGTCCGGGGCTAAAACGGAAATTCTGATTCATAATTCAGGGACAACCTACGGGGAGAAACCACATCGGAGATTCCAGGATACCAGTGCGCCAAAGATGGTTCCCCAGCCGGTGACTGCAACAAGTGAGAGCCCCGGAATATCTGTTGGGCGAAAGCTATGATCAGGTGAGGGAGAGATATGTACCGAGCATTGACAGTAGCGAGGGAATTCGGTAGTGGCGGCGGCCATGTCGCCGCAATGGTGGCGGAACGGCTTCACTGGAGACTGCTCGACAGCGCGCTGATCTCGGAAATCGCTCGTGCTGCCAAGGTCGATCCAGACTTGGCGCGCAAGTACGATGAGCAGGTGGACTCCTGGGTACACCGGGTGAGCCGGCGGGCGCTCTGGAGGGGTGCGTTTGAAGGTGTTGCCATAGTCGCGGAGACTGAGATCTTCGATGCTGAAACGGTCAGGGCGTTGTCGAGCAGCTTGATACGCGAAGCTTGCGAACAGGGGGACTGCGTGATCGTTGGGCGAGGGGGACAGTGCGTCTTGCAGGACCGGAAAGACGTCTTTCACGTGTTCATTTATGCCCCCTGGAACGAAAAGGTGGCTCGCATCCGCAAGAGAATGCCCGACGAGGCCCATGTGAAGGAATTAATCGAATCGACCGAACTGGCACGGACGCAATACGTACGGTTGAACTTCGACTGTAACCGGACCGACCCGCACCTCTACCACATGTTGATCAGTTCGGCACTCGGAGAAGATGCAGCGGTGGCTGCCATCGTTTGTGCCATGAACGCTGCGAGTGAGCAGAGGAATTCCAAGGCATGAGCGAGACGGGAGTGGAGAAGAAGCCGGGTGCAGCAGAGACAAGGCGTCCCATCAATCCCTGGATTGTTGCGATTGCCGTCATGTTTGGTACGTTCATGGAAGTGTTGGACACTACCGTGGTCAACGTGTCGCTGCCGCACATCGCCGGCAGTCTCTCAGCCTCCATCGATGAGGCAACCTGGGTACTTACCTCCTACCTCGTAGCCAATGCTATTGTCCTGCCGATCACCGGATGGTTAGCCAACTACTTTGGCCGGAAGAACCTATTGATGATGTCAGTGACCGGCTTCACGATTTCATCATTCTTCTGCGGTTTTGCAACTTCACTTCCCATGCTCATCGTGTTTCGTGTGATTCAGGGAACAGCCGGCGGCGCGCTGCAACCTCTTTCACAGGCGGTGCTGCTAGAGTCTTTTCCGGCTGAGCAGCGAGGCAGGGCAATGGGCTTCTGGGGGCTGGGCATCGTGGTGGCGCCGATTCTTGGACCGGTGCTTGGAGGCTGGGTGACGGACAGTTACAGCTGGCGTTGGGTTTTTTACATCAACATCCCCGTCGGCATCGCCTGCATCATCATGACCAAGCTGTTCATTTTCGACCCCCCTTATATCCGCAGAAGGGCAGGAGGCGTGGATTATTGGGGTATCGGAATGCTGGCGGTTGGAATCGCCGCGCTGCAAATTACGCTGGACAAGGGCCAGCAGGAGGACTGGTTTGGGTCGTCCTGGATCACCCTGCTGCTGTTTTTGTCTCTCGTCATGCTGACTGCGTTTGTGATCTACGAGCTGCGAATCCAGGCCCCCGTGGTCGACCTGAGGGTTTTCAGGAACCGCACCTACAGCACGGGCACCTTTCTGATGACAGTGCTTGGCTTTGTGCTTTACGGGAGCCTGGTACTGCTTCCCATCTGGCTTCAAACCTTGTTAGGCTATCCGTCTCTTCAAGCCGGGATCGCCCTGGCACCGCGAGGGCTGGGTTCATTTCTGATGATGCCGATCGTGGGGGCCATCCTGATCCGGTTCGACGCTCGCAAGTTTCTCTCAGCCGGCCTGGTCATTGCGGCACTGACCCTGATCCAGTTTTCACGCCTGGACCTGAACGCCGGTTATTGGGACTTCTTCTGGCCGCAATTCATCCAAGGTGTTTCATTGGCACTCCTTTTTGTCCCACTGACGACCATCACGATGGGGTCGATTGCGAAGGAGCAGATGGGGAACGCCACGAGCATCTTCAACCTGCTCCGGAACATCGGGGGCAGTGTCGGGATTGCCACGGTGACGACGCTGCTGGAGCGCAATCAGCAGACGCACATCAATACACTGGTCGCGCACGTCACGCCGTACTCTCCCGAGGCCAGGGCTATGTCCGAAGGAATACGCGGGGCCTTGATGGCCCATGGCTCGCCCCTGAGCACGGCAACCCGCCAGAGCTACGCCATGCTGTTCGGAATGGTCGAAAAACAGGCGACAATTCTGGCCTTTCTGGATGTTTTCCGCCTGCTCGGCGTCATTTTCCTGCTCATGGTTCCCCTTATCCTTCTCATGAAAAGGCCCCGCAAAGACTCGGGCAGCATGGCTGTGCATTAATCGAGCGGTGCAGGCTACTCGTGTTGCAAGGCGAGATTGGATCACGTTTGGCGTGCAGTTTTCAGCGCTCAAGGCCCCCGCAGGCGGCAGGATGGACCCAAGTGGGCGATGCGGAAGTCCTCTACAGCCCAGAGCGGTGCTGCGAGGTTGACACGGGGGCGGGTGGGGGATGTATATTCGACCTGCCCGGGAGTCAAAATGGGAATTCGTTTTGGGTTGCCGAAAGAGAGTAAGTCCGGAAGTTCATTCAATCACTTATAAGGTCCAGCGGAGGCTATAAAGATGGGAATCGCCCAAACCAGTGGGGATACCAGCCCACTCAATAAGCGACCGATTACGCAACAACCGGAACGGATTCTTTCCCTCGATGTGCTGCGCGGGTTTGATATGTTCTGGATTACGGGAGGTGAAGGAATCATCCACGCACTGGCGGCTGCCACCGG
>JBGOTQ010000250.1:0-11494 GCA_041476565.1 Terriglobia bacterium | reverse complement strand
TGGGATTGGAAAATATAGTGACCAACCCCTCACCCCCCGGTCCCTCTCCCATGGGGTGCCGAAGGCGGGGTGAGGGGCGAAGTGCAAAAGGAGCGACCTCTAAAGTTGTCACTATAATTTGCATAAATAGATAGGTTGCTAATATTGCACTACAGAATCTCGGAACGATAGAGTGACACAAAAACTCGTCTTTGGCTGTTGATAAATGGCTGCCAATTGCGGCAATATGTTGATCGCTAAGGGCGTGAATGCCCTTCGCGATGTCATCCTAAAGTGCACCCACTGAAGTATTTCCTGTAAAAGGGGGACGTAAATGACACAGAGAAACTGCCGCGCAATCTGCGCGCTAGCAATCGGTTCGATTTGGCTGGTCGCCGAGGTTTTCTTCGCCCAAGCCGGTGGCGGGTTGCCGGTTTACTTGGATCCCAAAGAGCCCCTGGAGAAGCGCATCGAGGACTTGATGAGTCGGATGACGCTGAAGGAAAAGGTCGGGCAACTCAACATGCCCTGCGTTTACGTGGACGAACTGGGGACCTCCATCCCGGCAAAGCAGGAAGCCTGCAAGCGATATGCGGAAGGGACCCACACGGATGAAATCGGGCCTGGCGGTGGGTTCTTCACGCTCGCCAACGAGATTCTGCGGGAGAGCACGCGCCAGCAGGCTGAGTACTTCAACCAGTTGCAGGACATCGCCCTGAAAAAGACACGTCTGAAGGTTCCTCTCTTGCAGACCGAAGAGGGAACGCACGGTGCCATGTTTCCCGGCGCTACAGTTTTCCCGGAAGGACTGGCGCTCGGCAGCACGTTTGACATGGATCTGATCCGGAGCGTTTATGCGACGGCGGCAGAGGAAGCCCGTGCCGTCGGGATTCATGAACTTTGCACGCTGGTGGTGGAACCCAACCGCGACCCGCGCATGGGAAGGAACGAAGAGGGGTTCAGCGAAGATCCTTACTTGTGTGGGCGGATCGCGAGGATGATCGTGAGTGGTGCCCAGGGGTATGACGTGGCCGCGAAGGACAAGGTGGTGGCCGTGCTTTGCCACTACCCCGGACAGAGCCAGCCGGCCAGCGGCTTGGAACGTGGTGCTATGGAGATTTCGGAGCGCAATTTGCGCGAAACGTTTCTGATTCCGTGGGCGGCAGGTATTAAGGGGGCTGGCGCATTGGGAGTAATGGCGACCTATCCGGAGATCGACGACGTGCCGAACCACTCCTCGGAGTTTACTCTCACCAAGATCCTGCGTGAGGAGTTGGGGTTCAAAGGTTTGGTGCTGAGCGAGGGGGGAGGAGTCGGAACACTGATCTACGAACAGGTCGCGGCTACTCAGACAGAAGCCGGTTCGCAGGCGCTGAAAGCGGGAATGGATGTCGATATCAGTTATGAACCTTCCTACATGAAGCCGATGATCGAGGCGGTCGAACAAGGAAAAATACGGATGGCACTGGTGGACCGGGCGGTGCGGCGGGTGCTGGAGCAGAAGTTCCGCCTGGGCTTGTTCGACAATCCCTTCGTGGATGTGGAACACGCCGTTCAGACGGTGCATCAACAGGCACACCAGGATCTGGCGCTGCGGGCGGGAAGGGAAGGCATCGTGTTGCTCAAGAATGACAAAGGCGTTCTGCCGCTGAAGAAAAACTTGAAATCCATCGCGGTGATCGGGCCGGATGCGGAAAACCTGATGAACCAGCTTGGGGACTACTCACCCAAGGCCATCCCACAGCACATCGTCACCATCCTGGAAGGCATCAAGGCCAAGGTTTCCCCCCAGACCCAGGTCAGCACGGTGAAAGGCTGCGGAGTGGTGGGCACGGACAGAAGCGGGTTTGGGGAAGCGACGCGGGCCGCGAAAAACGCGGATGTCGCGATTATAGTAGTGGGTGAGAACCAGGGCCAGAACGACGTGGATGAGGAGAAAGATCCTCCCACGGACGGCGAAAGCCACGATGTGGCGAGTTTGGACCTGAGCGGCGTGCAGGAAGAGCTGATTCAAGCCGTCACCGAGACCGGAACGCCGACCGTGGTAGTGCTGGTCAACGGCAGGCCGCTCTCGATTCGCTGGACGGCCGAGCACGTGCCCGCCATCCTGGAGACCTGGCGGCCAGGCGAGCGCGGCGGACATGCGGTGGCCGATGTGCTGTTCGGCGACTACAACCCCAGCGGGCGGCTGTCGATCACGGTTCCGCGGTCCGTGGGGCAATTGCCGGCCTATTACAATTACAAGCCTTCGAAGGCCTATTGGATCAACGAAGAGAAACGAGGCTATGTGGACATGCCAGCGACGCCGCTCTATCCCTTTGGCTACGGGCTGAGCTATACACAATTCGAGCTTGGAAATCTTCACATGGATCCCGAGGAGATTCACACGGGGGGTCATACGCGCGTGAGCGTGGAGGTGAAAAACACCGGCGGCCGGGCGGGCGTGGAGACGGTACAGCTCTATGTCCACGAGAAAGTTGCGCCGGTTTCGACTCCGGTGAAGCAATTACGTGGTTTCGAGAGAGTGGAGCTGAAACCCGGAGAGACCAGAACCGTGACGATGACGCTGACCCCCGAGGACCTGCAATTACTCGACCGCGACATGCACTGGGTGGTGGTGCCCGGCGACTTCGAAATCATGGTAGGCCGCTCGTCGGAAGACCTGCCACTCAGGGGAACGCTCAGGGTGAGGGACCCACAGAGTGACCTCACCCGACAGTAGGCAGGGTGATTTCCATTCTGGTTTCTCAGGAGCCACTAAAGTTTCAAGCATACCGTGTCATTGTTTCCCATTTTGAGGGTGAAGGAGGGATTTCTATGACCCGCATTGGCCTAACCTTAATGTTGGCGCTGATGTTTTTACCCCTTGCAGCACAGGGAGCGGGCTTGCGTGCTGGGGTCGCCAGCGTTGACATTACTCCCCCGCCGGGATTGTCCATGTATGGGTACTTTGACCGGATAAAGGACGAGCGGCTTTCCACGGGAACGCTCGATCCACTGTACGCACGTGTTTTGGTGCTGCAGGCGGGCGATGCCCGCCTGGCGCTTGTGACGCTCGATCTGGGACGTTGCTTCGGCAAGGCTTCACTGGACCGGCTTCGATCTGAAGTCCGGCTCTTGGCCGGTATTTCGGATTTGCTCGTGACCGCGTCGCACACTCATGCCGGCCCCAATGTGCTCGACGAGTATCCAAATAGTCGTCTGCCTGCCTGGGAGGCAGAGGCGCTTGGGAAGATCGCTCGTGCAGTACAAGAGGCGGCGCGTCTTGCAGTCGACGTGCGGCTCGGCACAGGATATGGCAGCGCGCATGTGGGGTACAACCGGCGCGTGGTCGGGGCCGATGGGGGCGTGAAAATGCTCTGGCAAAATCCAACCAGGATTCCAACTTCTCCCGTGGACCCAACGGTATCGATCCTGCGGATTGATACTTCTGAAGGAAGACCTTTGGCGATCCTCGTTAACTACGCCTGTCATCCGGTGATTTTCGGCAGTGACAACCAAAAGTATTCCTCCGATTATGTCGGTGTGATGCGGCGAACGGTTGAGGAGTCGTTTGGTGGTCAGCTGACTTGTTTCTTTTTGCAGGGTGCCGACGGTGATATCAATCCTTACTACGCGGCCACTCCTCTGCAGGACGGCGCGGTCAAGTTGCGCGACTGGACGGGACAAGAACTCGCGCAGGAAGTGGTCCATGTTGCTAAAGCTATCCACACGGAGAACCTGAGCCCATCCTCAATTAGTTTCGCTGAGGACGAGATGATTTTCAAAGTGCGGTGGCCGGCTGAGCAGTTCCGATCTGGTCTGCTAAAGGAGTTTGGGCCCAGGGTATTTGAAGATCACGCTGACCTGTTGAAGGACCAGCCCGTGCCTGGCACACTCACGCTGAAAGTGGCCACGGCCCTGATTGACAAAAGGATTGCCATTGCCACCGTGCCGGGAGAACCCTTTGTTGACTTCCAGATGACTTGGCGCAATCGCTGCCCCGTTTCTGACGCTTTCTTCCTGGGTTATACTAATGGTTATTTTGACTACCTCCCGACTATTCAAGCCGCTTCCGAGGGCGGATACGGAGCGGCCGATTCCAACACCTACCTCGACGTTGGTACTGGTGAGCGATTGGTCGACCATGCGCTAATGCGAGTATATGAAATGATGGGCAGGCTGGTCGAAATGCCGGAGGATCTCAAAAAGCCGGAGTGAAACGGCAACAAAAAAGCCCTGATCGCGTTTCTCAAATCTCTGTAAACTAAGGATGCAAGATGGCTTTTGATTAGGAGAAGAGGACCTCAGCTTATGAACTTGGTGAACACAAGATGGGCGCACTCGTTGATTCAAAGATCACTGGCTATCGACTCGTCCGGGTGGGCGTATATTCTTGCCTTGGCGTCCGGTTAACGAATCTCCCAAGTCTTCCCGGGCTTTTTCCAGATACTTCGCCAGACGTTTCACCACGTCAGGATGCTTATCGGCGACGTTAGTAGTTTCAGAGATGTCATTTTCCAGGTCGAAGAGCTCTAAGCCGATCTGCCTGGTCACTTCTATTCCCGGCTTGCCACCCTTGCCGGGAGGTTCCGGTCGCTTGTAACTGTGTGCTACATGCAATTTCCACTTTCCGCTGCGAACGGCTTGTAGTTCGCGTCCCCAATAGTAGAAGATGGCGTCATGTGGAGTCTTCGCCCCGGGTCGGCCCAACATCAAGGGCCAGATATTCTTGCCGTCGAGAATTCGATCAGTGGGCACCTTGGCACCCGCCAGGTTTGCTAACGTGGGCAAGAAATCGATGGTCATGGCAATCTGACTGCAGACCGATCCCGCCGGAATTTTCCCTGGCCAGCGCATGATACATGGCTCGCGGACCCCTCCCTCGAAGCTGGTCATCTTGCCTTCGCGCAGTGGTAAGGCCGTGCCGGCATGATCCCCGTAAAGTAACCAGGGGCCGTTGTCTGAAGTGAAAATAACCAGCGTTTGCTCATCAAGATTGAACTGTTTTAATGCCCTTAGGATCTGCCCGACCGACCAGTCGATCTCCATAATGACATCGCCGTATAGTCCACGTTTTGACTTGCCTTTGTATTTATCGGAAACAAACAAGGGGACGTGAGGCATGTTGTGTGCCAGGTAAAGAAAGAATGGATGGTCCTTGTTCTTTTCAATAAATCTGAGGGCGTGTTCGGTATACCAGGTGGTGAGGTTACTTTGGTCTGGATTGTATTGAATGGTCTCGTCTCCCTCGATTAAGGGAAGATCCGGGAACTTTTGGGTCGGGTGCTTGGGCCACATGTCATTGGAGTACGGCAATCCAAAGTAATCGTCGAAGCCGTGATGGAGCGGAAGAAACTGCCGTTGATATCCGAGGTGCCACTTGCCATAGATGGCTGTGGCGTAACCGCGCGTTTTGAGAACCTCGGCAATCGTCCGTTCTTTCTTGTTGATCCCAGTCGTAGAAGAAGGGTTCAAGGCCCCTTCAATCCCGATACGATTGGGGTAACAGCCTGTCAAGAGTGCAGCCCGCGATGCAGAACACACGGGTTGTCCAACGTAGAAGTTTGTAAATCGAATACCCTCGTTAGCCATTCTGTCGAGATTAGGCGTTTCGATGTCTGGGGAGCCAAAGACGCCAACGTCCTGGTACCCTTGGTCATCGGTAAAGATGATGACAAAACTAGGCCTTGGCCTATTTGTCGCGCCGACGAGGGAACCAGTCCAGGCTGATCCCACAAGGAAACACAAAAACAACCGCAGAATGTTCAGTTGAGAATTTTTCATAGCTTTCGGACAAGAAAGGATTGTATCTCAGTCATGAAGTCATTGAAAAGGAAGGAATCCTCTAGCTGAGAAAAACTAAACCTGAAGTCCTCGCCGGGAAACAAACAGGTGTATACTCTCAGGCGCTGGGAAGTCACAGTGGGCATTCGGGTTTAATCCGGTGGATTTCATAAGAGTGCCTCATGACCTTATTTAGGTCAACACGGTCGATGAAAATGCTGGAGGGCCGAGTTCCACGAGGCCGAAGAGGCGGACAAGAACCATCGGCCTCACAGAGTTCGGCCCTCCAAAACCGCATTTTCATAAAGGTGCCGCATGACCTTTTCCAGCTCACCACCGCGGATGAAAATGGTTTATCGACCTATGAGAGGTCGACTGAGAATAGCCCAGCGCTTCAGCGCTGGGTCGGAGTGTCGTCGGAGCTGAGTCCCGGAGGGACGACTGAACCCCCGAAATTCCCCTTTCAATCGTCCCTCCAGGACTCTAAACCTTACATACTGGTAGTCCCAGCGCTGAAGCGCTGGGCTAATTTCGAGTGCTCTTACGGAGCACGTTTTCATAAAAGGAGAATTGAGGTGCACAATTTCCATGTTCATTCTCACTTCTGTCGACGTACTTTCATCCTGGCCGCAACCGTTTTTTCTTTCGCACTTTCGGGATTGCTCACTGCTGCCCAAAGCCAACGTCGCGTGCCGGACCACGTTCCCCCTAAACGCTCGTCCCAGATTCGTGACGGCTTCGGCATCAACTCCGACCTGCCTCGCGATCCCTATTTGCCTTGGAATCGCTGGTGGTGGACCCGCACGTTTGACACGGGAGTGAAGTGGATCCGCATAGGGCAATACGAGAATAGTTCCGAGCCGACCAGTTGGGACTGGGTTGAGCAGAAACGTGGAGTCTACTCGATCGCGCCGGAGGTGGACGACTATGTGAACTCGCTGGTCGAAAACGGCGTGGATATCCAGGTCCAACTGCTCTACGGCAATCCCATGTATACATCACCCTCCGGTAAAAAACCTGACCAGATCTCGCCGGAGCCCGGCAGTTTCCACAACGACGACCGCAGCCTCAATTCTGTCTTTTGGCCCCCTACAACCCCTGAGCAGATTGAGGCATTCTCAAAGTACGTCCGCTGGGTAGTGGATCACTTCCGCGGCCGCATCCACCATTACGCGTTGTGGAACGAACAGGACATCGGATACTGGAACCCTTGGGGGAATCCTGAGGAATACGGGCGCTTGCTCAAGGCGTTCATCCCTGCTGTGCATGAGACCGATCCGGACGCGAAGGTCATCTATGGAGGCCAGGCCGATCCCACCCGTGACTTCACGCGACGCGCACTCGACACCTGCCAGTGCGCCCCGGGAATCGATGTTTATGCCTACCACACTTATCCCGGCTACGGCCGCAACCTGAATCCCGAATCGATGGACTCAGGAGCTTACGGAATCGAGTCGCCGGCCAAGCTGCGCGAGTTGGTCCGCAGCTACCCGGGCATCCGCAAGGACATCCCGTTCTGGGACGACGAATTCAATTCGATTCCTGCCTGGAAAGGTTCGGATGAATCGGTGCAATCGAAGTACGTCACGCGTGGCCTGCTCTACAACTGGGCAGCAGGCGTCAAGACCTTCGTATGGCTGCTCACCGCCGGAGTGGACGGCAACGAGTACGACGACTTTGGATTGATTCACGGCTTGCGCTACTTGCCTGATGATTTCACGCCGCGGCCGGTTCTTTCGGCCTTTCAGAACACCAACGCCCTGTTCTCGGATACTAAGTTCGACGCAGGAATTCAAATCCAATCGAGCGATATCCCGGCGATTCGCCGACAGGTAAAAGCGCCGTTCCTTGCCTATGGCTTCCGCACAGTTTCCGGCAAGGCCATTGTCGCTTACTGGCTGGCGGCCCACAGCAAACCCGGAAACGTCTTCCCGCCGCTCGCCGCCTCGCTAGTCATCCGAAATTCCGGCATCACGCACCCGCTGCTCGTCGACGTGGTTTCGGGCGACATCTCACCGCTCGACTGGAAGAAGGGCACGACCGACACGATTGAGCGTGCGCCAATTCGCGACAGCGTGATGGCCATCGCCGACGAAAATTACTTCGACTGGGATGTCCTCCCGGAGGCGCCTAGCTCTCTGAACGTGGAAGTCTCCGCTGGCTCCGTGGAGCTTTCCTGGGAGCTGCATGGCGGCGAGATCACAGGTGTGGCCTTGGAGCGTCGGCTGGGCGACAGCGGCACTTGGGAACGCGTCGCCAAGCTCCCTAGGGACGCGAAGTCCTACCACGAATCGGCTGCCTCAGGGCAGAAACTCTGTTACCGCGTGCGGACGCTCAACAACGCGGGTGAGTCAGCCTACTCTAATATTGTTCGCGTCGCGATGTAACAGGGACAAATCAAAACAGGAGGATTGGCTTATGAGCCCTGATTTTTCCCGAAGATGGGTAATGCAAGCACTCAGTGCGGCGGCGGTTTTTCCTTCGTTGACTTCCCGAGAGCAAACAACCGCCTCGAAGGTTTCTGGGATGCGCTCCGAAGGCTCTGACACGCCCAAGATCTGCCTGGAAATGGGCGTGGGACGCCTTGCCACAGGCGGTCTCAGCGAGGCCGGCATGCGCCGGGTGAAGCAACTCGGGGTAGACCACGTACTGACGGGCGGGCCGCGCATTCCCTGGCAGGAGAGCGCAATTCGCTCTATGATGGACACACTCAAAACCGGTGGTCTCAGCCTGGGCAACCTGATGATTGCGGGTTTCCCGAATACCCTCTACGGACGCTCCGGCCGCGACGAGGAAATCGAAAAGGTCCTCCAGTCCATCCAAGCTGCTGGCCGAGCTGGCTTGCCGGTCATCGAGTACAATTTTTACGCGCACCGGGCCATGGAGGGATACTACGAGGAAATCGGGAGAGCCAGCTCCGGGTACACGGCGTTCGATTACGACCGAATGAAAGACTTGCCTCCACTGCCCGAGGAGGGTGCACACACTCTTGAAGAGATGTGGAAAAATATTACCTATTTTCTAAAGGCAGTTATTCCCGTAGCAGAAAAATCTCATGTTCGCATGGCCTTGCATCCCAATGATCCCCCCGCGCCACTTAGCCGAGGGTCGCAGCAGATTATGGGAAGCCTCGCTGGTTGGAAGAAACTCATCGAAATAGTGCCCAGCATGTCAAACGGGATTACTTTTGACTGTGGGGTCACACGAGAAATGGGCGAGGACCCGGTCGAAGTCTGCGGTTACTTCGGAGGCCGCGACCGCATCAACCATGTGCACTTCCGGAACGTGAGGGTGCGGGCGCCTTACGAGAAATATTCCGAAGTGTTCCTGGACGAAGGCGAGGTCGATATGTTCGCCGTCATGAAAGAACTGGTGCGACAGAGATACCCGCGGTTGATCTACCCTGAGCACCCGCGCGCCATCGACTTTGACCGCGAACAGCCCAACTTCAAAGGTGGGTACCCCGGCGGCGGCGGATACGCGGCTTTTGCTTATAACGTCGGTTACACCAGGGCCATGTTGCAGGCGGCCTTGTCGCTGTGATGATCTACACTTGAAGCAAACTGGAACAACGCGGAATTACTTTTAGAAACTATATTATAGATCCGTGTTAGCAATTCAAGAGCTCATAGCATCGTATCCCAGCCCGGACATTGCTATGCTTTGATCTCTGTGTACCCTCCGGGCCGGCTTGCAGGTAGAAACCAACTTGAGAGCCGCCGCACGACTGGTCAAACTCGAAGGTCAGCTCACAGCCTGAAACGCGTGGCATACCCCATGATCCCCCACCTTGCTCTTCAGGGTCTTTCGGACCTCAAGCTCTTCGCCGCCTACGCTGTTTTTCTTGGCAGTTATCTCGTCTTCATGCTGGGCAAGTTTCCCGGGATGAAAATCGACCGCCCGGGTGCGGGCATCATTGGCGCGGTGTTGATGGTGGCGTTCAAGATTGTGACACCAATTGAGGCGCTGCGCTTTATCGACTTTAGTACCATTGTGTTGCTGTTTTCAATGATGCTTATTGTCGCCACCCTTCACCTGGCTCGCTTCTTTGATTGGATCACGCACCTCGTCGTGACGCGACTCAAACCTCATCATCTGCTCCCCACAGTTATTTTCACGAGCGGCGTTCTTTCAGCCTTCTTTGTGAACGATATCATTTGTCTCGTGATGGTTCCCTTTGTGCTCACTGCGACGCGGCGTATGGGAGTGAAGCCTCTACCCTATCTGCTCGCTGTCGCCACAGCCTCCAACATTGGCAGCGTCGCCACGATCACCGGCAACCCGCAAAACATGCTGATTGGGTCGTTCTCGAAAATTCCATACTGCGACTTCCTGCTGTATCTGGGTCCGGTCGCAGCGGTGGGATTGATGCTCGACTGGCTTCTGATCCGCGCCCTTGCATTACGGGGTGGCACGTGCGACCGTACCGCCGACCTTCCCGATCCAATTGAAGTGGTTGACCGATCGCGCTTGGCTAAGCCCGGCATCATTATGCTGATAGTGATTGCAGGATTCCTCGCGGGTTTGCCTCCGGCGTTGGTGGCGGCGTTCGGCGCAGCCATCATGCTCATCACGCGCAGCCGTGAGCCTCGCCTGGTGTACGACGAGGTGGATTGGGGGCTCCTGGTGTTCTTTGTGGGGCTCTTTGTAATTGTGGGGGGTGCAGAAATGGCCGGACTGACTCAGCACCTGCTCGCTTTCGCCAACCAGTGGAATTTGCACCACCCGGCCGTTTTCACCATTGTGGTAGCCACGCTCTCCAATATCGTCAGCAACGTCCCTGCCGTGATGCTTCTTAAGTCGGTCGTGCCGGGCTTCGCCAACCCTCACACCGGCTGGCTGGTTCTGGCCATGGCGAGCACGCTCGCCGGCAACCTCACGATCACCGGCTCTGTTGCCAACATTATCGTCGTTGAGCGGTCAAAAGATGTCTCCCCTATCAGCTTCCGCCAGTATTTTCAGGTGGGCTTGCCAATCACCTTGGCTACACTCACGCTGGGCCTGCTATGGCTATGGCTGATTGGTTAAGGACAAGACATCCAGGGAACCAGCTGGAAGTAGCGCGACCCAGGTCGATAATCTCCCAGGCACCAGAAGGGAACGCGTGTTTTCCCGCTAGTTCTCCCATCGTGCGCTCGAGTCAGCGCTCTCACGCGCGTTCATGGAGCATGTGGAGGCGTGCCTTCCACCTTCGGGCATGCACCCTTTGTAACTGGAATAGTGTGAAAAACCTCGTCACCTGCGCTTTTATGCACGAGGCTGCCGGCTCAATACCTGACGTTCCAAGAATCCTTGGATCGCCTCCAGATAAGTCTTTCCACCCACCCAGGGGAGGTCGTTGTGATTGGCATCTGGAATCAGGAACCACGACTTGGGCTCATTGGCAGCTTCATAGAGTGCCTGCCCTAACGCCGGAAGAATGATTGAATCCCGCCCCCCGTGGATGAAGAGAACCGGACAACAAATCTTCGCCATCTTTGGCTTGGAGTCAAAGCGATCCTTCATTAGCAGGGCAACGGGTAGATAGGGATAGGCTTTCCGAGCCACGTCAACCGCCGACGAGAAAGCTGATTGAAGGATCAGCGCAACCGGGGGATGCCGCTCGGCCATCTCAACCGCCACCCCGCAACCCAGGGACTCACCGAAGTACACGAGGTTCTGCAACCGTGTCTCACCAAGCCATTGCAGGGCTGCTACACCATCGCGGTAAAGGCCCTCTTCGGTGGGAAAACCTTCACTTCCGCCGTAG
>JBGOTQ010000249.1:0-11520 GCA_041476565.1 Terriglobia bacterium | reverse complement strand
TGGAAATTCACGGAAAAGAAGCCCGCAGCCTGCATCGAAATAGGTTCGGCTAAAGACCAGGAGGGTCGGCGTGTCTGCTTTATCCGTGACAATGGCGCCGGGTTCGACATGAACTATGCGGACAAACTGTTTGGGGCGTTCCAACGCCTTCATAGCTCGAGTGATTTTCCCGGCAGCGGGATCGGCCTGGCCACGGTCCAACGCATTATCAACCGGCATGCCGGTCGGGTCTGGGCCGAGGCCAAGATCAACGAGGGTGCCACATTTTACTTCTTCATACCCTAGTACCTGTACTGGAAACAACCGATAAAACAATGATGCAAAAGTTAATCGTTCTCCTCGTCGATGACATGCGGGAGGAGCAGGATGTCATTGCCAGCTACCTGTGCTGTACAAAAATGCTCCGGGGTCGTCCAGAGTTAAGTCTCGTTCCGATGTAACGTCATGTAACGTAATCGTAACTCGGCCGGGCCAAATGCACTTGATCACAGAAGGAGGAGCTGTATGCTAAGGTTTCTCAATCTATTCGAGTTCATTTTGTCATAGGGTCGGGACTTGATTACCCGTCCATTTAGAAAAGTCCCGGATCTTCTTATTCGCGCTTGCCAACGCGTCGCCGTCCGAAGCCAACAATCGTAATGATAAGCCAGACGGCGAACGATAGGAACCAGACTGACCGTCAATGAGCGGTAAAGAACTGAGCAGCGGCCTGTCAGAGAATAAGAAGGCCAAATAAGTTAATTGCAAGAGTGACGGTTGACCCGATCAACCCGAGCCTGAGTGTCGCGTTCATGCTGAACCTCCTGCGGTGGGACGGTTAATGGCAACCGACCAAATGGCCAGCGTGTTCCGACTGTTGCTTCCAAACAAGTGATCGACGCCTCACAAGAAGGGTTTTTTGGTTGTGAAACTCTTTTATGGGTGAACATACGGGGTTCTGAAGCCATTGCAAGCATCGGTCCTGATCTAATTCGTTGTTGCCGGAATGACACAATCATATTTTGCTTGAAAAGCCGCCCGGGCGCGTGGGCCGCGACAGATGTTAGGGAAGAAGGACATGTATCATTGCCACGCTCAACTTCGGCAATACCCCCACGACCTTGTTCTCCTTCACCTTTACAATCAATGGTTGCTCCCGGAAAGGCCGATTGGGCTTCAGGTCATCCGCCACCAGGCATTGAGCCGAAGCGGTAACTCCCCCGGGCGCGTTTAGGAGGACTATTCTGAAATCTTGGGGTAGTTCGGGTTTCTGGTTTACAAGAGAGACAAGAATCGTCTTGCCATCTCGTCCAACTGAGGCGCAGGAGCTGATGCCCTCCAAGTCTCCGGCAATCTTCAGCAGCCGGTTGCCTTGGTGCGCCCGGTACAGGACAAAAACCTGCCCCGTCGCTGTCAGCTTAGCCGAAAAGGGTTCGACTGCGATCAGACCCTCGTTGACCGGTTGAAAATAACAGGCACATTCGATACCCAGTTCAGATGCCTTCTCGGCCAGCATATTCAAGTGAGCCGCGACAAACGCGGCATCGATAGGCCCGACTTTCCACTCATTGTTCCCGGGCATGATAAACCATTGGTGCCAGACGTTCCATTCGTCATACGAGAGGCCGATCTTTCTGCCGGTCGGCGCGTTTTCATCCACATCTTTCCGCACCTTCTCCAGCCACGGCAACAGGCGCTTTTCCGGAAACTGCGACAAGCTCGAGTACTCGGCCACGGTCTTGTCCGAAGCATAGCCGACAGGAGGTGCATATGCATGAATGGAAAGGCAGTCGAAAATTCCCCCAGTCTCCTTTACGATTGTTTTGTCCCAACCCGTACCACTGTTCCCCCAGAGACTGCCCGACACCACCAGTTTCACCGATGAATCCACTTTTTTCACTGCTTCTGCGTATTCTCTAACCTCTGCTGCATACTGTCCCGGTTTTCCGTGACCGAGCAGAACCTCGTTGCCGATCGACCACCATTTAACGGCGTGAGGCGCCTCGAAACCCCGTTTCGCCCTGATGCTTCCCCATCGGGTGTCCTTGCTTCCGTTGCAGTACTCAACCCACTGCGCCGCTTCATTTACCGATGCGATTATCGGGTTAATATTGAGCGAGATGAAAGGCTCGGCCCCTACTTCGCGGCACAGCGCAATGAACTCGTCCGTGCCGATCTCATGGAAATCATAGTTATCTGTAAAAGGCAGTGTTTCGCGCCACCTCGCCGCCGTCGGCGGGCGTATGTCCACCGGCAACAGGCCATCCTGCCATCGGTAATCCAACGAGAAATCGCCCCCCGGCCAACGCAGCAATGGTACCGATACCTGCTTCAACAAATCGATCACATCCCGCCGCATCCCCCGGAAATTGTCTGCCCGCATCATCGATACCGCCCTAATCCACACCGTCCCCGGGCCGCTTGTGACAATCTCCAGACTAGCTGCCAGGTCCGTTTCCTGTGGTTTGAGCGAAAAGGTGTGCTCCGTCCAATGATTCTGAGCGTGCACTGCAAGAGCGTTTTCAGCATATTCTGTTTTGCCGTCGGCGCTTTTTAGTTTAATGTTCATGCTCGCATCATGATCGCTTTTTTCCCATATCCGAAATTTATACTTAGTCCCTGCCTGAATCGGGATACCACTTTGCCCAATCCCACCGCTCTTGCCGGGATTGCTTATGAAAATCTTCTGTACGAAACCAGACATGGTTGGCGTCCCGTCGGCTTCCAGTCCAAATTTCACAGTAGGTACGCCCAGCCCCTGCCAATGCGCCGCGACGCCGTCCGGGCCCGGTTCACCGCTTACGACCTGTTTGCCTTTGCCCAATTCCGTGACCGATTTACCCGCGAATTTGCGGTTGGCAATCAACTCTGCGCCCAGCCCCTTCCAAAAAGCGTAGCGCGTGTGTTCCATGTTGTGGCCAAACAGCAGCGGGGAGATTACCTCTCTTTTTTTATTGACGTCTATTACCAACGTCTTCTCCGCGCCTCGCGCTGCCGTTGCGCCCACCAGGGTCATTACTAAAACCACCGCCATACGCTTCGCCATAATTGCCTCCGTTTGTCCCGCATTCAATTCGCCCGTTCTCCGCCGACTTGGCGGATTATTGCGACTTACGCTGAGTTTTTATCTTATCCGCAACTTTTGTCCACCCGAAAAATCTCAGGGCGTGCTGATTCTCGAGTGGCGATTCAGGATTGTTGGAATTCTGCGACGGTGTGCGGCCCACCGTCTCGCAGCACAAGGTGTCCCACAAGCAAGCTGACCTTTCAACAGACCGACTCTATCTGCTTTTGTGTTGGGATTGACCTAGAAGTTGGAAAATTAGGCCGCTACCCGAAGGTAGCGGTGATGCAAGCCGCCGACAATGGGATTCGACGCGCCCACTCTCCATGTAGCGACACTCGCCGGCACCGCCGTCATCATGAGTGTGGTATCTCTGGTCGACTGCCTGCTGCCTTCCCACTGCGCTGCCCGCATCTCTCCGATGGAAGCTCTGCGCGACGAGCAAGATCGAACCGGCTTTCACAGCCGTGGCTTGTCTTTTCGTTCTGTAGGAAGAAACATTAATGAGGAACACCAACTATAAAAACTATGAAGAAAGCATCGACCCTTATAGCAGTACCTCTAATTCTACCGGCGCTGGTATTTTCCAATGATTTCAACTTGGGAGACCTGGTAAAGCCCGAAAAACTCAGCGCAATAAACCGATCATTTGATCAGACAAAGGTTGATTCACCTGAATCTGTATCGGCTACGGCTGTGCCCCTATCTCGCTATGGAACTGCGTTGCCAAGCCGAAGACTCACTTGGGTGCAATAGACTGATTCAACACGAGTTGCCCTGAATTCCCGATATAAGTTCCCAAAAGTCCGCTAGGGTTTAGCGATGGTTCGCCCACCGAATCCAGCAGCTTGACATGGATATATGGACACTAGCCCCTTTTCGGTACTTATTCTCTCCAGGTAGGGACAGGGGTCATGCTCGCTAATTATGGAGTAAGGGGATTGTTGTCTCTCTTTCCGGATGGACAACTTCCGCAGGCGATGCCCTGAACCTCTGGCGACATTTTCCTCTTGTTTACCGAGTGGAGGTAGCGTATCCTAATCTCGGTAACCGAGGGAGGTGACATGAGCAAACCGTCTGATTTGGTCCAGGGAACTCTGGACCTGCTAATCCTCAAGATCCTGGCGTTGGAGCCCCTCCATGGCTGGGCGATCGGCCTGCGCTTGACGCAAGTATCAGGTGACGTTCTGCAGGTCAGCGACGGATCGCTTTACCCGGCCTTGCACAAGTTGGAACAAGAAGGCTGGATCACCGCCGAATGGAAACCCAGCGAAAACAACCGCCGCGCCAAGTACTACTCGCTGACCCGTCTTGGCCGCAAGGAACTCGAGAAAGAAACTGCCAACTGGACCCGGCTCTCGGAGGCCATCACGCAAGTGGTGCGACTCGAGGAGGCTTAACCATGCGCCCGGAACACTGGATCTATACTGTACCGCTACGGTTGCGGTCACTTTTCCGGCGCACGCAGGTCGAGCAGGAACTGGATGAGGAGTTGCGGTATCACCTGGAACGGAAGATAGAGGAAAACGTCACCCAAGGCCTGCCGCCCGAGGAAGCGCGCTATGCTGCCCTCGGCGCCATGGGTGGCCTTGATCAACGCAAGGAGCAGTGCCGCGACCTGCGGCGAGTAGCCGGTGTCGAACACCTCATTCAAGATCTTCGTTATGGCTTGCGGATGTTAGCGAAAAGTCCCGGTTTTACGGTCGTCGCCGTGCTGACGCTGGCGCTCGGCATCGGTGCCAATACGGCCATTTTCAGCATTGTCAATGCGGTTTTGCTTCGGCCATTACCTTTACCTCACGGCGAAAGAGTTTCGTCGATTCAAGTGACACCGGCGCTGGCTGGCGACACGACAGGCCCTGCGTCGCTGGTTCAGTTTTGTGCATGGCGAGTCAACAATACAAAATTTGATCTCCTGGCCGCTGTCAGGGGTTTGAGAGGGCAGATTTCAGGCAAGGAGGCGCCGGAGGAGATTCGACTTCTGCAGGTCTCGCCCGCGTTCCAGGAATTGGCAGGACTCCGCCTATACCTCGGACGGGGATTTGTGGAGGATGATTTTCGTGCGGGGGCCCCGAAGGTTTGCTTGATCTCTTATCGTCTCTGGCTACGCCGCTACTCCGAAGATCGGAGCATCGTCGGGAGCGTCTTGCATCTGGATTCGGAAGCCACCGTGATCATCGGTGTTCTGTCCCGTGACTCCGCCTTTCCAGATGCGGAAAACGACCTCTGGACTGTGTTGCGCCTCGGCCTGGATCAACAAACGCAGCGCAGTCTCGATGTGTATGGCAGGCTGAATTCGGGCGTTTCGGCTCAGGATGCTGAGGCACGGCTTGCCGACGTCACCGTCAGGGCAGAGAGTGAACTGCCCGAGTGGCTTAGGACCCGCCGTGTGACAGTCACGCTAATCCGGGAACAACTGGTTTCGGATGAACACACCCTGCTACTCACTCTGGGTGGCATTGCCGCCTGTATCCTGTTGATCTGCTGCGCCAATATGAGCAACCTCCTTCTGGCCAGGCATTTGAAACGCGAGCGAGAGATGGCATTACGTGCTTCACTGGGTGCTACCCGCGGGCGCTTGGTTCGCCAGCTTTTGACAGAGACCTTGATTCTCTGCTCGGCGGGAGCGGCCGTCGGCTTCGTTGCGGGTGGGGGACTCTTGTCGATGAGTCACGATTTGCTGAGCGATTCACGGTTCAAGGGACTCATCACAATTGGATATCAGGTAGTGGACGCGCGTATCGCCGCATTCACCGTCCTGCTTTTGATATTCACGACTGTCCTGTTCGGGCTGGTTCCTTCTCTTCACTTCACAAGAGCGGACCTAAGTGAAGCACTGAAGTCCGCTCCGAGAGGTCAAGCACGCGGTCGAGGCAGGTCTCCTATAAGTCGTTACCTGATAGCCATGGAATTGGCCATTGCGTTCATTCTTCTAACCGGTACCGGATTGCTGGTGCGAAGTTTTGTCGGACTGCTCTCGGAAGACCGCGGTTACGTAGTGGACCACCTGTTGACCGCGAGACTTCCGATCCCTAGCGGAAATTCGGTGACGCCAACCCGGCGCAAACAATTCTTCCGTGAACTCATCGACGAATCGGAAAGAATGCCCGATGTTGTTTCGGTTGGCATTGTCACCGGACTGCCCTTAGGTGGTCTCAATGCCAGGATGACTCTGCAAAGGCCGGGCCAACCATTTGACCCCGAGAACCTACCTTGGGTGGGCATCAATTGTGTGAACCCAGATTATTTCAAGTCGATGGGGGTTCGCCTGGTGAAGGGACGAACATTTGATGCCAGAGATGACGAAAATGGAATGCGTGTGGCAGTTGTAAATGAATCGTTACAGCGCCAATTCTGGCCGGGTCGAGATGCGATCGGTCAGGAAATCATGGCGGGTATACGAATTGTGGGAATTGTAAATGACATCCGTCAGGAGGCGCTGGACACCAGGCAGGGTCCTACCTTCTACCTGCCATTCGAGCAACGCGAGGGGCTGGCGGCTGCGCCCAATTTCCTGCTGGTTCGTACAAAAGGAGATCCAAAAGCTTTCATTCCAACTCTCAAAGAGGTGGTCGGGGCCGCAGATCATCATCAGCCACTGGTCGACATTCGAACCATGGAGGAGGTATTAAGCAGGTCAGTTATGCAGCGGCGCCTGCTCACAGCGCTGATGACGGGCTTTGCTGCGCTTGCGGTAGTCCTTTCCATAGTCGGTATCTATGGTGTGCTTTCTTATCTGGTCAGCAATCGTACGAGAGAGATCGGAATACGGATGTGCCTGGGGGCCCCACGGAGGGAGGTTCTGATTCTTCTGGCCAGACAGTTGTCGAGTTCGGTAGTTGCCGGATTGTTTGGCGGACTCACGGTCTCGTTAGTGGCTGCGGGGGTGTTATCCCGATGGCTGTTTGCCATATGAGCAACCGGATGGGCATGAGTTCCGAGCCTATCTGAATCTGAAAACCGATGGCACTCCGGCAGTTGCTATCCTGGGAACTCCGCAAAGAGCGGTGATACGGTGGAAGGGTAAACAGATGGTGATTCGCTGGAATCTCGACGGCACGGCCTCAAGATCCAGTGGCAGATCCGGGAGACAAGGTGCAACCCCCCCGTTCACCTGGACGTGGACTCTCTCGTCGAATGGCACCACCTTGGTTAATGAGATACACGTTTACGGTGACGTCACCGGGGACATCGTTGAGCGGTGGGTCTTTGAGCGTGCACGCGGAGGGAGCCAACCGTGAGAGATGGATCTTCCTCATGCGCCGGCTTGGAGACCAGATCAGATTTGTGGAACACCGCAGCTTTCACGCTACGTAGTCAGATGGTCGGGTAGTCGCCTCACCGGAAATTGAGACCAGCAGAGCGGTGGCCGAGTACCACCAATGCTGCACGAAATCAACCACCGATCGAGCACGATGGACTGGGCCAGCAGGCCGACTCTGCTTAAGTCTTTATTTCGCAATGACTCAAATTTCTCCCCCCAAGGGGGTATTTTGGCAAGGGGCCTGCTTTAGAGATAGTGAAGGTCCGAAGCGGAACGGTTTCGGTTCCATTACAGACCGTGGATTTGCTACGGTCCGGGTTTCTATTTCAGGGGGCTACTGTCGCGGCTATCACCGCTGGCGGTCCGAGCCTACATGTTTGGGCAAGAGGGAGGCACATTATGCGCAAGCTGATCGTTGTTTTCGCGTCGGTGATGCTGACTGCCACTGGTTTCGCTCAGGGCCGTGGTGGATCGCACGGCGGCTATGGCGGCGGACGCTCAGCGGGCAGCACCGGATATAGCGGGTGGCGGGTCTCAGGCGGCCGTTCGTTCTCCGGAGGATTTGTAGGCAGTGGCCGGGGTTACACCGGCGGTTATCGCGGCGGACGCTCAGCGGGCGGCTACGGATTTAGTGGAGGGTGGGTCTCAAGCGGTCGTTCGTTCTCCCGGGGATATGTTGGCGGTAGCCGGGGTTACGTGAGCGGTTATGGGGGGAGGGGTTGGGGCGGCTTCCGAGGAGGATGGTACGGGGGAGGCCGGGCCCTGGGCTTCGGCTTCGGTTGGTACAATCCTTGGTATTCCGGGGGAGGCTACTTCCCTGGTTATTACGTTTGCGGGTATTATGGAGACCCCTATTACGGGTATGATCAATACGCTTATGCTCCGTACGGATACTATGGAGGGGGGGTGGGCACGTATTATCGCGGGGGCGCATACGGGCGTGGTCGCGTGCGGAGCGTCTATACGTCACCGCGAGTGGTGGTCAGCGATGGCCGATGGCGCCACTTCGGCGGCCGCTAGCGCTCAGTCGCACTCCGAGAGGATTTCCATTCTTGTCCTGCTCTGTGCCGATTTGTTCCCTCTTATCTGTGCAACAAGCGAACCTCATACGGAGTGAGGACGAATCGCTGATCGTTCACCCGCACCTTGATATCAGCTTCTTTCTTGTTGATGAGGAGGGTCTGTGTTCCAGAGGCCAGGACCTCTACGTCGGGAGAGGAGGATGCCGCCTTGTACAATTGAGTCCCCGGCCCAAATAACTGTTGAATGCCTTGACCACCTGATAATGTGGGTTGGTTGGCCGCCATCAGCAGTCTTCGTGCTCGTGAAGAGATAGTTCCATTCCCGTAATTCGGCGTCCCACAGTAGGACGACTTTTTTGCACAGTTCCGCAAAGTCATTGACGTGCTCATCGGCGACTCGGTCATCGGTCCAGCTATCCGCTGAGATTTGTTTCGGGAAGTCCTCTCCGCTTGTTTTCGTCCAGCCTGGAGCCGTGTAGAGAGTGATAATGGGGATGCCGTGCATGGACCGAATGAGTGAAATGCGCTTGTCCAGACTGCCCCAATTATAGACGCCGGGCTTGGGTTCAGGGTTTTCTGTGCCCCAGTCCATCAAATGCTGATTTTGGTATTTCAACCCCCCCGCTAGTAGTGCTTTGGCTCGTGCAACGGCCTGCGAGTTTCCTTCTTCCCACTTCGGCTATGTGTGGGTAACGCCTATGCTGAAGTGACTCGTGCCATCCGGAATCGAATAGTCGATGGTCACGATAACGTCCTCATCAGCATACAGAAAAGGGCCTATCAGAATGAGAAACACAAGTTCAGTGAGTACTGCCCGTGCTCGCTGAAATAACACTCCGGCACTCTTTGACATGAAAGAACCTCGGACTCAATGAGGATGGAACGCGCAAGCATCTATCCACAATCCAAGTGATTGGACCTCAATTCTTTTCGAGCACCAGAACCCAGTCTGCAGCCCCTACACTATTTGCGTCGGGAGTGGTGAAGGTGTGAGAACCCGAGTTCGCCAGCCAGCCGATGGTCTTGTAGGTCCCGTTTGTAGGATCGTACCAGCGTGCCCGTGAGTTCCCGGTGCCCCCTCCCATCTTCGACAAGTTGACGGTCAACTGGAACCTTTTGCCGCTTCTGCCCGGATAGTAGCAGACCCCCAAGGAGCCATTGCCGGTGACCGCTGCGGACACATATGTGTAATCGTCCTTTCCGGGGGTTCCCGATTGGCTCGTCAGGAACGTATGCGACCAGTCCGGAATTAGATCGTACCAGTGCCGGGCTGTAAAAAAAGTCGCACAGTACTGGGCTTGCTCCACTCCCGGGGTTTTCCCCACCCATCGCATCGGATCGTCGACACAATCAGGAGAGCCGAGAATGCCGAATCCGGAACCGCCGTTCAACACCGTTCCCCATACCTCTTCCCTCATCATTTGGGGGATTGTTGGGTCGGGCTTCGGATGTCCGTACCCGCAGCCTTCGTAGAAAGTCTCGAAAATGCACGTCGGCATCACCGGGTTAGCCATGTTGTAGTGATACCAGGTCGCCCACTGAGGAGCATGGTATTCATACCAGCCGTTGAAATTGACCCATCGATGATCGGAATCATAGAACTTGCGAGGGCCCGTCGCATCGCTACTATAATCCGGCGGTCCGCCAATCCAATCGGTGGTCATCAACTGATCCGGCATGTACTTCTTGAGACCACTCACCACGCTGTCAACCTGCGGCCAAACAAGCCTGTCATTTCCCAATGTGAAATTGATATGCGAGTAGTTCTTATAGCGGTTGCCCCAAAATTCACCCCATTGGCGCATTTCGTCATTTGAATGCTGGGAAGGATCAAATCCGCCGGGGCCAGGCTCATAAGCGGCACTAAACGGATCCAGAAACAGGTATATGCCATGATTTGCCGCGGAACGGACCATGGCGTCAACCGACGCGACGTAGGCCGGATTCAGATTCTGCGGGTCCCAGCTTGTACCGCCGAGTAACATCGCATTCCCACGGCCATCAACAGGATTCGTTGCGGGTTTCTCTGATGGCATGTCAAAGCCATTGATTGCGACCCAGGCGAAATTGAAATGTCTTGCCTGTCGGTCCGCGAAATAGGTGTCCATTTGATCAGGGTTGCTCCAATGAAGGAGGTTCTGCGGACAGACTCCAGCGATGAAAAACGGCGTTCCGTTTTCATCCTCGATCAGATGCGGGTTGCGAACTCGAGTTCGAAGCTTAGGCAAGCGAGGGACCGCCGCGTTGCTGGCGCCGCCGATGCCGGCGGGCGTTCCGAGGCGCTCCCCAGTTTGCATTCTCGCCAATGATAACGGAGTTCGCGACCAGGGAACGACCCCCCATCCTGATGCGATAATGGCGAGTACAACTGCCCATTTGGTGATGTAATAGTTCCTGTGCATGGATGCTCCTTTTCCATTCGATCCGTCGGATTGAACCATTTTCATTCAGTATGCTTCACGAGCAATATGGTGACATCATCCTTATTGAATTTCGGGTCTACCAAGGATTTGAGACGAGACATCGTTCTTCCCTGATTGTCGGCCAAAGCTTCACGCAATCGGTTTTCGGGATCGTTTCCGGGAATCGAGTCGCTCAATCCATCTCTAAATAGGAGGAGGGCGCCACCAAGGTGGAGAGCTGGGGTGTCGTTACGGAACACATGTGACCTTCCGGGCGCTTGGGCCGGTAGACCCCCATTCCAATTCGAATGCCTACCGCTTGGCTCTTTCTTTTAGTGTGGCCTTGGCACGTATGAGCCAAGCCTGTCGATTAACAGGAGCGCCATTTTTCCACACGGCCACGATATCGCGTGTTGCCTTGATGTTCGCCGTCGGGTCGCCGCTTACCAGCAAAAGGTCAGCGCGCAGCCCGGGCGAAATGCGCCCGCGGTCTGCTAAGTGGAACGCTGTAGCTGGCGCCGAAGTTGCAGCGACGAGTGCCTGCTGAGGTGTAAGTCCAGCTTCGACCAAATACTCTAGTTCTCCATGTAGCGAGGCACCCGGGGCCGTGCCAAGATTTCCCAAGTCGGTACCAGCGAGAATGGGCACCTGCGCTGCAGCCAGAGGTGGAATGACGCTCATTGCAAACTGGCAATTATGGAATTGGCCATGGTTAATGTTCTTCTTGAGGTGAGCTATATCGTCTGGCAGCAGGTACGGGTTGAGCTTCGGATCGTCGAGAACGCGCTG
>JBGOTQ010000248.1:0-11543 GCA_041476565.1 Terriglobia bacterium | reverse complement strand
CTCTTTTGCTCAAGTCCAAACAGTGGGCGATGTCTCTTTCGCAGTTCCCGACGGTTGGACATACAAACCGGGCGCCGACTTCGGGGCCGTGGTCTTGGTCTCCGGCCAGAACTATTGGCTGATGGCCGTGTACACACCCATGCCTTCCAGCAGCGACCCCTCGACGGATGTGAAAACGGCGTGGACCCGGATCGTTCTTGCCGGCAAGGACTACCAGGGATTCCCTCCCCTCCCCTACTATGACATTAACCATACCGTCGGATATCCCGGCCGTTGGGGCGGCGATTCCAGCGTGAACCGTTCCACTTACACATACTTGTACGTGCTGGAAGCGGGGAAGAGCTTCATTCCCGTTGTGGCGGTGAGCGCCAACCGCCAGATTTTCGACACCAATGCACACATTGCCTTGGCCTTCATTGGCAGCGTCCGTCTGGCACCGCTCAAGGCGCGACCCCTGAAGACCACCGTCACCCTTGCCGACCTGGCCGGACACTGGAACCTTGGGGCGGCGAGCAGTTACAATTTTTATAATCAACAAACCGGGCGCTATGAAGGCAATGCGAGCTCCTTCTATGGCGCTGGCTATGACATTTCCGTCAACGGTAGCTTCACCTACCAGATGAGCGGCATGGTGAATAGCAACGTCATGCGCGACCAGGACTCCGGCTTCGTGGAGCTGGGAGGGGGTCTGATTATCTTTAAAGGGCGGAGCCACGTGGTGCGCTACCACTTTATCAATTGCCAGCAGGCACTCGATGATTCCACGGTGCTTACCTTGCTTCCGGAAAACTCCGAGGTGACGGCTGCGGCCATCATCACGTACGGCGACCTGTGGGCGCGGCCTGCCAGGAAGTAGCGTTAAACTAGCATCAACGGCGCCCCAGTGGGTTCCAGATCATATCTGTCTCAAACGAAGAGACTTCCCCATGAGTGACATGAGACGCTCGCGTCCCCTGGCCAATCCTCTGCGCCCGGTGGTCCATGTGGGCCAAAGGGTGCTTCAGTTATCAATTGTTGGTAGAACTAGTATAAAGATTTAGGTTGCAATATTTTACAGTGGAATTTGGCGCCACCAATTCTGGTAAGCTCCAAATCTAGAATAAGTGCTTTTGTCAGAAATACATCAAGGATAAGTCACCAACAGTAAATTGCGGAAGCACCCAACAAACGGCCGAGTGGGGTTGAGGCGCTGTGATGGAGGTCGATCATGATATTTGAGACTGCTTTTACTATGGATACGTCCAGCATCAAATTTGGGCCTGGCGTGACCCGTGAGGTTGGGCACGACCTGCAGCAGCTAGGTGTAAAACGGGTCATGGTCGTCACCGACCCTAATCTGGCAAACAGCGAACCCATTGCTGTGACGCTCGCAGCGGTACGAGCCGTTGGGATCGATGCGGTCCTGTTTGATCAGGTGCGGGCCGAGCCAACCGATGCCTCCTTCAAAGAAGCGATCCGCTTTGCTTTGGAGGGTCAGTTTGAAGGATACGTTGTCGTTGGCGGCGGCTCGAGTATGGATACGGCTAAGGCGGCGAATTTGTACGCCACCTACCCGGCGGACTTCTTGGCCTATGTGAATCCGCCCATTGGCGAGGGGCGTACGGTACCCGGCAGACTCAAACCCTTGATTGCCATTCCGACCACCGCCGGGACGGGCAGCGAGACGACGGGGGTTGCCATTTTCGATTTCTTGGAGATGCACGCCAAGACGGGTATTGCCCATCGCGCCTTGCGACCGGTGATGGGGATAATCGATCCGGACAACACCCGTAGTCTGCCCAAGATGGTTGCGGCGTGTAGCGGATTAGACGTGTTGAGCCATGCGCTGGAGTCGTTGACGGCGCTCCCCTATGGCCAGCGACCAGCGCCCGAACATCCCCGACTGCGGCCTGCCTATCAAGGGTCAAACCCCATCAGCGATATCTGGTCTGCGCGGGCGATTGAAATGGTTGCGCAGAATCTCGTTCGGGCACTTGAAGACCCTGAAGATGACGAAGCGCGGAGCGCGATGCTGCTGGCCGCGACTATTGCCGGGGTTGGTTTTGGGAATGCGGGCGTCCATTTGCCGCATGGCATGTCCTACCCGGTCTCTGGTATGGTGCGCGACTATGTGGCGGAAGGGTATCCCACGCAACACCCAATGATTCCGCATGGGATGTCCGTAATCCTCAACGCGCCTGCCGTAGTTCGCTTTACGGCGGCGGCAAACCCGGAACGTCATCTCTATGCGGCCAGCTTAATGGGGGTGGAAGTATCAGAGGCAAGAGCAGAGGATGCTGGTGGTCTGTTGGCAGGCGCCATTATCACGCTGATGAGAAAGACAGCCATGCCGAATGGCTTGAAGGCTGTTGGGTTTGGCCCGGAAGATGTCGATCAGTTAGTGGCGGGCACGATGCCGCAGCATCGTGTCACCAAGTTATCGCCACGGGCGGCGAATGCCGACGACCTAAAGCAGCTATTCTTGGACTCGATGACGTTGTGGTAGCTGTCTGAAAGCGTGTACTGTTCGGATTTGGGGCATACCGCGGAGCACGGCTCTGGTGGGCATGGCGGCAAACTACAAGAATACTACGCGCGGCATCCTGCTGCCCCATTCCATTGAATATGTCCGCCATTTGGGATCGTGACTCCAAGGATTTGAGAGTCGGACCTGTAGCCAGGTTGTGCTCGTCGGAGGCTACAGGACCGGTCACTCTAGGAATTCGACATCCGGGTCTGATTCTGCCGGATCGCTTCTTCATGCAGGTTTCGCAGGAGGAGTTTGCCTCCGCTCTATGTCACGAGTTTGCGCATATTCGCCGCCACGATTTTCTTGTGAACCTCATCTGCGAGCCTTTTTTGTTACCCGTCTCATTCCACCCAGCAGCCGCTTTCATATTCCATAAGCTCGTCCATCGGAATTCGGGCGCCTAAGGTCGGCCACGCAATCCAGCAGATTGCCATGGATAGGTGAATGCTAGCCCGTTTTATCGAGACTTATCCGGGTTTGTCGGTGGGAGGGGCTGTTCTGAACAGTTATCTAGGAGGATTAATATAGGAATGCCATTTTCTCCTACAACGGGGGAGGGGATTGGCGACATGAGTGGATTCATCACTCTCCTCTGTTGGCTACAATCTAAGACACAAAAATTCTCCAGGTTCATCCAGAGCTAAGTCTCGTTCCAATGTAACGTCTGTATCGTAGCCGGAATTTGGCCAAGCCAATTGCGGGTCATCACAAAAAGCAAGACTGCAAGCTATGGCGTCTCAGTCGCTTCGATTTTTCTTACCATACGAGATCGTATAAATTGAAGCAGCGAAGATTATCAATTAATTCGTGCATATGATGTCAATCCGAAAGGGTTTCCAATACGAAGGATTGGTTATGGTCGATCAGCTTAAGGCTCGGCTGGGTTTTCTTCCCTTAAGCGGCTTGTAACTTCATCAGAGATTCTGTACTTTACCTGCAGAATAGGCATGGCTAGGAGAAGCTTAAAGCTGGACCAATCGGTCTCATAAGGGTTAGACAGTGTTGTTGGACGACGTAATATCAGTCATCCATGAGCCTTTGGGTCGGCTGCGTATTATCAGTAAAAACTTTAGAACCAGCGTATCGTCAAATGGCGCACGATGGGGCTCGCGAAGCTGACGCATTGGGTTGGGGAGAGTCCACCGTTGGTGATGTCAGCGAACCTAATAGGTAGGTTGTCAAGAGCAGACCTTACGGAAGTAGCACATGCGATCAAAGTTCACCTGGGACTATGACCTCACTCGGGTCTGGCGGAGACTCCGTGGCTCTATCGCTCTGTGGATCTTCCTTTGTATCCTTCCAGCTCTCGCCCAGAAATCCGGCGTTCAGCCCAAGCCCGACGTCATCCTTATTACCATCGATACTCTCCGGGCTGACCATCTGGGTTGCTATGGCTACAAACTAATCCAGACCCCGAATATTGATAAGCTGGCCGCGACCGGGGCCCAGTTTGCCACAGTCGTGGCTCAAGTGCCCTTGACATTCCCCTCACATTGCTCGATCCTCACGGGCACCTATCCGATGTTTCATAAAGTCCGCGATAACATGGGATATCGATTAGACGATTCCAAAACAACCCTGGCCGAGATCCTGAAGACGAATGGATACCAGACAGGTGCCTTTGTTGGTTCCTACGTGCTTGATTCGAGGTTTGGGCTGGGCCAGGGATTTGATACTTATTATGACCACTTTAATCCCGAGAAGACTCCGGACGGTTTGCTGAATCCTGGCCAATTGGAACGCCGTGCCGAAGAGGTCGTGAATTAGGCGATTCAGTGGATCGGAAATGTTCCGCCTCAGCCCCCCTTTTTTGCCTGGATACATCTGTTCGATCCACATGAGCCATATGACCCGCCGGTTCCCTTCAAATCCCAGTACAGGTCCAACCCTTACGATGGCGAAATTGCTTATGTGGATCAGCAAATCGGCAGATTGGTCTCGTTCCTGAACTCCAGGAAGCTTTACGAGAGAACCTTACTTTTGTTGACCAGCGATCACGGAGAGAGCTTTGGAGAACACCAGGAATTCAAGCATGGGTATTTCATCTATGACACGACGTTGCTGGTTCCCTTGCTGATTAAGCCGTCGAGGCAGGTTTTCAAAAATGTCGTGATTCCTGAGCAGGTGAGACTGGTCGATATCGCACCCACGATCCTGCAGATGCTAGGACTGCCCAAGGGACCAGATATGCAGGGCGTGGGGTTACTGGGGCTATTGATGGGAAAGCAGAAAGAGCTGCAATTGGAAGCCTACAGTGAAACGTTTTATCCCACCCGATTTGGTGCGAGTTCACTCCGGAGCTTGCGCCGGCTCAATGCCAAATTTATCGAAGCCCCCAGGCCCGAGCTCTACAACCTGAATCAGGACCCCAAAGAGGTGACGAACATCTATACACAGAACCGTTCCCTCGCCAATCAACTGAAGAGCCGGCTCGCAGAAATCACGAATTCTTTTAGGGACAAAGTTCCGCAAAAGGATCCCCAATTGACCATGAGTTCAGAAGAACTGGAAAAACTGAGAGCCCTTGGTTACGTGGGTGGCCCGGTTCAGCCCGGCCCATCTGAGCCGGGATCTTCTTCGCTGCCCGATCCCAAGGATACACTGGAGATTGTCGAGTTGCTTTCTGAAGCGGGTCGCAGCGCTGCCATTGGACGATGCCCGCAAGCGGAAAGGCAATTCCTTGAAGTCATTCAAAAAGCACCCGACATTTCCGCAGCTTACTTTTTGCTGGGGAGATGTTACTTCGACGAGCAGCGCTTTATCCAAGCCAACGATACTTTTCAGGAATTGGTGAAACTGACCCCGCAGAGCGCCGAAGTCCAATTCTACCTGGCAGCCTGCGAATTCTATCTCAAAAGGTTAGACAAAGCAGAGCCCGGCTTTCGGAAAGTCTTGTCGATTAATCCCAATTTTTTCCATGCGCATAAGTATCTGGGGCTCATCTATGAGTCGAAGGGGCAACTTCCGCAGGCAATTCAGGAATTTCTCAAGGTGGCAGAGCTTTCTCCTCGGGATGAAGAAGCTCACTTTAGAGTCGGCTTCCTTTTGGCGCGCCAATCCCGATTTGCTGAAGCAGTCTCCCATTTCCAGAAAGTAATCGAAATCAATCCTTCCAATGCCAGTGCCCATCAAAATCTCGGCATGGCTTATCTGAGGACAAATCAGAGCGATCTTGCTCAAAAAGAAATGGCTCAGGCCTGTAAACTCGATCCTAGGTTTTGCACTAAGAACTGACGATACTCGAATGACCTCCCACTTCAAGCGACATTGTCGAATGGTTACTCTTTTGAAATCGCTCTCAGGTTACCATGGTCTACAGCCGGCCTGACCTCCCTGTCATAGCCGATCTTTGCTACAGGCAGGGGGGGCATAGCGGGGTCAAACCTCGACTCTTAACTGGAGTTCCGAAGCAATGGATTGAATCCGTTCGACGGATTTACGGTACCCCTGTACCAAAGACCGACTCAACCCAAGATCCAAGCCCAGATATCCCTCATATCGCATCATTTTTAAAACTCGGAAGAACTCCTTCCAATCGACAATGCCATCGCCAATTGGCAGATGCTTAGTATTCACAGGATTGTTATCGGCAATATGAATATTGGCAAAGTGACCTCGCAACTTGGCCAGGGCCAGAGGGACATTTTCTCGCTGAGCGCTGAAATGCGCGGTATCGAAGTTCGCCTTGAAATTGGCGCGTCCCACATGTTCAATGAGACGTAAGAGAGAATCAACAGAGCAGATGATCTCACCCACCCTTGGTTCCATGATCACCACTTTGCCGTGCTCAGCGGCGACATCTGCACAGGTCTGGCACGAAGACACCAGCGTACCCCAGACCTGATTCCAGTCGAACTTGCGGGGGATACGGAGCTGAGTATGGCTGGGAAAGCAGTACCCGTTTCCTCCGGTCAACTGGTAAGGTTTCCCTCCCATGTAATGGACAGGAGGCGTATAGCTTGCCAAGTGAAGGGTATCGACGTCCAGGTAATCTCCCAGTTCCGCCCCCAACTTGAACCGGTCCAAAGCCTGCTGACGCCGACCCCTGTCGAGACTGACCAAGTTCAGATCAACAACACAGAAATTATGCACATGCATTCCATACTCCTGCAGGGTCTTGGTCAACTGCTGGCGGTTCTGATACACCAAGCGCAGGTGTTGCGGTCCTAAGCCCTCCATTTCCAGATAGTGAAACCCCATGCGGTGGATTTCAGACAAGGCCTTGAAGTCATCCGCTATCTTCGGCGGATAGCCGTAACGAAAGATGGTGTAGAGATACGTCAAGCTGATTCGCATGACAGATCGGTCTCCTTGCAGTGTTCCTGCTTTGTCTCGGAATTCTGCAGTCCTTTGTTGGCGCGACCAGCCTCGCAGAGAGGCTGGTCGCAGCCGAGGTGCTCAAAAATCAAAGCGGAGACTGAACTGAATGGTACGTGGGTCATTCCACTGTTGGCTCAAATCCACCAAGCCCGTCGTGGTGTCGGGATTGATGTCGTTGGGATGATTAAAGAGGTTGAAGAAATCCGCCGCGAATCGAACGTTCATGGACTCTTTAAAGCGGAAGTTCTTCACGAGGGAGAAATCAGTCAACCAGCTCTTAGGACCCTCGATAAAGTTGCCCGGCATAGAATTGTAGACGTCATAGGGAACACTAATGGTCGACCCGTTTTTGAGCTGAAACGGAACGTCGTTGCTCGTCCCATCCGACGACAATTTAACGATGCCAGGTTGATAATTTCCCAACCCGGGAATCCCTGTCGTGTCGAAATTGCCTCTAAAATAGAGAAGCTGGCTTTGGCCCCCGAAGTTAATGACCTTTCGCTGGTCATTGCTGAGACGGGGATCTCCGTTCAGCCAATAGGCCGTTTGGTATCCCCAAACTGGATCGTTGTTCTGATAACCCGCGTTGGGATTTAACCAGCTGCCCGTCCGGAAAGAACCGATGGTGGCCACTTGCCAGCCACCCAGGATTTTGCCAAGCGAACCCGAGGCTTTTTTCAAGAATGGCAAGTCGTAAACTGCATTCCAGCGCATTTGGTGTTTGGGTATTGGACCGACATTGTAATAGACCAGGTGGAGCAACTGGTCGAGCGACCCGCCTCCGGGGACGACCTGCGGAGAAGGCACAAATTGTCCGGGTTGGCTGGAATATCCATCGCCATCCGTGGTACTCAAACTGCGTGAGAAGACATAGAACCATTGGAAGGCCAGCCCCTTATTATACTGGCGCTGGATATTGACCTGGAACGAGTTGCTGTTGGAATAGCCGACATGCGTCCGCAAGGGCAGATATTGCCAAAATGGATTGGGTGTCAAGTCGCGATAGTTATCCGGAGGAGCTTGCCCCGTGCTGGTGGCATAGAGATAACGGGACCCCGTAGCATTCAAGACCACCGACTGGTCCAGGTTGCCGCCGTGGTTGCCGACATAACTGACACGCAGGCTGGTCAGTGGCATGATTTCCCGTTCGATGGTGAAATTCCACTCCTGGGCCCGATCGTTGCGCCACTGCTTGTCCCAGGGTACGAATCCGAACGGTGGAGAAGTGGTCTGTGGATTGTTAATGTCGACAGGATTCGGATCATCCACGCTCACCCCGGGCACAGGCGGAGACCGCCAATCGAACCACCCATCCGTGGCGCCCCCGAAGTAGTAAATCTCATTTTGATACCTGAGATTCATGGGGACGTTGTAGCCCGACTCCCCCAATAACTGGGCCAATGGAGCTGTCCAGTAATAGATCCCATAACCTCCTCGGAGAACAGTCTTGTCGTTCAACTTGTACGCAGCCCCCGCTCGAGGCCCGAAGTCTTTTTTGTCGCCGAGAAGCAGATTGTCAGGGAAGCCAGCCTTGTCTGCTGTCGTCCAGGACAGACCACCCTTGGCAAAAGACTCCAGCAAGGAAGGCGGGAGCCCCAGACTCTCCATGGGATGACCCGCAGGAGTCAGCACCGTGCGCGTGGTTTGGAGGTTCGCCACATCCATATTCAAGAACCTGCTGTCAGCTTCCCGGTAAGGCGTCCAATAGTCATAGCGAAAACCGTAGTTCAAGGTGAGACGGGGTGTTACTTTCCAGCTGTCTTGCGCATAGAAACCCAATTCCTTCTGCCGGAGGTAGTAGAAGGGCCGGTTATATTGAACGGCGAAGTACTCACCATAACCGAGCAACATGGAAGCCATTCCGGATCCGGTATAATTCACTCCCTGTTTATTAACGGGATCCCATAACCCGGTGTAGCCCTGGCCAAAGCCGTAGCGACCCTGGCCTTGTTGAGATCCCCAGGTGTTGTTGCGTTCATCCCGCCCCCTGAATCCAAATCTGAATTCATGCTTGTTCCGGATTAAGGTCAGGTTGTCCTCCGCCGTGATGTTGTTCAAATACTGGGGTGTCCGGTTTTCGCTGTCCCAGATAAACCGGGCTGGTGGATCTTTGGCCGTGAGGGTGGGCCAGCCGCTGATACCCAATGGGTTGGCAACACCCAGAGCCTGGTCCCAATAAACATCATCTCGGCCGCCGCCACGTTGACTGTTCGATCGCTGACCGGACAGAACCAATTCATTCAGCGTGGTGGGTGAAAAAATGTGAGTATAGTTGATCGAACCACTGTAAATCTTGTTCAAGGTGCGCTCGGTATTGTAGGAAAGATCAGGAGCTTGTGGCGCGCCGAAATAGCCCAGGGAATCAGCATTGGCAATGGATAACCGCCCGGAAATCAGATCCTTGTCGGAAAAATGGTGATCGATTTTGGCTGTATACGTATTCTGGTTGTAGTATTCCGGCACAGGACCAACCCAGTTGTTTCCGATCAATGGGCTAACCGAATTGGTGGGCTGGGGGGTGTGGTCTTTCAGGTACAGAAACATTCCGCTGCGGTGCCGATCCGCCGGGATGATATTCCCCGGAAATTGCTGGCGCACTCCATTGGCAGCCGTGGTTGCTGGGTCATAAATGTTGATGGCATTTCCCTGTGCGTCAACCAGGCCTGAGAAGTCCCCATTCCACATGGCTTCGGTGGGAACCGCAGAAGCATAGGTCAGCCCTTGGCGTCGTCGCTGCCCTTCGTAAGAGAAGAACCAGAAGGTCTTGTCCTTCCCGTTGTAAAGCTTGGGAATAACAACGGGGCCACCTGCGGTGGCGCCGAACTCGTTGCGCAGCAGGCGGGCTGGCTTGTCGCCATCATTCCGGGCGCGCGCCCTCAATCCAGCACCATTGTTTCGAAATGTTTCAAAGATGCTGCCATGCAGTCCGTTGGTCCCGCTGCGCGTCAGAATCGAGATCGTGTTGGGCCGTTGGTATTGGGCCGTCGAGTTCGTGTCCACCTTGAACTCCTGGACCGTATCCAGCCCGGGACGGATGCGGCTGATCGACCCGCTGTACGCGTCGCTGATCGCAGTCCCATCCTGCAGAAAGCCAGCTCCTCCCGCTTTCATTCCGTTGACCCGCGGGGCATCCGGCGCATTCCCCGGAGTGTTTTGTGGGTAGGTGCCGTCCCCTCGGGCAACGTCGTTTCCCTGAACGCCCGGGGTGAGTTGGAAAAGCGTGAGGATGTCCCGGCCATCCAAGGGTAGTTGCTGGATACGCTTGAAGTCTGTGACCGTCCCGACCGAGGAGCTCTCGGCTGCAATCGTTGGGGTCGCCTCTTCCACCTCGATGGTCGAGGTCATTTCCCCTACTTCCAAGGTTAGTTCCAGCACGGCGACTTGCTGGATTTGCAGTTCCATCTTTCCCGACCACTTCTTGAACCCCTGCTTCTCGGCGATCAACTGATACCTCCCGGGAGGCACGTTGGGAAAACTATAGAGGCCATCCGGGTTGGTGTGCGTTTGCCGCGAGATATTGGTGGCGGCGTTCTGCAGAATGAGAGAAGCATCAGGAATAACAGCTCCACTTGGATCTCTCACAATGCCCTTCACTTCACCTACGGTCGTCTGTGCCAGAACGGCCGCCGCACCTGACAAGACCAGCAATACACAAAGAGTCATAAGGCGTGCATACGTGCTTTTCACTTGATACCTCCTATCTTCATTAGAACTTTTCTATGTCCAGGGTAAACGGACTACCGAGAGGCTCCCCTATTACCCAAAAAGAAACCCCGCACCTCCTTCCGCCGAAACGCGATTTCAGGCCGTTCAATGGTCAGAAGGCACTTTCCGGGTCGCGACTTGCTAAACGTCCAAGTCCTGAAATCTTTGGGTTATTGAGATCGACGCTTAACGCCCCCAGAGATCTCCAGATCATCTGACAACGCCTGTTGCATTGACTCCTCCATGGCGGCTTTGGCTTCTTTCTCTTTGCCTTCCTGAATCCACAGCAACAGTCGCCCGTGTTGCCTGGCACTCTCCAGCATCGCCTGGCGTGAAGGATCCGCGCTTTTGATAATGACGAAGACAAAAAGTCTTGGAACGAGCCGCTCCAGGAGCTCGAGCAAACTGCGATTGCCTGTGGCGCGCCAGAGAGTGCGGTGAAAATCGAGATCAGCCTGGACAAAATCAGCCACCTTGCCGTGCTTTGCAGCCTCCTCCATTTTCCGGAAAGTCATTTTGCATCCGGTCAGGTCCTTCCCTTTCTTGCTGACTAGCAACTCAACCACAAGCGATTCCAGACGGATGCGAACCAGGTACATCTCGTTGATATCCCGCTGTGACAAAACCGTCACGAAGCTCTTTCTGGGGCTGCCTCTCTGGATGAACCCTTGATGCTCCAGTTCAATCAAAGCTTCGCGGATGGTCGCCTGTCCCACACCCAGGGTCTTGGCTAAGCCCAGTTCTATCACCCGCTCTCCCGGCTTCAGTTCCCCTCTGAGGATGGCCGTCCGGATCTGTTCTACGGCGGCCCCCTTCAAGGAGCGGCGGTCAATCTTGGTGAGGACCGAAGGTTCTTGCAGATCAAAAGCGGTTGCCGAAGTCATGGCATTCCTTCCTCGCATATCGATTAACGATAATGATAATCATTAATCGTTTAAAGATGTCAAGCTTTTTTTGGAAATCTATGGCGAATTCTTAATTGTCTACTCGAAAAAACTCAGGACGGCCG
>JBGOTQ010000247.1:0-11582 GCA_041476565.1 Terriglobia bacterium | reverse complement strand
TGTCGCCAATACGCTCGCCGTGGCTACCCCTGCCATTTTTATCTGCGGTAGCGAACTTGGAAAGCTCATGGCGCACTTTCATGAAAATACAAGTCTTGAGGGTGGCCGCCGCGCTTCGCGACCGCTGTCGCTCCGTCGCGGCGGTTGCCCGGGTCAAATTGCTCGCCGCTCGGGGGACAGCGGTCCCACGATCGGCTCCCACACTCGCCCCCCAAGGCGCCATTTTCATACGTCGTGGTGGCCTGAAAGGCCATGGGGCACTCTCTAAGAACGCGGGATGCCGTCCGGCGAAACTGATCAACACTAAACCTCTTCAGGTATCACAAAGGGCGAGCGATATCCCCGGTCAACCTCGCGCAAGAGATGATTGGCCTCGTCATCGCCTATCACTTGCTCAGTTTCGGGATCAAAGCGGAGCGACCGACCTAGACGGTATGAAGCGTTCGCCAGATGGATAAGGGCGCAGGAAATGTGCCCTTCTTCGATGGGCGCGTTCAAGTTTTCCCGGGTCCGACTGCGGACGCAATCGATGAAGTTGGCATAGTGGTCTCCTACCGCATGAGCGTGGGGGCCGGCCTCCTGGCCGCGGCCCAGCCAGGTCTTGTACCCATTGGCATCTTCGTCGCCAGTGCCGAGGTATCCTTTAGAGCCATAAAAGATGTTGCCAATTGTGTTGTTACCCCCCATCAATCGCCCCTGTCCGATCTCGGCTTCATGGTTGGTAATCCAATGCCGGACCTCAAACTCAATCATCTTGCGTCTGCCATCGGGTAGATCAAACTCAAAAGCGCAGTTGAGAGTATTCGGCGTCTCCTGGTCATCATCAAACATGAAATGACCGCCCACGGCAGAGATCCGATTGGGATATTTAACACCTAATCCCCAACGGGCCACATCAATTTGATGCACTCCCTGGTTACCGAGATCTCCATTCCCCGTATCCCAGATCCAGTGCCAATTGTAATGAAACCGGTTATGCGTGAATGGCTTCAAAGGCGCAGGGCCGCTCCACAAGTCATAGTCAACACCGGATGGAACAGTCTCAACAGGGGCACGTCCGATCGTGTCACGCCACTTGAAGCACAGTCCGCGCGCTAAATAATCATCACCGATCAACCCTTGCTGAATCTTCTGGACAGCTTCCCTAACTGCAGGCGAGGAACGGATCTGCGTGCCATGTTGAACGATGCGATTGTACTTTTGCGCCGCCCGCACCAGTTGTCGGCCCTCCCAGAAATTATGGGAGCAGGGCTTCTCGACATAAACGTCCTTGCCCGCCTGGCAGGCCCAGATGGCAATTAAGGCATGCCAGTGGTTGGGTGTGGCAATCGAGATCGCATCGATCGACTTGTCCTCGAGAAGCTTGCGGACATCCGTGAAGGTCTGTGGCTTGGACGAACCACGACTCTCTTCTCCAGAAAGCCGCTCTTTTAGCAAATTTTCATCCACATCACACAGTGCCGCAATCTCGACGTTGGGCAGCCGCGAGAAGCCGCCAAGGTGGTCCTTGCCGCGCCCGTGAATTCCACAGACGGCTACACGAACACGATCGGCGGCCCCAAATACTCTCTCGGGGTGGGCCAGGAATGTCACCCCGCTGAGGGCAACTAAGCCTGTTGTGGTCTTGATACTCTGGTTTAGGAAGTTTCGACGGCTGATACTCGAATCGTCTGGCATGAACCCCTTCCTTTCTGGGATTAACTCGGCGGAAAGCAGGAGAGCTACCACCTAACACGACGGGATGGATCAATGGACCCCCTGAGACGAGGTCTCTGAGGGTGCCCGACGTCCGCAATTGCACCCGACCATTCTATGACTGGCCGGCCTCAATCGCAACCGGGAAACTCCAGAGACTCCTTCAGGACACCCTGGGGGTGGCTTTTTATAAAACGAGATCAAAACGAAAAACGGAGCTGCAGTTCGACACGGCGGTTGGCGGCCGTTGCGCCGCCAAATCCCCCTGCGAGCTGGGTCGATTCTCCAAAGAGCGGCGAGCCGAGATTGCCGACCGGTGGGGCCAGGTTGACGTGGTTCAGCAAATTGCGCACCTGCACCGACAGGGTCAAGTTGTAGCGTTGGTTGGTTGTGTCCTCTCCCCAGCGACCGCCACCGCGCATGCCGCCCCGCATGCCGCCGTACGGGCCGCCTGCAAACCCGGGGCCGGACGAGCCGGCCTGTTGGGCCCCTTCGATTTTTCCACCAAAGCCAAAGGTTCTCCCGAGCCTCATGTTGAGTAGAGCCATGCCTGGCCCCCTGCCATAGTTGCGGGGAATGGTAGGGTCGCCTGGTTTGGGATTAATCAGGAAATTGCCCCATGGGCTTGAGATCACGTCAGCCCCGGTCGCCGACCCGGCAAAGGCAGGCCGGTCAGTGAACTGACCATCGCTATTGAGGTCGCGGCCGGTGATGATATTGAACGGAGCCCCGCTGGAGATGATCACAAACGGATTCAAGGAGATCCCCCAGAAAGGCTTGAAGGAACCTCCCATCACCATTCGGTGGTGGACGTCGTAGGCTGAAGGTCCCCATTCCGTATGGAAGTTGTTGGGATCAGCAGGAAAGGTGTTAGCCCCATCCGTGTCACTGTAGGCATGCGTAAACGAATAGAAGCCGAAAAGGGTCACTCGTTTGCTGAACCGGGTGTTGAAATTGGCGATCAGCTGGTTTTGGCGACTAAAGCCTGTGGACTCATACTGAAAGATGGCTCCTGTGTCGAGTTGAGGCCGGATGCCAAGTGGACCTGGAGCATTAATGTCACGGATCCGCAGCAGATGAACGCCCCGGCTGAAGACATAGTTAACAGCCACGGTGGTGTTGCGGGGCAACTGCCGCTCGATCCCCATGGAAGATTGAATCAGGTAGGGAGACTCAATTGTGTTATCCAGCCGACGGACCGTCTGCAATTGGGTGAAGGAGGACAATTCCTCGAGCGATGGCACATTGGGGAAGAAATTAGGGTTGGGCAACTGGTAACTGGTCTGGGTAACCCCGTTGTAGCGGTGCGCCTGCAATGTCAAGTTGTCATCAACACGGTCGTAAAAGATGCCCCCTCCCCAGCGCAGCACGGTCTTGGCGGCATTCTGGTTTTTGCCATCCAGGGCCCAAGCCAATCCCACTCGTGGTGCAAAGTTCTTATTGGAGCTGATATTCGTTTGGTCTTCCCAGCGCAAACCGGCACTAACTGTCAGGCTCGGTCGGGCCTGCCAGTCCCAGGTCCCAAACAGGCCTATGTCGGTCTGGGAAACTCTCGCCAGCGGATCACCGCCATTCATCGTGAACAGGCTGGCCCCGCCGCCCAATAGCCTGATCTGGGCTGGTGTATAGCCCAGGCTCTGGAGCTGCAAAGTCCGTTGATAACGCTGTATGGAAGTAATCGGCGCCAGGACGGGCAAGCCACCAGTATCTAAGACCGGTTGATTACTAGAATCCAGGACCGGGGCCAAGCCTCCGGCAAAAGTAAAGGTGCCGCTGAAATTGTTGGGAGAATGATCGTCCACGACTGAAGTGCGAATTCGCGTTCCAAACTTGAAGCTATGGGTCTTGATCACATAGGAGGTGTAATTCTGCAATTCATAGAGCTTCGACAGCTGGTAGGCCTGCCCAATCTGCGATCCGCCCCCATTAAAGGAATCGAGCACAACGATTGACGGATCACTACTAGCCGAGGTTTGAGTAATGTTGGAATGTCGGTACTGGAAACGGGTTTCGTTGATGGCGCGAGTGTTAAGCACAGCGGTTTCGGTCGCCTGCAAAGTATGCTCGGCATTCTCTGAGTTAAAGGATTGAGTTGGGAGCGTAAAGCCACCTACGCCGCGGTTGTCGAACCGAATGGGCGAGTACTGGTAGCGAACTACCAGAGTATTCTTCTCATTTAACTGGTAATCGAGACGGGGGGCGATGTTAAAGCGCAACTGCGGAGTCACCACCGCTTGCTGATAAGGGACAGGCTGAAACTGGGAATCGAGCACCGTGGCGTTGATAACGGCGTTTTCATCCAGGCTTCGTCCTTCGATATCCAAGCCGAACGAAGCTTTCTTATTGATAGGTCCGCTCACTCGTCCTCCAAACAGCCGAGCCTGGTAAGGCACCTTGTCGGGGACGAAAGGGTTGCGGGAGTTGAAAGCGTCATCGCTGAAGTTAAAGAAGGCATTGCCCCGGAGCTTGTCAGCTCCCGGTTTAGTGAGGATCTCCACCCTGCCAAAGCCGATATGGTCGTATTCTGCTGAATAGGGATTGCGATTGATGCGGACTTCGCGGATGGCCGATTTGGATGGCAAACGCCCGCCGGTGAATCCATCGATGAAGACCTGTCCTCCGTTGGGGCCTGCGCCGGGCCCCGCCAGGGCCTGTAATTCATCGGAAAGCTCATCAGGATCATCGGAAAGGGCTTCCAGATCTTTTTCCTTCAAGACTAAAGCCCCTGCATTCTGGGAAGGATCTGTAGTGACTCCAGGGGCCTCGCTCTGAATCGTGACGTGTTCCTCTTGTGCTGCAATCTCCAGCGATATGTTAAGGGTGGACGACTTGTCGACCTGGAGAGAAGGGTTTTCGTAAGGCGTGAATCCAGCTTTCTCAACCCGCACCTGATAACTGCCTGGTGCCAAATTCCGAAATTCAAAGGAACCGGATTCGTTGGTTTCCCCCTTCAATTCCTTGCCGTCTGCCATCCGCAGTAAGACGGCGGCACCAGGCACTACTGCGCCGGAAGGGTCCGTGACCCGGCCGCGCAAGCTTGCCGGCGACTCCGCCGCGTACATAGAGATTGAGAGGATTATCAGAGAAGAAAGGGCCATCCAATAAGCCCGCTTAAAACGCATGCAATTGCCTCCTATCAAATAAGGCACCAGGGATGCCAGTCGAGAGGTGTAAATGTTTCGGCTCTCTTAAAAACACCACTTGTGGAGGGTCGCGCGGGTGACCACCGTCACCTGTCGCGACCGTGGCAACGAAGAAGCGGAGCCCTCCAGTATTTTCATGGACCGTGTTGACCTAAATAGGTCATGGCGCACTTTCAGGAAAAAGCAAGTTTTGGTAGCCACGCCGACCGCTTTTTCTGGGAGGCGTGGGCTTTTGGTTGTCAGGAATAATGCCCACGGCTCGCAGTGACTAGTGTCGCCAATACGCTCGCCGTGGCTACCCCTGCCATTTTCATCCCGATGGCGAACTCGAGCAAACTCTTCAAGCACCCTCAAGGAATTCCCGGCATACCCAGCATGCCTTCCATCTCACCGCTCATAGATGACGGCCAGGATCCTGTTTGGGCACCTCCCCGCTGGCCACCGCCCGACTGAGCGGCCAATCCCGCCAGCAAGCGCTCCACTCCCGCCAGGACTACCACGGCGGTGTACTCATCCGGCTTCGTGCCGGGCACGCAAGAGAGGACAACCGTGTCGCCAGTCTTTACCTCGGCCAGCGGTATTTCGGGCAATCGATCGATGAACCGGGAGAGATCGGGCACATGGCCGGGTCGGGGCGGTGATCCTCCGGCAACTCCAGGGCCACCAGCGGTCGACGGTGCAGCAGAACCTCCAGGAGGTCCTCCCATCATGCCCGGACCCATGGCCGGGAGCTTCTTCAGTTGGGTGGTAGGTTTGATATGAACCAGGATCGACTTCCCAGTCATGAGATCCTTTAGCTGCAATTGGTTGTTGTCACCCGCCGCCACTGCCACAGTTCCAGCCAGTGTCCGGAAAGAGCCAAAAACAATCTTTTCAGCTGTCACCCGTGTTCCAGTGGCGTCCTTGACTCCCAGGGCACGCATTTGATCTCCAGCATGGATATCCTCGATCCGGCTGGGGACGGTATCGGCATACCGGACCGAATCAGGGGGATAGCGGCGCAGTTGGGTTTTGGAATCCACTACCACGGTGAGCGGCGCTGGACCGGTCGGCCCACGTGAAAGGATTCGAACCTCGCCTGCTTGTACATTGACTTGCTCGACCATCCCCAATGATCCCCGCTCATGCCAGGCCTGTTGGTCCTGGTCATTTCGCTGTGCAATATCGCGGGCAGTCATGACTATTAAGGAAACGGCCGTTACCGAGTCTCCCGATTGAGCGCCACGAACTAAGATCCGATCGCCTGCAACGATATCTGTGACCGAAATCTCCTGAGCGTGGCTTAAGTCACGTTCTCCCGGAGAGACCTTTTGAACACGCAGGTTGGCTGCAAAACCGACTGTTACCTTTTCTCCCGAGTCCGTCTTAAGAACAAGCCCCTGAGCATCCACGCTGTCGACTGTTCCCCGTAACCGACCAGGTGTCTGTGCTTCTATCCTGCCTGGGCATAGCAATGCCCATAACAATGCCAAGACCCCCAGGGGCCAATTCCACTTTTTCAGCACCACTTTGCGCCCTTCCAGATGATGTCGAATTTTCGACTTCTCCATAATTCTTCCGCTGCCAAGCCGATGTAGCTTTTATTGGCTACCTTATAGTTTAAGACGTTGGAAACTCCCAAGAGGTTATACGAAATTCACTAATTTTAACGTATGGTTTGGATGGGGGTGGCGCCAAAAGCACCAACTCTTACCCTGGGCGCAAAGAATCATAGACCCCAAGAGGTTGCATAACATGAATGAAATGAAAGAGATTAATTACGCGAGGCAATGCGTGTCGCCCGAAATAGATGGCTCTTCTCTCAAAATAGACTGCCAAAGCTCAAAGCCAACAGTGCCCAACCAGGCAACTATTAGTTTTCACGACCTGACTCCCGCCAAAACCATGCAGGCTCAATTGCTCGCTTGGTTGAACCACTTCTTCTTTAATGTCCCTTCCGCGCGGTTTAGCCCAGACACGCCATCTGGAGTTCGAAACCAGACGCAGCAAGTCTTCCATGGGACCCAACCTGGGCCTTCAACAAAAGTAGCCAAGCCCTCACCAATAGACCAAGAAAGTGAATCTGATTCTTGCCCCGCCGAGGAAGAGCCCGGTATCAACAATCAGTCCAGTTCTTCGGGACTCAAGGGTTCCACGCCCATGCATTCACTGAATCACCGCTGTTTGCAAACGACAATTTGTGCTTCGACGAACAAGCTCTTAAGATGCTACCGGAATAGATCGTTGTATTTAAACCGGTGCCCCGCGTAGCTGGTTCCTGGCATGAAGATGGCCAATAAGCTCCTTTCCTCCTCGGATTTGGAGGAGGGGAGTTTGTGGGCGTTGAGGGGAGTAAATCGAGTCTCGCCGCGGGTAACCCTAATCTTATTCCCTAATCTTATTCAGTCGCACTTTGATTGCACCCCCAAACACGTGTGTTATTGTCACGAGGCTATGACAACTGTATAATGGATAACATCGTAGAATGATTGGTAGTAGGAAGTTCTCGACTCTCAACCAAAGGTTGCCGGTGTGAGCAAAAACCATTCACACTGCTAACTGAGATATGTGAGGGCGAGTAAGGGCCATGCCCCACTCTTAGATTGGTATTAAACTTCTTGCTCGAGTTATGGACCGCAGAAGCTTTTTGAAAGCCTCCCTCGCCACATCGGCTGCATCGTTTTTCCAGCAGCAGCTCTCGATCACGTCCACCGTCTTCGCTACGACTGCGAAAAGAATTCTTGTCCTGGGCGGCACGAACTTCTTGGGCCCCGCGATCGTAGAAGCGGCCGCTGTGGCGGGACACAACGTGACACTCTTCAACCGCGGTGTCACCAACACAAGTCTGTTTCCCGGACTCGAAAAGTTGCGAGGCTTCCGGAGCCCTGATCGAATCGAAGAGAACTTTACCGCCTTTGGCGGGCGGCATTGGGACGTCGTTGTCGACGTTTGGCCGTCTGATCCTTCCCTGGCCGAGAGTGCAGCACGCCTCCTCCGCGATCGCACTGCCCATTACCTCTATGTCTCTTCCATCGCGGCATATGATCCAAAAGGATTCTCCCTGCCAAACTTAACCGAAGAGGCAGAGTTGAATTCCTGGAATTCCGCAATACGTCCTTACAACCGCGGAAAAGCGGAGAGCGAACGGCGTTTGCACTCGCTGGTAGGCGACAGGCTCACAGTTGTTCGTCCTGGACCAATCAAGGGCGGGCGCGATGATACCCCTGATCTTTTGGCTTGGTTACGGCGATCTCAGACGGGAGGCCGCCATATCGGACCTGGAAACGGTGAAGACCATGTCCAGATAGTAGACGTTAAAGACGTGGCTCGCTTCCTGATATTGACAATAGACCGATCGCTTTACGGCACATTCAACCTCACCGGCGGCCCCATGACCTTCCGTGATTTCATCGGTCGCTGTATTGCCGTGACACGATCGGAATCGGACTTCGTGTGGATTACCCAAGAATTCCTGCACCAGCAGGGGCTTGATCCCGATCCGTCCTACCTTGGCAAATTCCCGTTCTGGCATCCGGAGCCTGAGCGTCGGGGGTTTTTTCAGATCAGCAGCCAGAAGGCATTTAATGCAGGTTGGACTCAGCGGCCATTCATTGAGACTGCCTTAGAGTATCTATGGTACTTCGACCAACTGGACCCGAATGTGTGGCATTGGATTGATGAGCTGTCACCTCAGGTGGAAGCGCGCGTTCTGAATCTATGGCTGGATTCACGACGCGGCGCAAAAACGAACACTTAAATCCTGAGTCTCCCACAACGTTTGGGTCTGTCTCCCACACTGCTGCGGACATATAGGGAAGCTCCCTAGAAGAACGTGGCCGAACACTGGGAAAATGGCGAAATTTGATTCTGCTGGAAAACGGGAGGGCCAGAAGCCCAAAGGAAGAAGCCTATGGGTGACAAGCAGCTGGGGCCACACCATGAGGAAAACTGATGCTGGGGATGGTCATCGACGTACGGCGACATGAATGACGGCAGAATCCTGCGACGGACCGGCCCCCATGCGGGTATCATGTCCGCCGACATGCCCACCGCGTATATCTGCGCCAACCGACGGTGCTTCTTCGAGTCCGCTAGCGATAGACCTTCCAGCGGGTCCAAGCCTCCAGGAAATCTTTGCCTTCAATGCGCAGGGTCCTGTCATCAAGGACTTGTACACCTGGCAGTGCCCTCGTGTCTGGGGACAGCGAGTTGCGGGTTGTATGCTCAACTTGCAGTGTGATGTGACCTTCGATTCTATAAGGTGGGATCTTTCCGATTCCAGCCATGGCTCGGCTAGCTGCTTCCTGGATCTGCTGGCGCGCCGTGGCTGCCGAGAGAGAAAGGCAAGTATAGCGGCCCAACCCCTCTTTGACAGCAACTGTCTCCGTCTGCGGCATCAAGGCGCGGATTTCTTCTACCGCAGCTTTGTCTCCCGTCAGCAGGATCACCGGGATGTTGAAGTAGCCGGCCAATGCGCTCACCATGCCAATCTCGCCAATCGGCTTGCCATTTAACAGCAGATTCTGGATTCCCAGAGAGCTGAAGCTGTGCGCCATGATTCCATTCTGAACATTCGCCATGCTGTGCTGTCCGACGAAGGCCATAGCCTTATACCCTCGGTCCAGTGTCATGGTGGCGCCTGGCCACCCGATCAACAGTTTCGCCTGGGGATGTATAGTGGCAGCAGAGAGAGTCTGGCTCCCGTCATGACCATCCCAAACGATCACTTCATCAGCACCGCCATTCAAGAATCCCTGAACCGCCGCATTCACCTCTCCTGTCAGCAACTCGCGAAGTTCTGCAAGGGTCGGTTCAGTTTGCTCCTGCCGGCAGATCCCTGCGATCCCCTCAGCATCGGTAACAACAAAGACAGTCTTCTTCTCTTGCCCTAAAAGTAAGCCGGAAAAAAGAAGAAAGGCGACGACCCGGACATGCGCTCCGGTTCCGACAGTCCGGTACCAGGACCTTGAAAAAATCTGTCCATACTCTGAAAGATTCATGGCTCACCTCGTCTTGCCGGATTTGCATCTCGTGTTTAGCTGGTTATTCCCTTCGGGTCAAGCCAAAACCGTTCGGCCCATTGGGGGGTAAGTTACGCGGGGGAACAGGACGAAACCGGCTCCTAGCGGAGCCACCACCCATCACTGACCCAGTACTCAGTCCACTGCAACCAGTCCCGTCAGGAACTAACTTGGTAATGGGTCAGTTAAAGGTGGAGGGCCGAGCTCTGCGAGGCCAAGTTTGCCACATTGTCAGTGGCTTCGCGGAGCTCAGCCCTCCAGAATTCCCCGGGTTACTGACACATTACTTAACTTGTTAGATTAATCTGTAACCTCACCTGCAATGAATGGCAGCATTCCAGATTCCCGAAGTGCAAATCCGGGATAATCACGATCCCCCGGGTTTAGCTGGACTCTTGGAGATTAACTGCTGCAATTGTGTGGCGAGAGCAGCATCTAATTTCTTCTGCCTCTCTGCATAGGCCTGGATCGCATTCTTGTAGTATTCGTAATTTTGGACGCCTTCAGCGTCGTTGAATACGATCTTATGGTTCACAACTTTGTAGAGATGCCGATAGTACCGCATGTATCGTACAACTTCCGCAACATGGCTGAAGAACTCTTTGTTGGCCTCGAGCCATTGGGACTCCAGGCGCAAGGTCTCATTCAGCATACTCCATTCCTTTCCTTTGGATGCCTCCGCTGTGGGTTGAAAGTTCTTCTGAACCCATTCATTCCACTCTTCATGCTGCTTGCTGTATTCTTCCAACAAACTGCCAGCCTTGCTCATACGTGATTCAGCATCCGCCAGATTTTCTTGTGTCAGCCTATCTGGATTGACTAAGAGCTCAAGAATGTCGGGAACCCCGCAGCTGTTCAGGTCTTGCTGTAGTTTCTGATGCAGTGTGATCAATCCGGATGAAGACTTCTCGATCTCTCTTCGAAATTGCCTGCCCCTGGGATATCCAATGCCCCCATACCAAAATAAAACTACCGTCATCGTGAAAGATACGATGGATGTGATCAGCAGAGCATGCTGCTTCCACACTTTGTTCAAAATAAGAAAGACAATGAGAGGAATCAAAACGATTCCCGTGAGAACTGCGATCAGCGGTTCGAAGTTGTTGGAATTCTTAATTGAAGGGATCAAGAATCTTAAGACAACAGCCAGGAAGCCTCCACTGACCATGAATAGCAACCGGATGACGCCCTGGGGAATAGACCACTGCGTCGGGGTTTTCACTCTGTGAGAGACGGGTAGCGTTCTTAGCAATTCCACTCTCGGTAAACCAGCCGTCGTATAAACAACCTTGGCCAACCGCCGCTTCTCCAACTCAGATTGCAGCCTCTGAACCGTCTCCGGATTCAATTCTGATTTGTTAACCCATAGACGCAACAGTTCTTCATCGCTTGTTTCTTTGAATTCGGGAGAAATTTCCATGGGTTTAACCTCCACTCAGTGAACAATTGGGGGCTGTTGCTGTCGCTCGCACTACCCGGGAGGGGATTTGCAGAGTGTGAGTGGTCGAAAACGCGCCAGTGACCCTGTGGTATTTTCAGTTGTCGTTGAAATTCTTCTCCGGGACCCAGACACAGGAGGGACTAGTCGCAGAGACGACCTCTCAAATTGAATGTACCCTGGGAGCCGAGATATCGGATTGTCTTGAAACACTGAGCGCGGCAGAAGAAACAGATCCCAATCAAAGAAGAGCCAACAGATATGTCGGGTCAGACCCTCACCCGGCCTTTGTGAAAGCTTATCAAG
>JBGOTQ010000246.1:0-11589 GCA_041476565.1 Terriglobia bacterium | reverse complement strand
GTGGCTACCCCTCCCATTTTCATCGACGGTGGTGCGCAAACTGGGACATGAACTATTACTCCGAAAGTGGCTTTAATGGCCGTTAAGGATCAATTGTTGTCAGATCCGTCTTGATCGTCGTCGTTTTTGTCCCCATCTTCCTTGGGCATTGGCGTCAGGGTGCCGAACAACCCGTGGTTTTCGTCATCAATGCCGGCAGTGAAAAACAGTGTGTTGACAGGACCGGCATTTGCCCCATTCCCGAAACGAAGTGCCCAAAGACCGTCAATAGTGATGGGTAGTCCATGGTGTCCACGTAACAAACCGCGGAAATTCCCATTCTTGGGACTAAAGGCAGCAATACGGCCGCTACCAAAATTCCCAACCAGAATGTCGTTACTGAACTTGCCGAAGTCGGCTGGTGCTAATGCCAATCCCCAGGGGGCATTCAACCAGCGACCGTGTTTGAGCCTCATGAGCCAGTTTCCAGTAGTGTCAAAAACATCCACAAACCCGAGTCCTCGGCCAGCTACCTCGTCCTTCTTGTCCGCATCTTGCTTGGCGAAAGCCACGAATATCATTCCATTGATATTCTGCACATTGAAGGGAGCAAACCCTGAAGGCAAGTGAGGATCATTGAACGCACCTGAAGGCATGACCACAGGATTGAAAGTGGCGTCAAACACGTCGACACTGCCTCCCCTGAAGTTGGCAACATAGAGAAAATTAGCACCACTCATCTGCCCCAAGGTTGCCCCTTTGTAGACGGCAGATGAAGATGGACCAACTTTAAGGATGGCATGAGTGGGGTCGGCAGTCGGATTCCAGCCCGAGATCGTACCTTCCTCAGTCACGAAGATGAACCTCGCCGGATTCTTAGGAGTGACTTCAAAATCTGTGGATCCATTAAAAACAGTCCCCGTTGGGGCTGCTGTGCCCATTTGACCCATAGGCACAGGAATCGTTACAACTAGCGGATTGCCGATCGGAAAGGGTACGCCATCCCCATTGTACAGCGTCGAGGTCCCAGTTCCGTTGTTGGCCACCCACCAGGGCGAGCCTGAACTGCTCGTCAGTCCCCAAGCATTGACCAGGTTGGGATCGGTTGTCTTTGCCAGTCCTTTGATGTCTGAGACTAGATTGGTCTGTTGATAATGCTGTGCGTTTGCCATGGAGGCTAAGCACATTGAAATGCTGAATGCTAGGAACAAGTGTACAAGCCTGACAGTTCTATGGATATAACTGTTGGGGGTGGATCTATCCCGCAACAGGTTCGTTTTGCTGACCATGGAATCTCCTCTTAGGTTAGAAAGGGTTGATGTGAAATCGACTTTTATCACTTTAACCATGTTGTCATTGAAAGGTTGAACCAGCAGGACGAGCCGTCGGAATACCTCAATCAATGTTGAAAAAGTGTCTGTGAATGGGAAGAGATTCTTTGACCGACAGATTGGGTTGGAAACCAATACAAATAGCTCTTCCGCTTCTGAGAGGACGTGTGCTAGAGTGTGCGTTCGAGTAAACCGTTTTTGTACTCAACCGAAACAGAATTCAGCTTGAATTCAAGAGTCCGACTCTCCAGGCAAGTTGTCCAAGGGCTTCAACAGTTTCAATAACCTGCTAAGCGGCCGGATCGTTTTTGTTGATCCGGTTGTAGATTCAAAAGAGAGGTATTATGGCGCAGGATCGTCGCACCCTCATTCGTTGGCTCTTGGGGGGTGGTTTCATGGCATCTATCATTTCCTTCATGTACCCCGCCATCAAGTTCATGGATCCGCCGTCTGTTCCTGAGGCTTCAACCAATGAAGTCACTGCAGGCAAGGTCCAGGACCTAAAGCCGAATTCCGGCAAGATTGTGAAATTCGGCAGTCGACCTGCGTTGTTGATCCGTCTCAACGAAACTGAATGGCGCGCCTTTTCAGCCGTCTGTACCCATTTGAATTGTACGGTGCAGTTCCGGGACGCGACTAGGCAGATCTGGTGTGCTTGCCATAATGGGTTTTACGATCTGAATGGGAAAGTGGTTTCGGGACCCCCTCCACGACCGCTCGAAGAATTTGTGGTCCATGTACGCGGCGATGAAGTAGTCATCTCCCGCGGGGTTTAGGGGAGGAAAGAATTCACGTGTCGACTTCAGAGATAAAGAAACGCTTAAGTGGATGGTTTGAGGAGCGATTGGGCCTCGATTCCATACGGGAGTTTGCGGCCCATAAGACGGTGCCCGTCCATTCCGCCACACTCTGGTACTACTTCGGGGGCATCACTTTGTTCCTGTTTGTGATCCAAGTGCTGACCGGTGTTCTACTGCTGCTCTACTATCGCCCCACGCCCGCGGAAGCCTATGAGAGTGTGCAATTCATCGTGACCCGAGTCCAATTTGGCTGGCTGGTACGTTCAGTACACAGTTGGTCAGCCAATCTGATGATTCTCACTGCCTTTATCCACATGTTCAGTGTGGTGTTCCTGAGGGCCTTTCGCAGGCCTCGTGAGTTGACGTGGTTGAGTGGCGTCGCGTTGCTCGGCTTAGCTCTGGGATTCGGTTTCAGTGGTTATCTTCTTCCCTGGAATACCGTGTCATATTTCGCCACCAAAGTAGGAACTGACATGGCTGCCAGCGTCCCGCTTGTGGGATCCCATCTGGCACGCTTCCTGCGAGGTGGGGAGGATGTGGGCGGCGCAACACTGACCCGCTTCTTCGGGTTTCACGTGGCGGTTCTGCCGGGGCTGACATCTTTGTTGCTGCTGGTCCATTTGGGGCTGGTGCAGAAATTTGGCATCAGTCTGCCCCCCTGGGTAGAAACTCTGTATCGACGCCGGGAAAAGAATATCCCTCAAATGCCGTTCTTCCCCAACTTTTTCCTTAGAGAACTGATGGCCTGGTATGCCGCGTTGGGCGTGCTCGGATCGCTGGCGGCCATTTTCCCTTGGGAATTGGGCGAGAAGGCAGATCCCTTTGCTTCAGCACCGGCCGGGATTCGGCCGGAATGGTATTTCCTGGCCCCGTTTTATACCTTGAAGCTAATTCCTAGCCACGTCGGCTTCGTGGAAGGCGAACTGTTGGGCCTCTTCGGCTTTGCACTTCTGGCAATTGCCTGGACTGCTTTGCCGTTCTGGGCGACCAACCAGCAAGGCGCCGACCGGGCACGGCTGGTCACGGGAACAGCAATAGCCCTGTTGGCTTATCTTGTTACGTTCTCTCTTTTGGGATATTGGCGATGATCCCACGAACCATCTTTCGAAGTTCACTGGCATCGATTCTCTTTTTCCTCTTGCCGATGGGAGTGCTGGAAGCCAAGGATTCGTGTGTTGAGTGCCACGGCGCGATGGAAGGTAATCTGCAGGCGCCCGTCCTGGCATTCCCTACGGATGTGCATCAGCACCGGGGATTCAGTTGTACGGATTGCCATGGTGGGGATCGTAATCAAGATGATCCCGAATTGGCCATGAGCCGGGCCCGCGGGTTCCTAGGCAAAATCAAGCGAACGGCTGTCCCCCAGCTTTGCGCCCGGTGCCACAGTGATGCCAACTTGATCCACAAGTTCAAGCCCCAGCAGCGCGTGGATCAACTCGCCCAATATCGAACCAGTGTTCACGGCAAAAAGATGGCGGCCGGAGATGACGCCGTCGCCAATTGCGTAGACTGTCACAGCGTTCACGATATTCGGGAGGTTAAGGACCCCCTCTCGCCGGTGCACCCGTTACGCTTGCCGGAAACCTGTGCCCGGTGCCATGCCAATTCGGCCCACATGGCAAAATATAAGATTGAGACCAACCAGTTCCAGGATTACCGGAAGAGTGTGCATTGGGAGGCCCTGGCCAAGAGGGGGGACCTCTCAGCACCTAGTTGTGCGTCATGCCATGGAAATCATGGAGCGACTCCTCCACAAGTCGGGTCTGTCGCCGCAGTATGCGGGTCCTGCCACACCTTGTTCGAGGATCTTTACAACAAGAGCCCTCACCAGCCGGTGTTTGCCGGCATGGGAATGGGTGGTTGTGTTGTCTGCCACAGTAATCACGCTGTTCTTACCCCCTCTGATGACATGCTGGCTGGGAGCAATGCGGTCTGTGCCCAATGCCATGAAACCTCCTCTCCCGGCGGTAAGGCTGCAGCAGAAATGGCTCAACTGATTGGCAATCTGAAAGCCGCACTGGACCGTTCCGAAGGGATACTGACGCGTGCCCGGCGTTCCGGGATGGAGGTCTCTGAAGCCCTGCTCGAGTTGCGGGAGGGCCAGGAAGCTCTGGTAAAGGCGCGAGTGGCTGTCCACGCCTTTCAAGTCAGTTCAGTCAGCAAGCCGGTCAGCGAAGGCATCGCCATCTCCGAAGGGACTTATCGTGCCGGTGAGAGCGCTCTGAAAGAACGGAGGTTCCGCCGTGTAGGGCTTGCCATCTCCTTGTTGGCGATCGTAGCCACTTTAGCCGGGATCGGGCTGGCGATACGTTCCATCGAGGGGAAGCGGCAGGAAACTCTGGAATAAGGTATCCTTTGGATTCAAGTTCGATTTTTTCCCATATTTTCCCTCGTCGACGGGGATCAATGAGATTCTTATCCTGTGTTCTTCTGGTCCTTCTTTCCAGACCTGCCTGGGCGGTGGAACTCCAACCCATGAGCAGTGCTGAGTTCTGTGGCCGTTGTCATCGTGCTATTTTCGAAGCCTGGAAGGAGTCTGTACATGCCCGCGCGATGGAAAGCCCCCTCTTTCAAGACGCGCTGGATCTGACGGAGACAGATTTTGGAGTCTCAGCGCGCAAGACCTGCCTAGGGTGCCACTCCCCCATAACGAGTGCGACGGGAGATTTCGCTCTGCAGAAGAAGGTAACCTGGGAAGGAGTCAGCTGTGACTATTGCCACTCGATCCGGGATGTGTCCATGACCGGCGTGAACCCAAAAGCCATCGTGTCCTATACGTTGGAGAAGAGTGGACCCCTGAAAAATGTAAATTCGATGGCCCACGGAACCTCATACTCCACGGTCCATACCTCTTCGCTGGCCTGTGCACCTTGCCATGAGTACCGTAATTCGCTGGGGTTTCCGGTATTGACCACCTACTCAGAATGGAAGAACAGCCGCTATGCCAACGAAGGTAAGGAGTGTCAGTCGTGTCACATGTATAAAGTCGCGGGTGAGGTCGTGGACCCGAGAATCCAGAGAACCAGCTCGGCTCAGATTAACCTGCATCAGATGCCAGGCAGTCATTCGATAGAACAACTGACCAAGACCGTCGTCGCTCAACTTTCCGCTGCTTGGAAAGGAGACCAATTGCAGGTTGAGGTGATTGTATCGAATCGCGCCGCCGGACATTATGTGCCGACGGGATCGCCGTTCCGTCAGCTTGTGCTGGAATTGCGGGCTGATTCCAACTCGGGAAAACATTTCTCGGAGGAGCGGCACTACCACCGCGTTGTTGTGGATCGCCAGGGCAAGGAACTCCCCGTGGAGCCGGCAGCCTTTTTCAAGGCAGCCAAGGTTCTATCTGATTCCCGCCTAGCACCGGATGAGAGACGAAAGGAGACCTTCCTCTTTGCCATTCCGGCCGGTATCCAAACCCGTGTGACAGCAACCTTCTGGTATTACTACTCACCCATGGCACGAACCGAATCCCAGAAGCGGATTAATTTCCTGTCTATCAACCGTATTATTCAATAGGGGTGGCTGTCGCACTCTGCGCGACTGCAAAGTCCCCTTGTTCCGCCGCGACGGAGCGCGGCGGCCACCAAAAATCCTCAGAATCGTACAAGCATCTTCAATTTTTCGTAGATTGCGTCTCCCCCTAATTCTCTAAGTCAGTTTACACTTGCTTAACAAGTCTAGCCTAATGAATGCTTAACATCTCTTGATGGGAAATATGCCCCGATGGAATTGTTATTGCTCACAGTTCATCAGGTCATTGGATTCCTACCTGTAGGGGCTAAAGATAAGAGACCGTAATCTGTTGAGCAGGTATGGAGACGAGGTCTCGCTGTTGAAGTATTAGAGCGCACACGGTAGCGAATTCAGAGAGTATGTGAAGTTTTTTTTCCTTGTAAGAGAGTCACTCCCGAAGTGGTCTGAATAGATATAGATAAAGTCACCAATCCAATCCTGTTGGGTTGGCGGAGTTTCCTTTCTCGTTTTTTAGAGCCAAAACGGATTCACCCATTTTCACTGAGTTTGTCTCAGGGAGGAGGTGAATCGAACCATCTAACAAGTAAATCCATTCCTCGCCCCCCTGACTTGTCTTCATTGAGTCGGGATGGGAAGTATTTTGGAAGCGCCAACTCAAGGTTCCCGAAATTATGGGGAGCATTTTTAAAGACTCTTGCGACCGGCAAATTTGGTCCTGCCGGGAGTTCTTGGAACCTGGATCAGGGACGGCTTGCAGGACGACAAGGGCGCCAAGTGCTGCGATGTCGAAAACGTAGAACCCGATTATTTTCTTTGGAGGTAATCAGGATGACAGCAAAATTCTATTCACGCTTTAGCGCAGTGGTGTGCATTCTCGCTGTCTTCGCAATGTTAGCGGGAGTTGCGACCGCACAAGAGTTTCGAGCCAAAGTCCAGGGTGTGGTGCTTGACCCGAGCGCCGCGGCCGTGGCCAACGCTACGGTGACTTTGCGAAACACCGATACCGCAATTGAGACAGTCAGGCAGACTGACTCCACGGGTCACTACCTCTTTGACCTGGTTCAGCCTGGACGCTACAGCATCACTGTGGTCGCTCCGGGGTTTCAGAAGTATGTGCAGGAAAACTTCACTGTCCTGACCCGCGGCGACCTCACGGTCAACGCAATTCTCAAAGTGGGGGAAGTCACACAGTCCGTCGAGGTGACCGGCGAGGTCAGCTCTTTTGGAGTTTAACACTTCAACCATGACCACTACCGTGGAGGCGAATGTGCTGAAGGACATCCCCGTCCTGGCCCGTAATCCCTTCACGCTGGCCATGCTGAACCCTGCGGTGGTCAACCAGTATTGGGACGTCGCCCACCGCAACCCGTTTTATATGTGGTCCAATGGCGGCATGGATATTGGCGGACCCACGGGCGGCAAGAATGACCAGGAGATGGACGGAACCACTCTGAACATTTCCGCGCGCGGATCGTACAACGCGCCCATGGATGCAGTGCAGGAACTGGTCGTCCAGCAAAACGCCATGGACTCTGAGTTTGGCTTTAGTGCGGGCGGTACGCTCAGCCTTTCCATGAAGTCGGGCACCAACGACTTCCACGGCACCACTTACTACTTTGGCCGTAATCCGGCCTTGAATGCGCTGGCCAATCGCATCACCCGCGACCCAAACATCATCCGGCAAAACATCTGGGGTGGGACCCTTGGCAACCCGATCATCAAGAACAAACTGTTCAACTTCTTCTCCTACGAACAGTGGATTGCAACCCAGCCGTCGAGCAACGAGTCGACAGTTCCGACGGAAGCCGAACGCAACGGTGACTTCTCACAAGCGAAGACGCCAGACGGGCAGATGCGCGTTATTTACGATCCCTTCACAACGGTGTTTGACCCGGCCACTTCCACGGTGACACGCACGCCTTTCCCCGGCAACATTATTCCGGCAAATCGGATGGACCCAGTCGGCAAGAAGCTTCTATCCGACCTCTGGTTGCCGAACAATGCGGGTGACGACCTCACGGGCGTGAACAACTTCAAGAAGGTTTACGCCTGGTGGTTGCACTACTGGAACATCTCTGACCGGGTCGATTATAACGTCAACGACAAGTGGCGCATTTTTGGCCGGTTCAGCAAATTCCAAACGCGGCTGGACAACCCCAACTGGGGCGGGACCATTGCGGTGCCCTCGGACAACGGCGGCATCATGGACGCGCTGAACGCCTCGATGGACGTTTTGTACATGCACAGCCCGAGAACCACATTCAATATTCGCATGGGCGCGACTTATGATGAAGACGATTACGCTTCAGCTTGGGCCTCTGTTTCTCCTACCGTGTGGGCGGGCTTCTGGCCGAACAACTGGTACCAGAATGTATTGAATCCCTCGCAGGGGATTTATTACCCAAGGTTCCAACTCTACTCAACTGGCTACCCCAACACCTACACCGGCGTTGGCAACTGGTGGCTGGTCCATGGACGTTCCTTCAACCCGACCGTCAACGTGACCCATGACCGCGGTACTCATCATATGAAGGCGGGATGGCAATTGCGTTACTCTTACGATCAGGACAACGCCAATTCCGGACCCGGTTACCTAAACATTAATTCCATAGACACCGGCAAGTCCTTCCTGGGCTACAATGCCACCCAGTCTGGTGATTTATCCGCCTCAGCGTTGCTGGGCGTCGTGAACGGTGGGAATGCTTCGATCAATCCCAACCTGGACATGCACCAACAGCAGTGGGCCTTCTATTTCCAGGACGACATTAAGCTGAACCGGAACATCACCTTGAATCTCGGCTTGCGCTGGGAGCGCGAAACGGCTCCACTGGAGGAGACGCGGATGTTGGTCAAGACGCTGGATTTGGCCAATCCCATTCCGGAACTGCAAAACATCGTCATGCCTCCAGAGGTGACCGCCATCGCCAAGGTTCCGTATAAGTTCAACGGCGCGATGATCTACACCGACAATTCGAATCCACGCATGTACGACGCGCCATGGAAAAACTTCCTGCCGCGCGCCGGCATCGCCATCCGCATCAACGACAAGACCTCCCTCCGCCTCGGCTACGCGCGCTATGCGCTGCAGTGGGTGACCATCCATCCGGAGACCGGCGGTCTGCCGACCAATGGTTTCTCCCAGAGCACTTCGACTCTGGGGCCTCTGCAAGGCGTGCCACGGGCTCTGCTGAGCGATCCATACCCGACGTCCGGCAGCAATCCCAACTCCGTGGTTCTACCCGCAGGCAACAGTCGAGGTCGTTACCAGGACTTGGGCAACAGTATTAGTTTTTGGGACGGAAACGTGATGAAGACGCCCATCAATGACCGCTTCAACTTCACAGTTCAGCGCCAATCCCCATTGCGGTTCTTCACCGAAGCCACTTTCTTCATGATGTTCGGCCACAACGTCCAGGATCCCAGCATGTGGGGCGGCCATTACGATTACAATCTCAACCAGATGGATCCCAACCTGGCTTACCAGTACAAGGGTGCGGTGGATCAGGCGGTTGCGAATCCCTTCTACAATCTGTTGCCACCGGATAAAATGAATGGCAGTTTGGCGACACAGGCGACTGTCCCGGTTAGCCAGTTGCTGAGGCCTTATCCACAGTACGGGGACTTGAACCTCTATGGTTGGCCAGGCACTTCGGACCATTATTATGCCCTCCAGATGAAAGCCGAGCGCCCGCTGGCCAATGGCTTGTTTTTCATGGCCGCCTACAACTACAGCCGGGAGACTCACGGGCAATGGTTTAACGACATCGCCACTTACAACAACCAGATCACCATGATGGACCGGAGGCGTCCTCGCCACAACTTGCGGTTTGCCGGCACCTGGGAGCTTCCGATCGGCAAGGGCCGCCAGTATGCCAACAACATTAATCCCATTCTGGATGCGATTATCGGCGGATGGGCCACCAGCCACATCTTCATGTGGCGGAATGGCGATATGATTGACTTCCAATACATCCCGGCGCAGGTGACTGGCGATCCGACTCAGGGTGTTCCGGCCGGGTATTACTTCAACCCGTCGGTATTCCAGACCCTGCCTGCGTACACCTCGCGGACTAATCCGTGGTACTACAATGGCCTGCGTGGGCCGATGTTCTGGCAGCTTGACTCGACCTTGGTGAAATACTTCAGGATCACCGAGCGGGTCAGGTTTGAGCTGCGCATGGAGTTCTACAACATGCCCAACGTGTTCATGCCCAGCGACCCGGACACCACGGTCGGCAGCGGCACAATGGGACGCAGCACCTGGGTAGCGGGTGGCAACTACGGCCGCGAGATTCAGTACACGGGCCGTATCCACTTCTAACCCACCGTAGGTCAGGCCTCCGGCCTGACTCTTTTTGCCCTCGGGGCGCGCCGATGTGTGTAGGTAGCATCAGCGTGCCCTGGGGGTTTTTGTCAGTAGGCCATTTCATTACTGCGTGAACGCCTTGCCTTCGATGGCCTGGGTGCAGTCATAAAACCTCCGGCAAATCCGGAGGCTTGAATTTGTGAACCACTCAAAGCGGTCCCTCTGAATTGAACTGCTTGAGCTCCGGAGGAGCGTCCTGTTTGTATCAGGGTCCTTTCTTTTTTCCTTCAGCTCCGCTAGGAGCGTCCTGTCCCTGTGAGCGTCCTCCTCTACAGGTCACTCCTCCGGAGTTGCATCAACAAAAAAACACTTTTTCTCTACAAACAGAGCGCTCCTGACGGAGCTGTCTTGCCTGGCAGGGCAACGTCCATGACAAATCCTGCAAAAGTCGAACTTCTGGAGTCCCCCGGCAGAGACGGGGGTTTACCTAAATGCAATTAAAAGTGGCGTACGAGAGGAAGTCCCCTGCTGGAGGGGGCGCTCCAGCGCACGCTACTGCCGCCAAATGACTTCCAAAACGCGCGACGGAGCGCGCGTTCCACCCGCTGTCCTCCACTTTTAATCGCACACGGCAACCTCAATGAATAGCACTTGAGTGACTTTCGGGGATATACTCGATGTCGGCCCGGGTGCTAGAACCGAAATTCTGGAGATACCTGCATCCGCATGGAAAGAAGAAAACGCTAAACAGCCAGCTATCGGAGGTGCCTATGAGGCGACCTCATATCGCGAGTGTGGGTGCCCGGCAGGTCAGCGCCTTCCTGGGCGTGCTGTGGCTTGCCGGACTCGGAGAGGTTCACGATAGCGAAGCTCAGCAGGAGCCAGCGGTGCTGCGTGTAACCACGCGCATGGTGGAAGTACAGGTCCTGGTGCACGACAAGCAGGGCAAGCCCGTGTCCGGCCTTTCCAAAGATGACTTTGTTTTGACGGACCGGGGACAGCGGCAGAAGATCACTCTCTTCGCAGTTGAATCCAATCGAACCTCACCACCTCCGCAAAGCCCGTTGCCAGCGAACGTTTTCTCGAATTTACTGCCGCGCGGTAAAACACCTGCGACCACCGCTACGGTGGTGCTTTTCGACAAGCTCAACACCCGCACCGAAGACCAGAATTACGCCAGGCGGGAGCTGGTCAAATTCCTGAAGCAGGCTGGGCCAGAAGAACGAATCGCTATCGTGTCACTCGATAACGATCTTCACATACTTGCCGGCTTCAGCGCAGAATCGCAGGCGCGCCTCAATGCGGCCGCCGCTGACCAGGGCCCGACGAGGGTCTTGCTCTGAGACTTACGTCTCGTTGTATCGTGTTGTTCGCGATGAACGAAGCGTGGGATTTGAGACTGCGCCGTCCCCGAAAGGGACGAATATGAATAGCCCCGGGTCGCACGGCGGTTGGGTGACTGTTGTCACCCGCCGCGCCACCCTGGGTGGAAGGCAACCAGGAGGAACCGACCCTGAAGGGGTCGAACAATAACCGTGTCGGCTGAGGGTTCCGTGCAACAGTTCAGACTCCAGTTTCCCCTCCTTATATCCCTTGTCATTAGCCCGACTCTCCACGTCGTGTTGTATGCCCAGTCATCCAGGCAGGCAAGTCCGATAGCGCCTATCCAGTTCCAAAACGTGGCTTCCGCGGCCGGGAT
>JBGOTQ010000245.1:0-11618 GCA_041476565.1 Terriglobia bacterium | reverse complement strand
CGCGCTTGGCTCTGAAAATATCCTTCTATTTCAAGATTGTATTCTTTTGCAATTGGTATGCAGACGAGTTATTATTGAAGATGAGAAGAGTTGGAGAAACTCCCACAATAAAAAGGAGGTGGCCCATGCGTGGAATGACCATGGTTACATGGTGTGTAGCATGGGGATTGACCTCAGTCTGCTTGGCTCAGACTCAGGATGTTTCCCAGCAATTCATCTCGGCCCGCTCCGGGATGGTGAACTATCTGGATGGAAACCCCAGAGTGTCTCGAGGGCTGAAAGACGGAAGGCCCCTTTTAGTCAGGGATCAACTGCGTGCTGGAGATCGCGTGCAGGTGGGCGACTCTGAACGGATGGAGCTTCTTCTCAATCCGGGAAGCTATTTGCGGGTTGCAGGCCGAGCGGAATTGGAAGTATCCCGGACGTCCTTCGAAGACATGCGATTCGGCATTTCGCAGGGAATCGCAATCGTTGAAGCCGGTGTTTTCAACAAGAAAGTCCACTCGCTCCAAATGACAACACCTGCAGGAAATGTCAGTATTCTTGAAAACGGGCTCTATCGATTTGAGGTTAATTCGCCTCAAGAGGTAATGGTTTCCGTCGTGAAGGGACAGGCCAAGTGGCTCAGGGACGGAAAAGAAATTGCCACATTGAAGTCCGGAAAGAGATTCAATCTGGCTGCGTCTTCCGTGAAGAATCTCCAATATGCCAGGCTGGACAAGAACCAGATGGACGAGTTTGATCTCTGGAGCAAGCGGCGGGCGGAATTTCTCGTAGCCGCCAATACCCGAATGTCCTATTATGGCAGGGAAACGGCCTACATGGATTACGGTTACGGATACGGATACGGAAATGGGTACGGATATCGTTCCTTCGGCGGCTGGGGCTATAATCCCTTTTACAACTGCTATACTTTCGTACCTTTTGGTGGCGCATTCATGTCACCCTATGGATTCGCTTATCAGAATTTTTACCCTGTGTATGGCGGGTATTACGGGGGATATGGCGGAGGTCGGAGTTCGTGTGGGAATAGTGGGAGCAGTAGTACTGTACCCCATAGCACATCAGTGCAAACGCGCACTGCCGTCTCGACAGCCCCTTCAGCCCCCAGTTCGCGAATGGATACAGGACGGAGTGACAGCAGCAGCCGCTCCAGTTCCCAGGGCCAGATTCACCGTTGATCGAGAGCTCGTGATGGGTTACCTCTCGGTTAACGGCTTATTGATGGTAATGATTGAGGTTCCATAAAGGCGAAGCATCCCGTTAAGAGGGTGTTTCGCCTTTGTTGTTTCTTTATTCCCTCTTCTGCAATTTCAGCCCTCAAGCCTTCTAACTGTGCTAGGGAAGGATCTCCCTGCCGAGATGGCCCGAGAAAACAAGCGCGGGACCAGCAGTCAATTGACGCCAGCTGACAGGAATCATTATACTGGCGGGGTTATCATCACAATCTGAAGGAAGACGCAAATATGAACACTGAGATCATCGGAATCGGACTGGCGGTTGTGGACCACTTAATGCTTGTGCCTGAATTTCCTTGTCGCGAAGGAATCATTGTGAGTTCGCAGTATAAGGTACAGGGCGGCGGGATGGTTTCCACCGCACTGGTCGCAGCCCAAAAGCTTGGCGCAACCACTGAATTCTGGGGACGTGTCGGCGACGACGACGCTGGACAGTTTCTACTCAAGGAACTGAGAGGCTTTGGAGTCAATCTCTCTCAGGCTCACGTAGTACCCGGCGGAAAAACTGGGATCTGCTATGTAATGGTTAAGGCGGGAACCGGCGAACGGTCGTTCGTTGTCTCGCCACAGCGGAATCTATTTGTAGACTTGAGCACTGTGCATCTTGAGCGAATCAAAAAGGCCAAAATTGTCTTGGTCGATTCCACTTGGGTGGAAGCAGCCCAGCAGGCCGCACATGTTGCCCGCGCACATGGCATCCCGGTGGTGGCCGATGTTCATGACCACAGCCAGCCCAGCCTGGAGGTGCTGAGCCTGGCCGACTATGCCATTATCCCGCGACAGCTGGCTGACGTGTTGGCTCCTAAAGGCGACTACGGTTCCGCCTTGAAGGAACTCAAATCCCGAAACATCAAGTACCCGATTGTAACCTTGGGGGGACAAGGATGCACTTACCTTTATCGGGGAAGGATATACAAACAGCCTGCGTTTCAGGTTGAGGCGATCGATACAACGGGAGCGGGGGATGCATTTCACGGAGCCTTTTGCTATGCGTTGCTCCGCGGTTTAGCTCTGCCGGAATCTGTGACTTTTGCTTCGGCGGTGGCAGCTTTGACCTGCACCAAGCTGGGCGGGAGAAGTGGCGTCCCAACTTACGATCAAACCATCCAATTCATGAGAGAACAGGGAGAAAAGAGTCAGTGAGCGGTTTCTTTTGCAGCCCGAATTCTCACCTTCGCCGTGCCATGGGAAGAGAACTGGAGGATTTGAAAAGGGAGGCAGTGAGGTGAATCGGTTTGGTCCCAAAAGGGAACACTTGTGGTCATGGTGGCTTGCTGCTTTGCTTCTTCTCGGTACCTTCTCTGGCTTGGCGATTCCTCAGGAGAGAGACCTTGCTCCTTCTGCCTCTAAATTTCAAGATGTCGGCACGGGCAAGACCTCCGCAACTACCCCTGCTCCTCTTGCGGTGGACTCTCCGAAAATACCGGATGAGAAGACCTGGCCGCAGTTCCTGGAGTTGACTCGGGCCAAGGCCATAGCCTACACGGATGACCTCCCCAATTTCATTTGCACGCAGATTACCACCCGTTTCGAGCGGATTTTTCCTAAAGGTTGGCATCAGGTGGATAACTTCGTGGCTGACTTGACCTACTTCGAGAAGAAGGAAAATTACAAAATCATTTCCGTGGCCAATCGGGTCACTACCACAGCCACCATTGAGAATCTGTCCGGAGCCAGATCGACCGGCGAGTTCGGGAGCGCCCTCCGCATGCTGTTTGATCCTGCGAGTGATGCGGCTTTCCGGCTGGAGGGTGTGGATCTAACCAACGGCCACGAGACTGTTAGGATCAGTTACCAGGTTCCCCAGGAGACTTCGCGCCGTACCATCAATTACAACAACGAGAAAATTACCACCACAGCCTACCGAGGACGTTGTTGGATTGATCCTGCGTCGTTCAACGTCGTGCGCCTGGAGGACAAAGCCTTCAATATACCGGAAGGATTTCCAGTCAGGCGCTCTGAAGGGGCTGTCGATTATGAACTCCAAGAGATCGCGGGGCGCAAGTATTGGCTCCCGGTTCATGCCGAGATGATGATGGTGCAAGGGGGAGGTAACCTCTACACGCGGAACGTGATTGAGTTCAAGAAATACCGCAAATTCGAGGCAGAAGTGAAGATTGTACCAGAGTAACAAGTCCCGCCCAGCATACTCCGACAGATTCAAAGGTCGCCGCGTTTACGATCAGCTCCACAATCTGTCATGGCTTCTTTCTTTGTCCCATTCGAGCGTCGGATCAAAGTACCCAGGCTCGGAGAGATGCTGTCTCACCTCTTCGTCGTTGAGGGTAATTCCGAGACCAGGCCCTTCGGGGACCGCGATGTAGCCCCGATTGACAACGGGTTTGGGAACCCCAGTCACCAGGTCATCCCACCAGGGAATATCTACAGAGTGGTTTTCCAACACCAGGAAGTTACGGGTCGCTGCAGCACAATGGACGTTGGCCATACAGGAAACAGGAGTACCGGCGAAGTGCATTGCCATGGCCACTCCCCGCTCCTCGGCGTAATCTCCTATTTTCTTGGTTTCCAGAAGGCCTCCGGATGTCGCCAGGTCCGGATGGATGATGTCGACGGCATGAGTATCACAGAGCTTGGCGAATTCTTCTTTTAAGTAAATGTCCTCGCCTGTCAGGATCGGGACATCCACGGCATCAGCTATTTTCTTTAAGAGGTCCGTGTAGAACCAGGGAACCATGTCTTCCAGCCAGGCGATATTGAACTTTTCCAGAGCCTTGCCTAGACGAATACAGCTATTGACGCCGATATGCCCGAAGTGATCGGCGGACAACGGCACTTCATTGCCGATGATTTCGCGGATTTGCGCCACGTAGTCGGCCATCAGAGCGATGCCCTTATCGGTGATTTCGACTCCTGTAAATGGATGCTCCAGAGTGTTGAGATCGACATCCCTGTACCCCGAGATGGATCCAGGAACTTTGGCGATCAGGTCCACCCCCAGATCCATTTTCAGGAAGGTAAAGCCTCTCTTCAACCTTTCCTTCATCCTTTCCGCATAAGTCTTTGGATCATGGGATTCGTTGGTGTCACAATAAATGCGCACCTGGTCGCGGAACTTGCCTCCTAAAAGCTGGTAGGCCGGAACGTTGTAAGCTTTTCCCGCCAGGTCCCAGAGGGCCATCTCTGCGGCGCAGACTCCTCCTGCTTGTCGAGCATGACCTCCAAATTGCTTGATCTTGCGAAAGACTTTATCCACGTTGCAAGGATTCTCGCCCAGCAAACGGCTCTTCAGAATAAGCGCATAGGTCTTGCTGGCACCGTCGCGGACTTCGCCCAGTCCGTATATTCCCTGATTGGTGTCGATCCGGATCAGTGGGCATGTCATCGGGGCCCTCCCCACCACTGCCACTCGCAAGTCTGTTATTCTCAATTCGGATGGGCGGGAGTTCTTGTTCACGTTCTGCATGGCAGCTTCGATGTCCTCGCTACTGACCAGCAGGCTAGAGAGCCCGGTGGCGGTGGCAGCGATTCCCGCGGAGTTAAAAAAAGAACGGCGATCCATGAGTCTGCTTAAGGATGACTTCACTGTTTCGTCTCCTTGATGTCAGCTGGAATTTTCGATGCCCTTCACCAATTGGTGTAGGACCCGTCCGGTCGATGGAATGTGGGAATCGGAGCAGCATGCTCGGTAATTTCCGCCACGAGGCTGGCCTGTTTGGGATCAAATTCTACTCCCAAGCCGGGGCGCGCATTGGGCCAGAGCTTCCCTTTCCGAAAATCGAAGTGAACCGGCAGGTGGGGCTCAGTGCGTGGGCCAGAACCGAGCATCTCCATTAAGACCGGTCCTGAGAACGTCGCGCAAGCATGGACCAACGCAGCCGTGGCCACCGGGCCTGTGAAATGCGGGATGAGCCCTACATAGTGAGTCTCGCAGAGGGCTGCGATTTTCATGAATTCGGTAATTCCACCGGAGTTAGGTAAAGTGACCCGCGAGAAATCGATCAAGTGCTGCTCCACCACTTCATTGATGTCCCACCGATCTCCGAATTGCTCACCCACCGCAATAGGCACTTTCACCTGTTGGCGGAGAACCTTATAGACTGAGGGGTTCTCGGATCGCACCAAGTCTTCGGCGAAATAAGGTTCCAAGTCCTCAATCAGAGAACTCAGGCGGACTGCGTCAGGCAGATCGAGACGGGTGTGGTAGTCAATGGCCCAACCGCCCTGTGGACCCACTCCCTCGCGGATCAGCTTGCAGTTCTCGTAAGTCTGCCGAACCATTTTCTTGACGTCAAAGGACTCCCCTTTTCCCGGATCCGCCACCGCAGTCCGGTAGACACGGAAGCCCTCTTCCATGCAGGCTCGAGCCGTCTCCTGGGGGTTTCCCTTCCAGGGAAAACCAGTTGAATAGCATTCGACGTAATCCCTGGCCGGCCCACCGAGCATTTCGTAGACAGGCAAGTTGAGGGCCATTCCTTTCAAGTCCCACAATGCCAGATCCAAGGCACCCAATGCGTGCAACCTCTCACGAACTGCTGGATAAAAATACCCTCTGTACATCAGTTGCCAGAGATGCTCAATCCGTTGTGCATCTTCGCCTATCAACAGTGCACCTAGTTGCTCGATGGCGGATTTGGTGCCACCTTCCCCGATTCCGGTTAGCCCCTGATCAGTCTCAACCACGACAACACCGTTACTCTGGTTCGTTGTGGGATTGAGATTCGGCGGCAGGTAATAACGGAGCCGGGTGATTTTCATCTTCGGTACCGATGCCTGCATCTTTGAATTTAATTGGGTGTGTACCCACAGAGACCCGGCAGATAGCAGGGTCAATCGCGCAAAACTCCGACGATTCATGCAAGATCCTCCTGGTCAGGTTTCCAAGCCTCAAAAAACTCGGTGAGTCGAGACAGGGCAGGTTCCAGAACGCTTCGATCCGCAGCGAAGCAAATTCTGACCGACCCTTCACCCCCCGCCCCAAAGGCCACCCCAGGTGCCAGGCTGACCCTCTTTTCACGTAACAGTGACTCGCAGAAAGAGAAGGAATCTGCCAGTCCCTGAATTCTCGGGAAAAGGTAAAAAGCTCCCTCAGGTTCGGGAAGCTCAATGACCTTAATCGATGACAGCGACCGCCGGCAGAATTCCAGCTGATCCCTGTACCTCTGGAGCATGGAGTAGATTGCCGGCTCTCCTTTCAGCAATGCTGCCTCGCCGGCCCTCTGTGCCATCGACGGAGCGTGTGACACAACAAATTCGTTCAACTGCGTGGCCTTTCGGGCCGCGTCCTTCCTTGCCACCAGCCAGCCTAATCGCCAGCCGGTCATGCAGTAGCTTTTCGAGAAGGACTGGACTACCAGCACTGCGTCCTCACGCGAGCATTTACGAAGGATTGACGGGGCGACCGGTGTCTTGTAACAAATACGTTCGTAGACCTCGTCGGCCAACAACCAGAGCCGATGTCGCCGAGCGAAGTCAAGGAGTCTTTCCTGATCCTCGGTGGTTGCAATCCAACCCAACGGGTTGGACGGCGAAGTATAGACCAGGAGCTTCGTTTTGTCCGTGACCGTCGACTCTAGAGCATCGTATTCAATCACGTAATGCTTCCCGGAGAGGAGCAGGGGAATTTCCCGAGGCTCCGCCGAACACATCCGGACAATCGCAGAGCCGTTAGGCCAAGCTGGAGTGAGTACCAGAGCTTCGTCCCCCGGGTTGAGGGCCAGTCGAATCGCCAAATGCAAAGCCTGAACACCTGAGGCCGTCACGACAATCTCAGAAGAAGGATCAAGAGAGACTCGATGAAAGTCCAAGTATTTTCTGGCCAGTGCCTCCCTCAGGCTGAGAAGTCCTGCATTTTCGGTGTAGAAGGTATACCCATCGTCTAGGGCTTGCTTGGCGGCTTCTTTGATAAACTCCGGGGTCGGGAGATTGGACTCTCCGAAATGGAGCCTCAACACATCGGGTAGGGCAAGAGCAAGGTCCGCCAGTTCCCGGATTCGAGAGGGTGGGACGCCCTGAACGCTGGATGCCAGAGGGATATGCACAGAGAGGCAAGCCCAAAAGACTTTGGAATCAGTGACGGTTTGAATTCAACGGAACCAGCCCGGCAAAGCCCCCTGCCGGACAGCATCTTCGATCAGGTTATTCTTTTCTTGCTGGCGCCGCTGGTTCAGCTCTTTGATCTGTATATCAATATCGACCACTCGAGGAGGAAGTCCAATCGCCGTCGAATTGACAGACGGGTTGGCCTCGCCCTCACGTGGGGTCCGACGGTTAATCAATTGGAATCGTTCTTCGTTGAGTGGTGCAATCAATTCATCATATCGCTTGTCAATCTGCGTCAGCTGTTTCTGCCAGTATTTCTGGTCGTTCACCTTGGGTTGTTGAGGTTTGCCTGTCTCAGCGGCAGTCTGCAATGCCTGCTGCGAATCTTCCCAGGAAGCAGGATTGCCACTCTTGCGCAATTCATCCCGGAGCCCTTCCAACTCGGATTCGGCCCCAACAATTTCAGACTTGTTCTTGGCAACATCGTCCTGGGTTTGCGCGATCAACGGCATGTACAAATGCTCCCGGTCGTAAATTCCGGATTCATTCATGAGCTTGAGGTTGTAGTCATTAAGTTTGGCCTGCAAGGCTTCCTGCCGGCTCTTGGCCGCCTGCAATTTGGCTTTGGCCTCAATGAAGCGCTTGCTCCAATACTTCTCTGAGGATGGGCCCTCCGGCTCACCTTTGGAATCGGACTTGTCGATCTTCGCGGGGGCAGCCGGACTCGATTCTATGGGTCCGCTGGCAGGAGCCACCGGCGTGGCTTCGGGAGTTGAGAAGTGCCTGTACTTCTCAAGGTCCTCGTTGGTAAAACGCTTGGCCGGGATTTTCAGCCTCTCCCGCTTTTCCCTCTCCTTTCGGGCAATGTCCGCGAGGTTTTGAGAGCGAACGGTGCAAGGTAAAACAAAAATGATCAGAAATGTTAAAAGAAAACTTTTTCTCATGTTCCCCCCTCGAAAATGAAACCCGCTCTAGCCGGCCAGTTCCTCCAATTTTCGCATGCCCTCGGCCTTGCCCAGAGCGATTAAGAAATCGCCCGACTCAATGACCGAATCCGGGTTTGGGTTGAACTGCATGACCCCGCTCTTTTTCCTCATAGCCAGGATGATTATACCAAGGTTTTGGCGGATCTCCGACTCCTGCAATGTGAGGCCGGCGATTCCGGAGGAAACGGAGATGAGAATCTCTTCCAGTTGCAGGTTCAGTTGGGCCATATCACCGGTCGTGACCGATTCAATAAAGTGCGCGACGTTGGGTTTCAGGACCAATTGGGCTAGGGCCTGACCTGTCGTCTGGGCTGGTAGAATGACTTTGTTGGCCCCGGCTTTCAGAAGCTTTCTGGCCGCATTGTCCTCCTGGGCGCGGGCTACTACCAGAAGGTCCGGTCGGATTCCCTTTGCCGTCAAAGTCACATAGACATTATCGGCGTCTGTAGAGATTGCAGCAATCAAGCCCCGGGCTCGTTCAACCCCCGCTTTAAATAGGACTTCTTCGTCGGAGGCATCTCCGTAAATTGCCAGGCAACCCTCGCTGGTTAATCTTCGAACGACACTCTCATTCTTTTCGATTACGACAAATGAAACCTTTCGCTGAGTAAATTCCTTAATGACTCTGCTGCCGACACGACCGGCGCCGCACAGGATGAAATGGTCCTTCAGCCGCTTTGTCTCTTTTTCCATTCTTCTCCTCCCCAGATACGTAGCGAACTGAATCTCCACGGCACGCTGAGCCAAGGTGTTCACTCCGTAGCCAACCACTATCACTCCAAGTACAATCAGTCCCACCGTGAACAGTTTGCCTTCACTGCTTAGCTCATGGGTTCCCCCCAGTCCCACCGTGGATAGCACAATCACGGTCATATAAAACCCGTCGACATAGGACCAGGTTTCCAGATAGTGATAGCCGATGGTTCCGACAAGGACGAGTAGCAGCAGAACGCCGGCAATTGAAGCTAATTTCCAGGTCGACATGTCAGCACGTACTCAGAACCCGTGGGATTCTCGCAGAAGCATCGCGCAGCAAGCGGTATTTTCCACCCGGTTCTCGATGAAAGACCCCTGCTGGTTGCGAAGGCCGAACAGCCGCGACAGGCAGGCCGACATAAAATTAGCTCGATTGACTTCGAAACAAAAGCGGAAAAATCCGCGAATGTCAATCCAGATGGAATACCTCGAACAAACCTTTCGACTCCGGGCTGTTGTCTGGATTCGACGGCATGATGGCTTTCATGTGCCGCCACCAGCGCTGACACACTTCGGTTTGAGCAATGGCGTTCCATCGTGCTTCGTCCTCAATCTCGACGTAGGCAAAAAGTTGGCTGTTTGCACTGTCAAGGAAAATCGAGTAGTTGTGCACGCCATGAGACTTCAGGGTTTGCTCCAACTCCGGCCAGATTGGATTATGCCGCCTTTGGTATTCTTCATGCCGGTCTGGGTAGACTTTCATTAGGAATGCTTTTCTCAACATCTGTTTTCTCTCCTTAAGGCAGGGCTCGGCTCCTGCCCGCTATTTTATAGTTCTGTTTTGACCCCTTCGCGATGTGACTGAATCTATGAAATGCGTACTAGGCATTCGGAGCAGGGAAGCCGTCGCTCGAAAAAGCAAGACTCAAGGGAGCACGAAACTCTGTGTGCCTGCCCGGAGTGAATGAGGCTTTCTCTTCCACACGAACTCTCCAGTTAGGCCAACCGGCAAAGGGATCTCTGCCTGCAAGCCGAGAACCTCGCGGGGAAATTTAACGCTGATAGCGTCCCGGGGAGTGGGCATGGTGCCCCCTAGCCTACGCAAGAACTGCTGCCTATGCGAGTAGGATCTTCTTTATCGCTTCTCCTCCTTGAGTTCTTGCAGACTGGAGCTGGCTTCTGGCACATAGGCATCTGCTTCGATCTCGACCAGCATTTCCGGATCAATAAGCCGGCTCACCTCGACTATGGTCGCAGCCGGGCGGATCTTCCCAAATACTTCTTCATGGGCCCGGCCCACTTCCTCCCAAATTTGGATGTTAGTAACGAACATCCTGGTTCGGATCACGTCCGAAATCGATGCCCCCGCTTCATGGAGGGCAGCTTCGATAGTACGGAAGGACTGCCGAGCCTGTTCGTATGCGTTTCCCAGGCCCACCAACCCTTGCGGCGTCATGGCTGTTGTGCCCGAAACACAAACCCAGGGTCCTGCACGGACCGCACGCGAGTAACCCACAATAGCTTCCCACGGTCCTCCACTGGAAATATTCTTCCGCTCCTGCATCTTGCCTCCTATTGTCTCATGGAAAGAAGAAGGAATGTTTCAACGGCATCTTCCGATCCCATCAAATCGGCTTTGACCTGGATGAGAAATCAGCTTGAATGCAAAACAATCCGGGCTCATTCTAAGCCGGAGGCAGGGAAGCTGCAAGGGGCGAGTCTTTCGCACTTTACAGTGAAGGCAATATTCCGTAGATTTGCGGTAAGAAGACGTGAGTCCGGCAGAATGAGGAGCTGGGCAATCGGGCAGGAGTGCTGGACCAGCTTGGGAGAGTGAAGCTGAGAAGAAGAGTTCTGGCTAACCCGAGGATCGGGCAGAAATCCAGCTACAATTCGCTGGGTGGCGCAGACATGCGCAGTGGGCATGTCTGCGATGAATGACCTGTTCAAGTCGCAACCCCTCCCAAATCAGCGCCAGCGGGCGGAGGGACTGGACTACAGGTAAAGGAATCGGGTCAAACGAAGGCTGGCCGGCAATTCCATAGGCTGGCTTGGGTTGAGATGAGAGTTTTATCATCTGAAGGACAGGAGAATCTTGTCGACGGACCGGCTCCCATGAGGCGATCATGTCCGCAGACATGCCGACTACGCATGTCTGCGCCTCCCGACGTCTGCATTTCATGTTTAAGTCCTCGGAACCCACACTGACTAAAGCAGAGAAGTTCGATGATCCAGTCAGGTACCTCAATAGCCCATGTCCATACACGAGAAGACCGGATAGCCACGAAAGAGTGCGCCATGAGGCTTATCAGAACACTCTACACATTGATTGTGTTGACTTTTGCCGTTTCATGGCCTGCCGTGACTAAAGTGATCAACTGTCCGCCTGCGATGAGGCCACAGCAGTCTAAAGGTGTAAGTAACAGCACGCACCTGGTCAAACCGCAAACAAAATGGAAGGTGCCAACGTATCTTGGCTTAACCCTAGGAAAAAGCCGTGAGCCAGACGTAGTGAAGGCGCTTGGCAAGCCAATCTGGTCCGGGATGCCGGAAGACTCAATTGTTGAAGAAAATAGGGAGAACGAGTTATGGTATGAATACGGTTGTGCCGAAGGGTTTGCAGGGCGAACAACAGTGGTCATGAACTCCAAAGGGGTGGTAGTAGCAGTGCTGGTTTATCTCAAGAAGCCATTACCCT
>JBGOTQ010000244.1:0-11660 GCA_041476565.1 Terriglobia bacterium | reverse complement strand
GTGATCATGAACTCGGGGATAATGGCAATCAAGGCCAGATAGATTGCTCCGGCAAAGGTGATCCGGGTCAGGATGGTTTCAATGTATTCAGCGGTCTTCCGTCCCGGCCGGATCCCGGGAACAAACCCCCCGTATTTCCTCATGTTGTCTGCAACTTCGGTGGGGTTGAAGATGATCGAGGTATAGAAATAACAGAAGAAAATAATCCCCACGACATAGAGCAAATTGTAAAGCGGTTCCCCGAAGTGCAGGGCATCAGACATGTTCTTAAAAAACTTGCTGTCCCGGAACAGCAATCCGAAAGTCTGGGGGAAAGTGATAATGGAGGAGGCAAAAATGACCGGGATTACTCCGCCCACATTGACCTTGAGAGGCAAGTGCGTGGACTGCCCTCCCATGACCCGGCGGCCCACCACTCTCTTGGCGTACTGAACAGAAATGCGGCGTTGCCCGCGTTCAACCAGGACAATGAAGGCGACGACGGCGATCATCATGGCCAACAAAAGAATTACCATCAGGGGTGACCACTGTTGTGTGGCAAGCCGGGTGTAGACTTCCGCCGCAGCTCGGGGCAATCCCACAACGATTCCAGCAAAGATGATTAATGACATACCGTTGCCGATCCCGCGATCCGAGATCTGTTCGCCCAGCCACATGATGAAAGCCGTCCCCGTAGTCAGGGTTAACATGGTCATCAGAACAAAGCTCAAACCCGGGTTCAGGACCACGGAAGCGCCTTGTACCGGCATGTGGCTTAATGTCGCGGCAATTCCCACTGACTGCACGGCGCTGAGGACCACTGTCAAGTAACGGGTGTACTGGGTGATCTTTTTGCGACCGAGTTCTCCCTCTTTCGAAAGCTTTTCCAGGAAAGGCCAGACCACTGTCAGAAGCTGCAGAATAATAGAGGCCGTGATGTAAGGTGTAATCCCTAGGGCAAATATTGTGAAGTTGCGAAGGTTCCCCCCGGAAAAGAGATCCATGAAGCCGAAGACCGTGCCACGATTTTGCTCGAAGAATGTACGGAGAACGTCCGTGTTGATTCCCGGTGTCGGGATGATAGCCCCAACGCGATAAACTGCCAGCAGGGCCAGAGTGAACAGAATCCGTCTCCTCAAATCGGGCATGCTCCAGATGTTTCGAAGACTCTCAATCACTGGATAACCTCTGCTTTGCCACCTGCTTGGGCGATCTTCTCTTTAGCATTCGCACTGAAAAAGTGAGCTGAGATGTTCAAGGGATGAGGAAGAGCGCCTTTGCCGAGGATCTTAACCCCATCCTTGATGTTTTTGATGATGCCAGCTTTCTTTAGCTCATCAGGAGTCACCTGAGAGCCAGCCGGAAAGCCCTTCAGTCGATCAAGATTGACGACGGCAAGTTCCTTCTTGAAGATATTGGTAAACCCTCGTTTGGGCAAGCGCCGATGCAAGGGCATCTGGCCACCTTCAAAGCCGCGTCGAGTCCGGGCGCCGGAGCGTGATTTCTGTCCTTTGTTCCCCCGCCCCGCGGTCTTTCCCAAACCTGTGCCCATACCTTGGCCACGGCGTTTTCGCGTCTGGGTGGAACCGGCAGGGGGGCGCAAGTTGTGCAGTCCAATCATAAGAACTTCATCCTCCCCGTTAATCGTTCAGGACTTCGACCAGGTGTCGGATTTTGAAAACCATTCCTCGAATTTGCGGAGTGTCCGGGCACACCACTACCTGATTGAGCCGGCGAAAGCCCAATCCCCGGATTACCTGCTTCTGCTTCTTAGGGAAGCCGATTCCACTTCTGACCAGCTTGATCTTCATTGGCTTAGTATGAGTGTCATGGGAATTCATGCCTTTACTTCTGCCAGACCTCCTCTGGAGATTTCCCGCGCAAGCGGGCCACTTCGCCAGCGTTCTTCAACCGCTTCAGTCCGTCGATCGTGGCTTTGACAACATTGTGGGGATTCGGGCTGCCGATCGACTTGGTCAGGACATTCTGAATGCCAACCGCCTGAATAACCGCGCGAACCGGCCCGCCCGCAATGACACCGGTTCCCTCTGGCGCGGGCTTTAATAGCACTTTGCCTGATCCAAATCGGCCGATCACGAGATGCGGGATGGTCGTTCCAATCATTTGGATCTTGATCAAATTCTTCTTAGCTGCCTCTACCGCCTTGCGGATGGCTTGGGGGACCTCCCTGGCTTTTCCGTTGCCAGAGCCCACAATTCCATTCTCATCACCCACCACCACCAGCGCGCTAAAGCTGAGGTTCTTCCCCCCTTTTACCACTTTGGTCACGCGGTTGATGGAGACAACTTGATCTTTGAGTTGTAGCGTGCTTGGATCAATTTTGGGTTCCAAAAGTCCTCCCTATTTTCAACGATCTCGCAAGACAATTGAGATCTCTCGATCTGTTCAATCGGATGATCTCCCAAAACCGATATCAATCAGAGGGCCAGACCTGCTTCTCGGGCTGCCTCGGCTAGGACCTTTACCCGGCCGTGGTAACGATAACCGCCACGATCATAAACCACAGTCCCGATCCCTTTTGCTTTGGCGCGACGGGCGATCTCCTGCCCGACCACCTTGGCTCCCGCCAAGTTGCCTCCAGACTTTGTCTTCTCGCGGATTTCCTTGTCTAGGGTTGAAGCCGACACCAAAGTCTTCGCCTCTTCGTCGTTGACGATCTGCGCGTAGATATGGTTCAACGATCGGTAAATGCAAAGGCGAGGTCGCACCTGGGTCCCAGAGACTTTCTTGCGGATACGAAGGTGAATTCGCTTCCGCTTGTCACTCTTTGACGAATGCTTGGCCATCTTCCTTAGTTCCCTTTGATGACAAATGGACATCGAGGCAAGGGAAAAGAACTGCAATCCTTCTGCCTCTCTGTCTTTTCCCTCTCACATCTATGCTCTGGTTACTTGGCTCCCGTCTTACCGACTTTCTTCTTCAAGATCTCCCCTGCGTAGCGGATGCCTTTGTTCTTATAAGGGTCGGGCTTTCGCAAGGACCTGATGGAAGCGGCCACCTGTCCGACCTTTTGTTTGTCGACTCCGGAAATAGTTAAGCGAGTCTGCTTCTCGACCGCAATCAGGATGCCGGAAGGAATGGGAAACTCAATGGGATGGGAATATCCCAGGCTGAAAAGCACTGACTTCCCTCTTAGTTCAGCTCGGTATCCGATACCAACGATCTCCAGTTCCTTCTGAAAACCCTGGGTGACCCCTGTCACGGAATTAGCCACCAGGCTGCGGATCAGACCATGTAGAGCCTTTTGTTTCTTGGCCTCAGACTCCCGCTTCGCTACCAGGTTGCCATCTTCTTTTTCAAAATGAATTCCACGAGGGACAGCGGTTTTCAGTGTCCCTTTGGGTCCTTGAACCTCGACGACCCCATCGTCAATCTTGACCTTCACATTACTGGGAATGGGGATGGCCTTTTTTCCAACTCTTGACATACGTTTTGTTCCTAAGCCGCTATGTAATTATTCATGTTGCTACCTTCAAATACCCACTGCTCCCCTCCAAGGCCTGGCTACCAGACGTTGCACAGTACTTCTCCGCCGACTCCTGACTTTCGCGCCTTGGCCCCAGTCAAAACGCCCTTGGGGGTACTGATAATACTTACCCCTAATCCGCCCAAGATTATTGGAATCTCTTCTTTGGAGGTGTAGACCCGGCAGCCGGGACGGGAAACCCGCTGCAATCCCGAAAGGACCCGCTCCCCCTTAGCACCGTACTTCAAGTAGATTCTGAGAATGCTTCGGCTGCCTTCCTCGGTCACTTTGAAGTTGGTGATAAAGCCCTCCTCCTTGAGGATCTTGGTCATCTCAACGAGGAGCTTGGAAGACGGGATATCGACCTTCTGGTGCTTTGCCTGGAGGGCGTTGCGAATCAAGGTCAAGTAGTTAGCAATGGGATCTGTCAAACTCATTCTTTAGGCTCCTCAGAAAAAAATCGCCGGCCCTCTCGATCAAGTTGTTTCTCACCAACTGGCTTTGATTACTCCCGGCACTTCTCCTCGCAATGCGAGCTGACGGAAACAGAGTCGGCAAAGCTCAAATTTGCGGAGGTATCCTCGCGGGCGTCCACAGCGTCTGCAGCGATTGTGTTGACGCACCTTGAATTTGGGAGTTTTCCTCGCCTTTGCGATGTGTGAAGTTCTAGCCATAAAAGCCTCAGTTTAGTTCTTAGTAGTCAGTAGTCAGTGGTCAGTGGTCAGTGGTCAACGGCCCGGAACCGCGTCAGCCCGCCTATTTCAAACCCAACAAATTACAGAAGGCTGGAATCTCTTTCTTTTCGCTTATCCCTAATCACTGACCACTATTCACTGCTTACTTTACTCCGGAACGGCAACCCCAGCAAGCGCAGCAGGGTTCGTGCTTCATCGTCCGTCTTGGCCGTTGTGACTAGACAGACATTCATACCTTTAATCTTGCTGACCTTTGCGTAATCAATTTCCGGGAAGATCAGCTGATCTCTTAAACCAATGGTGTAATTCCCCCGACCGTCAAAAGACTTGGTGGACAACCCCCGGAAATCGCGGACTCGCGGCAGGGCAATGTTCACCAGGCGATCGAAAAACTCATACATCCTCTCGCCCCGAAGGGTCACCGAGCAGCCAATCGGCATATCCTTTCGCAGTTTAAACGATGCGATCGATTTCCTGGCTCGGGTGATGACAGGGCGTTGCCCGGTAATGACAGCCAATTCTTCCACTGCCGAATCCATCAATTTCGAGTTCTGGATGGCCTCCCCTACTCCCATGTTGATGACAATTTTCTCCAACTTGGGGACAGCCATGACATTGCGATAGTTGTACTCTTTTTGCAGCGTGGACACGATCTGTTTTTGATAGAATTCCCTAAGACGGCTCATGAAAAGTCACACTCCTCAAGGTCGGCCCTGTCTCAACCTATTTGTCCAGTGATGCTCCACACTTCCGACAAACCCGGATCTTCTTCCCGTCAGAGAGGAAAGTGTGCCCCATTCGAGTGGCTTTCTCACACGAACCGCACACAATCATGACGTTGGAGACATCAACCGGAGCTTCTCGCTCGACAATGCCCCCTTTAATGTTCTTAGCGGGGTTAGGGCGAGTGTGCCGTTTGAGGAAGCTCACCCCCTCCACGACCACCTTTCGCGTGTCTGGCATAACTCGCAGGACGCGGCCAACTTTGTTCAGATCCTTACCAGCAATGACTTTCACCTGGTCATTCTTGCGGAATTGAATGCGCTGGCGCTCAGCCACGTTAGATCACCTCCGGGGCCAGGGAAACGATTTTGAGAAACTTCTTGTCTCGCAATTCACGTGCGACTGGGCCGAATACGCGGGTCCCAACGGGTTCCCCGGTCTCATTAATCAACACAGCAGCATTCTGGTCGAACCGGATATAAGAGCCGTCACGTCGCCGGTGCTCCTTTCGAGTTCTGACGATGACCGCTTTCACTACGTTCCCTTTCTTTATGTTGGAATCCGGGGCAGCCTCTTTGACGGAAGCCGTTATGATATCTCCTAAACTGGCCTTGCTACCAGTCGAACCGCCGAGGGGCAGGATGCAGGAAATTCTCTTGGCCCCCGAATTGTCGGCGACCTCCAGGATCGTTCTCATTTGAATCATACGAATGACTCCTCTGGCTTCTGCCAGCCACTTTGACCGGCAAGCCTAACTGGCCTTACGGATCACTTCCACTAAGCGCCAGCGCTTACGCTTGCTCAGAGGACGGGTCTCCACAATGGAAACCGTGTCCCCGATGCTGCAGGTGTTGTTTTCATCGTGGGCCAGGAATTTTGAGGTCCTGGTTATAATCCGCCGATAGAGAGGATGAGGAACGCGCCTCTCCACCGAGACCACGATCGTTTTCTGCATCTTGTTACTGGTGACCACGCCGACCTTGATGTTTCTTCTGCCCACCTGTGGTCCGGCGGCACTGACTTGGGGGGTTTCGCTGTCCATGGTTCAGTACCTTCTCCCGTGCATTGAGCTATTTCGTTCCAGCTAAGGCAACTTTTAATTGACGCTCCCGCTGGATGGTCTTAATACGGGCAATGTCCTTTTTTAGAGTGCGCAACTTGGCCAACCCTTCAGTCTGGCCAGTTGCCATTTGGAAACGAAGTCGGAAGACTTGCTCAGAGAATTCCCGCAGTTGGTGGTTCAGCTCTTCTTCGGAAAAATCCCGGATTTTATCAATTTTCATGACCTTATTCCTGACTCATTCGAGAGACAAACTTAGTCTGGATGGGGAGTTTCTTGGCAGCCAGGCGCATGGCTTCACGAGCCACCTCTTCCTTGACGCCTTCCATCTCAAAAATCACTTTGCCGGGACGGACCACTGCCACCCAGAACTCGGGTGCGCCTTTTCCTTTTCCCATGCGCGTCTCAGCTGGTTTCTTAGTCACGGGCTTGTCCGGGAAAAGGCGAACCCAGACCTTGCCCCCTCGCTTGACAAACCGGGTCATGGCGATTCGACTGGCTTCAATCTGTCGATCAGTGATCCACCCGGGCTCCAGCACTTTCAAGCCAAACTCCCCGAAGGCAATATCAGACCCCCGCCAGGCTTTCCCTTTCATGCGTCCGCGCTGCTGCTTGCGGTATTTGACCTTCTTAGGCATCAACATAGTACGAAACTCTCCAGCAAGTTAAGACTCAATTCACCGCCTCTACTGGGCCACCCGCGAAACAAGGATTGGCTCCCAATCAGAGTGTCGGCACGCGAGAAACCAAGCTCTTCTTGGCGGCGGGGAAGACTTCGCCTTTATAAATCCATACCTTGACGCCGATGACACCATAGGTGGTCATGGCCTCCGCAAAGCCATAATCAATGTCGGCACGCAACGTGTGCAGAGGCAACCGCCCCTGCAGGTACCACTCGGTGCGTGCGATTTCCGCTCCATTCAGTCTTCCTGCACAGCAGACCTTAATGCCTTTGGCATTGACCTTGAGCGCGCTGTCGACTGCCTTCCGCATGGCACGGCGAAAAGCAATGCGCTTCTCCAGTTGCAGCGCGATTGATTCAGCCACCAGCTGGGCTTCCAATTCAGGCCGGTGGATTTCATTGATATTGATGAAGACTTCGCGGTTAGTGCGCTTTTGTAGGTCTGCCTTGAGTTTGTCGATTTCCGAACCCTTGCGGCCAATGATGATGCCCGGTCTGGAAGTGTGGATCGTGATCCGTATCTTGTTCCCCGGGCGCTCGATCTCGATGGCCGACACACCCGCATGACCCAGCTGTTTTTTCATCTCCGATTTCAGCTTCAGGTCTTCATGCAAGAGAGTGCTGTAATCCTTCTTGGCATACCAGCGTGACAACCAGGTCTTGTTGTAACCCAAGCGAAATCCGTAGGGGTGCACTTTCTGTCCCAAGCGATTCCTCCCTTATTTGTGCGAAACGTGGATCGTGATATGGCTCATGCGTCGTTGAATGCGATAGGCCCGGCCCATGGGGGCAGGACGCAGCCGCTTCATGCGCGGTCCTTCATTCACCCAAGCTTTGTTAATGAAGAGGCGATCGACATCAGTGCCTTCTTCCTTTTGTTCTGCGTTGGCAATGGCAGATTTCAAAACCTTTTCGACCTCTTTCGAAGCCCGCTTCTTGGTAAACCGGAGGATTACCAGGGCCTCCGACACATTCTTTCCTCGAATCAAGTCCATCACCAGTCTAGCCTTCTGGGGTGACCCTCGAACGTACTTGGCTGTGGCGCTCGCTTCCATGGATTTCTTCCCGGTGCCTCAAATTAGGGTTTTGGAGCAGGAGAAGCTGTTTTCTCCGCTACCCTGGAGCTATGTCCTTTAAAAATCCTGGTGGGTGAAAACTCACCCAGCTTATGGCCCACCATGTTTTCCGTAATGTAAACGGGGATAAACTTCTTCCCATTGTGAACCGCCAAAGTGTGGCTCACCATCTTGGGGATAATCGTGGATCTGCGGGACCAGGTCTTGAATACCTTCTTATCGAAGCGCTTGTTCATGTCTTCGATGACCTTCAAGAGCGCAGTATCCACGAAGGCCCCTTTCTTGACTGATCTCGCCATGATTTTCTCCTCTAGGTTTCTCTGCCCTGCTTCTTCCGTTTGATGATGAAGCGGTCGGTTCTCTTGCTGTTGCGAGTCTTAAATCCCCGGGTCGGCTGGCCCCATGGAGTTACCGGATGCCGCCCACCTGAGGTTTTTCCTTCCCCCCCGCCATGCGGGTGATCTACCGGATTCATGGCCACTCCACGAACCGCAGGCCTTTTGCCCACCCATCGGCTTCGACCTGCCTTTCCGATGGTGACGTTGGAATGGTCCACATTGCCGACCTGGCCGATAGTAGCCAGGCATTCAATATGGACCTGGCGCACCTCCCCGGAAGGCAAGCGAACCTGAGCGTAATCTCCATCCTTGGCCACCAGTTGGGCTGCGCCTCCCGCGGAACGAACCATTTGGGCTCCCTTCCCTTTCCGAAGTTCGATGTTGTGGATGGTCGTCCCGACCGGGATGTTCTTTAAGGGCAAGGCATTGCCCACCAGGATATCAGCTTCGGGCCCCGAAACAACCGTGGAGCCAACTTGAAGCCCAATGGGATGAAGGATGTAGCGTTTCTCGCCATCGACGTAATGCAGCAGCGCAATCCGAGCGGAACGATTCGGGTCGTACTCGACGGCCGCCACTTTTGCGGGTATGCCGGTCTTGTTGCGCTTGAAATCAATTGCCCGGTACATCCGTTTGTGGCCGCCCCCCCGGTGCCTCACAGTCATCCAGCCTACACTGTTCCGGCCCCCGGTCCGAGGGCTGGGTTCGAGCAAGCTCTTCTCGGGCCGCCCCTTGGTAATCTCATCAAAAGTTGTGACCGTCTTGAAGCGCAACGACGGAGTTGTAGGTCTGAAAGTCTTGAGTCCCATACTATAAATTCTCCGCGTACTCGATCATTTTCTCGCCGGGCTTCAGTTTGACGTAGGCCTTTTTCCAATCAGGCCTGTAGCCCGTGTAGCGACCGCGCCGCCGCTCTTTTCCATAGAATTGCAAAGTTTTGACAGAATCCACCTTGACTTTAAACAACTTCTCAACAGCATCCTTGACATCCTGCTTGTTGGCCCGCACGTTCACTTCGAAGCAGAGGATGCGCTTCTCTTCCTTCTGGTCCAAGGCCTTTTCCGTGATGATCGGTCGTCTGATCACTTCATACCGGTTTTTCATGGATTTAAGGCCTCCTGGAGCTTCTGGATGGCAGTCTTAGAAAAGATAAGCCGATCACTGTTCAGCACATCGTAAACGCAGACTTCAAAACTCTTGACGAGTTTGACATCAGGAAGGTTTCTCGATGCCCGCAGTAGGTTCTCGTTCTCATCCGACTCCACTACCAGGAGTTTCTTCCGAACGTCAAGCTTCTTCAGAATGTTCCGGAACTCCTTGGTCTTGTGGTTCAGTAAGGAAAAGGCTTCCACTACCATGATGGCATTCCCGTTGAATTTTTCGGTCAGGGCAGATCGGAGGGCCCCCTGGATCATCTTCTTCGGGAGGTGCCACTCGTATGACCGAGGCTGGGGACCGTGAGCCACTCCACCGTGCCGCCAGATCGGGTTTCTGGAACTGCCAGCCCGAGCGCGTCCTGTTCCCTTTTGTCGCCAAGGTTTCTTGCCTCCGCCGCTAACCTGCGAGCGGTTCTTGGTGGCATGGGTCCCCTGGTGCAGACCATCCAGGTACTGTTTCACGGCGGCGTGCAGAAGACTTTTGTTCACTCTGGTCGCGAAAACTCCATCATACAGGGCAAGCTCACCGACCACTTCGTTATTGAGATTCTTAATCTCGAGTTTTGGCATGATGACTTCCCTACCTTGCCCAACCGGGCCATTTATTCTGCACTACGACGATTCTTGCGAATGATGAGGTAGCCCCCGTTGGCTCCAGGCACCGCTCCCTTCACCACCAGCAGATTGTTCTCGGGATCAATCTTGACGACACGCAGGTTTTTCGTGGTCACCTGAACGTGACCCATGTGCCCGGCTGCTCGCATGCCCTTAAGGACGCGAGAAGGAAAAGCAGAAGCCCCGATGGAACCTGGTGCACGGTGAAACATCGATCCATGAGAAGCTGCTCCACCCCGGAATTTGTGGCGTTTGATAACCCCCGCAAACCCTTTACCCTTGCTGATCCCTGTGATAATGACCTTGTCATTAATCGAGAATTGGTCCACCAGGATTTTACTGCCTACCTGAGTATCCTCTTCCGATTGGCTCATGCGAAACTCGCGAATGAATTTGACAGGGGGCGCACCCCATTTCTTGAAGTGGCCAGCCAGCGGCTTGATCACTTTCTTATTGGATACAAATTCCACTAATCCCAGCTGGACAGCGTTATAACCATCCGGGGTGGCCGTTTTTTTCTGAATAATCACACAAGGTCCGGCCTTGATGACCGTGGCGGGAATCACTTCGCCATTCTCCCCGAATAATTGGGTCATCCCCATTTTTTTTCCAAGTATCCCGTTAATCATAGGTCCCTCTCTGCTAGCAGCAGGAACAAAGAGGCTCCTGCTGTCGTCTGGATCCTCCTACTTGTGTTCCTTTCCGTAAGCCTTGATCTCGACATCTACCCCGGCAGGGAGATCCAGTTTCATCAAGGCATCAATGGTCTGAGGCGTCGGTTCGAGGATGTCCAGCAGCCGCTTGTGCGTGCGAATTTCAAACTGTTCCCTGGATTTCTTGTCCACATGAGGAGAGCGCAGGACGGTCCAACGGTTCTTGACCGTGGGCAGCGGAATAGGGCCTGCCACCCGGGCGCCTGTCCTTTTGGCCGTATCCACGATTTCGGAGGCTGACTGGTCGAGCACGCGATAGTCGTAAGCTTTTAAGCGAATGCGAATCTTTTCGTTCAACATAGTTGTCTGTTTCTCGATCAGGTTCGGGGTGTTGGGCGTCGGGGAAGCTCGCTGACATCTGACACGTCACACCTACGACCTGTTATTCATAGATCTCCGTAATGGTTCCGGCTCCCACGGTCCGGCCGCCTTCCCGGATGGCAAATCGCAACCCCTTCTCCATGGCGATCGGGGTAATCAGCTCGATCTCCAGCGGGACATTGTCCCCCGGCATCACCATCTCAGTCCCTTCCGGCAACTTGGCCACCCCCGTCACGTCCGTCGTCCGAAAATAAAACTGCGGCCGGTATCCGTTGAAAAACGGCGTGTGCCGACCCCCCTCTTCCTTCGTCAAAATGTAGACCTCCGACTTGAACCGGGTGTGTGGCGTGATCGACCCCACCTTCGACACCACCTGCCCCCGCTCTACAGCGTCCTTCTCGGTCCCCCGCAACAGCAATCCCACGTTGTCCCCCGCTACCCCTTCGTCCAGCAGCTTCTTGAACATCTCCACCCCGGTCACCACCCGCTTGAACGTCGGCCGGATCCCCACCACCTCGATTTCCTCCCCCACCTTGACCTTCCCCCGCTCCACCCGACCCGTCACCACCGTCCCCCGTCCCGAGATCGAAAATATGTCCTCAATCGGCATCAAAAACGGCTTCTCCACGTCCCGCTGCGGCAACGGTATGTAACTGTCCACCGCCTCCATCAGCTCCCATATCCCCTTCTCCCACTGCGCCTCCCCGTTCAACGCCCCCAAGGCCGATACCCGTACCACCGGAACCTCGTCCCCGGGAAATTTGTAGCTCTTCAGCAGCTCCCGCACCTCCAGCTCCACCAGGTCCAATAACTC
>JBGOTQ010000243.1:0-11678 GCA_041476565.1 Terriglobia bacterium | reverse complement strand
CCATGGACAGCCAGGCATCGGGGATCATGCGGTGGTCGCCTTTGAGGGAAACAAACACAGCACCGGCAAGGGGACGCTGTCTCTGCAGATAGCAATCAACCTGGTCGATGAGGAATTTGATAGAAATGGATGTGGTCATCAAATTCACCTTTCAGAGTTTAAAGACGAAAGTGGAGCATTTGATTGTTGACTTCGGCGCCGGGTGCTGGCCAAGAGAACGGCTGATAGATTTGCGCAAGTGATGGACAATCGTTTTGGCGAAGAAAGAGAACGCCACGATCTCGTCAGGGAATTCACTCGCGGCAGTTCTGTCCGGCCCCGGCCATTTAACCCTCAGATGGACGATGGTTCAAGTGAGCTTCAACCTCTCGACTCTGAAACAAATTCTGTTAGACTAATTGAAACAAGGGGTTGGCCAGATAATTCCAGCGATTTGTGGATCTGCGAATGCGGCACTGGAATCTTACCCGAAAGGCAGCCTAGGATCTTAAATCCCGTATGGTCAAAAAACCTCTGCGGAGTCCAGAGCAAGCTGCAGTGTTGCTTTTCGATTGCATCCCTTGTCGAAAGTCATCGCTCTATGGACTCTGTGGGCATAGGTGTGGTCCGCACCAATAGAATCAAAACTGAGAATGTTACTTGGGGACTTCCGTAGGATGGTTCGGGGCTTTCGTGGGCCTTCTAAGCATTCGAGCGTTGTCGGATTGAATGCTTAGGCAGCCTTCCGGCAATAGTATTTCAGCAGGCTTCCTAATCGCGGCTGAAATTGAACCGGTTCCTGAGCGCGCCTGGCCGGTGGAGTCTGCCGAGGAACCAGCAATTTGTTGTCTTTGCCCTGATGATTGCGTTCCTCGTGGAAATGCACTTCGTATTGTTGAAGGGCTCGCCTCAGAGAAGGCTCTCCGAAGAGAATCAGCCTGGAGAGGCAGTCCTCTTTGACGGATCTCACCCACCTCTCCGTGTAGCAATTCAAGTTGGGACTCCGGGCTGGCAGCGGGATTGGTATCACATTCCCCGACTCGATGATCTCATCAAAGTACAGGCAGAACTTGCCCTCTCGGTCATGAAGCAAATACTGGAAGTTTTCGATGAAGCCCCATTGGTCCATGCCCACGATCCTGGTCATCTGTTTCATCCACGCTTCATCCGGATGAGGAGTCATTCTTACCAGACAAACCTTGTGACTCTCCAGATGAATGAAGAAGAGGTTTTCCTTCCCATCTTTGATTCCCTCCAACTTTGAGTTCAGTGGGCAACCTCAGCAGAAACGTCTACCAGACTGGTGGCCATGCGAGCTTGAACAACAGGACTCTTGGGGCGTTGATCCTGGGGACGGCTATCTGCCATTTGATCGGGATCCCGACTCTTGTCCTCGGAACGCCCACTATCGTTGCTGCCTACGTCGGCCATTTTCCCGCCCTCGATGAATCAGGTCTCTAGACTGGACAAAGGCTCACTGTTCTGCCTGTCCCGGACGTCAAGCCATTGGCAAAAGCTGCATCTTCCGAAGAAAGAAGGTTCAGGGCCTCGTGGATGACGTAAGAGGTGTCAGAGTGGATGAATTCACCGTAGGCGTTGAGCATCTTCAGGGTGATGGGGTCGATTTTGAAATTGAGTTGTTGGAATTGGATATAGAGCTGTGGCTTGATCAGCGAGTAATCATTTTTGCGGGACATGGCATCTTCTTTTCCAAGAATTTCGCCAGTCTCCCGTATAGTCCTGGGTATAGTCGTAAATATGGAGCATTTGAACTAGGGAGCGGGCGGTGGCGACCCTGGAGCGAGTCACCTACAAGCGGATCCCGCAGGGCATTTTGGGCGGCATTCTCGCCGGAAATAGAGGGTCGCCACCGCCCGCTCCCCGTCCCTGCCCACGTCCCAGGCAAGGCTACAACTGCCGACTATCTGTATCAGGTCGCGAAGGTCAGCGCTCCTTGCAAGGGACATGAACCGGGACAACAGCAGGGACAACTGGATGTTGGCGTGTTGTCCCTGAATCCCATCAATCAAGGTCACCAAAAGCCGAGTAACTCTCATTGATTTTGTACGCAACAAACGACGCTTTGACCGCACAGCTATAATCTCCGGATTCAGCGGGCAATGGGGAAAATACACTATCTTCATTCCACTTGGAGTGGAGACTTTTGTACCTCGTGCCACTCAATTCTTGCCGAGCTTGATTCAAAAAGAGCATCTCTCGGGAACCCAACTTCTCATATTCCTGGCATTTCGCCGGTGCCGCAAGTTCTCATAGCCGCTTGCCTGTTGGATAATTCTCGAATTCGAATGATAGACACTGACGTTTTTGGATAGCTTCAGGATCTGGCTATGCCTGTTCTTCTGAAGTCTCTTCAAGAGATTGGTGATGAGTTCCCCACTTTTGAGCCAGAGAACTGCAAGAAATGTCTCCTCAGGAAAAAGCCGGAGTGGAGGGCAACGAACTGGAGGAACCTGGACTTCATGTCCGACTTTGGAGCCAGCGATGAACAGCATTCCAGGCGATTGACTTTACCCAAGCAATCGCTGACTTGTTCAGGCCCTTGACGCTGAGGGTGTTAACCTCATCGAAGGTAGCGCGAGGATATTGCAGTCGATGGTGTGGCCTACTGGTGCTCGAGCAGAACGTCTCATGATTGATGGGGACGAATCGCTCAAAAATCGGGACAACCAGTGAGCCATGGACCACATTGCTCGGGAAGGGCGAAAACGGCCATGAAGCTCGGCCAGTCCAGTCCTTAGCCAGCGCATGGGCCAGTAATGCCGTGTCGGTGAAAGCTCGCAGTCGTTGGAGACGTCCCTCTCGGACTGTCCAGGCGTGGACGAAGGGAACAAAGCGGTGTATGAAACCAAGGCTCGCCTGTGTCATCCAGCCCTCGCAGAAACAGCCTTCGATAGTCGAATGGGCGGCAAATCAGCTTCAATATGGTTCCGGTGGGCTTCTAGCCAGGCCGGCAAGACCAGCTTTGTCCCAAGGCTTTCCAGCGGCTCGTCCACTGTAAAGCCCGGTGGGTCGGTGGCAATCTCGAATAACACGCCTCCGGGCTCCCGGAAATAGATCGAGTGGAAATACTTCCGATCCATGACGGGAGATATTTTGTAACCCTGTCGAGCGATGTCACTATGCCATTGGCATTGTTGCGGGTCATCGGCTGTGCGCCAGGCAATGTGATGGACTGTACCCACCGCAACCGTGCCCATGTTGCCGTAAGGCGAGCAGACGACATCAACGACGGAACCGGCTTCACCCGATCCAACGGCATACCGAAAACGGTTGCCTTCCTTTTGGACCAGTCGGAATCCAAGGGTCTGGATGAGGAGTGACGCCGTCTGCTCGAATCCTTCTTCCGCCAGCGTAGCACTGTGAAAGCCGTGAATGGAGTACTCCGGGGGGATAGGGCCTGCTTGCCAGCTTTTCTCCGGACTCAGTGATGGTACGGCAACCAGTTCAAGCCGAAGCCCATCAGGATCCAAGAACCCGATCACCTGTTCCTGAAATCGGCTATAAGGCTCCTCGAACTTAATGCCGTCTTCAGTGAACCTCTTACTCCAATAGGTCATCGCACCTTCCGGAACAGAGAATGCCGTAAAGGTCACCTGGCCATTACCCTGGCTTCCTTTCCTGGCTCCAAGCCAGGGGAAGAAGGTGAGAATCGTTCCCGGATGGCCCTGGCCGTCACCGTAATAAAAATGGTAGGTCTGCGGGTCGTCATAGTTAACCGTGAGTTTGACAAGCCGTAAACCAAGAACTCCGGTATAAAAGTCCAGATTCTGTTGCGGGTCGCCTGCGATGGCAGTAATGTGATGGATGCCTGCAATTTCTTTGCTCATTTGAGACGATTTGCCCTCCGAACATCTTCAACACAGCTGCTATATGACGTACAATCCGTGGATTGCTGCCACCTGCGAGGATCTAGAGCATAGCCACATTTATGCGGACAAGTGACTCAACAGCAGCGGAGACGGAATCCAACAACCGCAATGTAGCTACTCCCATCATCAGGAGTTGCCACCCGTGGAATTCCCCAAACGATTTGACCCAGCGATGTCGTCAAAAAGCAGAGTCCCCTTATTCTACTTTATGCCTTGGCGGTACTTTTCGTCGCACTGATTGCTTCCTCTATGGCTAATACGAGACTCTCGAAGTCGAAGGATCCGTCATGGCGTCGCCCGTTGATGAAGAAAGTCGGTGTCCCATTGACTCCGCTGCGGACACCACCCGTAAAGTCGCCTCGCACGCGACTCTTGAACTCACCCCCTTCAAGCGCCTGGCGCAGTGCGATGGCAGAGAGCTCAAGCTCTTGGGCAAGTCCCAAGAAAAGCTGGCCGCCCAAGCGATCCTGGTTCTCAAATAGGAGATCGTGCATCTCCCAGAATTTCCCATGGGCGCCCGCGAATTCAGCGGTCTCGGCAGCGGCTTCAGCATGCGGATGCATCTCACCCAAAGGAAAGTTCCGGAAGACAAAACGGAGCCGTTCTCCAAAATACTTCTGCACGCTTTTGACTATGGGATGCGCCCGCCCACAGTGAGGGCATTCGTAGTCTCCATACTCTGCCATGGTCACGTCCGCGCTTTCCGGACCTTGAAAGTGATCCGTCGATGTGATGGGTACTTTGAGTGTGGCCATAAATTCCTCCTATTTCGACAAGTCTTCCAGTGCCTGCAGGATTCCTTCCGCGCCTGGGTTTACCGCAATCGGTGAACAATAGCTCCAGCTGATAATTCCGTTCTTATCGATGACAAAGAGAGCGCGCTCGCTCACGCCCTCCTTTGCCCGGTAGGCGCCGTACTGCCGAGCGACGAGTCCCTTGGGCTCAAAATCCGCGAGCAAGGGAAAGTGCAGGTGCCGGGCTTCCGCAAAGGCGCGATGGCACCAAACACCGTCGACGGACACACCCAGCAATTCCGCTCCAAATCTGTGAAACTCGGGAAGAACCTCGTTGTACAGGGCCATCTGGTCGCCGCAGACAGGGCTCCAGTCCGAGGGATAGAACGCAAGAATTACAGGTCTCCCGCGCAGGTCACTCAAGGAGAGTGTTTGGTCTGGAGTAACGTTCAAGTTGAAATTGGGAGCCACAGCGCCTGCGGCAAGCAGCTCTGCGCCCAGTGCATGAGCGTCGTTTCCGGATTTGGAGTGACTACCTGCCGGACTGTCTGGAACTGTCTTCACTATTGTCATCGCGTTTTTCTCTTCTTTCTGTCCTTTACCCCTGCGTTGATGTGGCATTAATGGCTCAAAGCCACGCAACGGTGACCGATCAAGCCGCTCGGACCGGCACGTCCCGGAACTTGAGTGTAGCGACATTGGAGAGCGCGACGAATAGCGTCAGAACTATGAGCTGTGTGAACAGGAACGGCGGCTCGGATTGGGACGGAGCCATCGCCTTCAGATCTGGCACTTTCTCGAAGAGCTGCACAATCAAAACGAATACATTCAGATAGAGGGCCGTCACGGCAGTGACCACGTAGGTCTTGCGCCAGGCGCCGGCGAGATGTCGTGCGTAGAGGGCGTAGATCGCAATCGGCAGCGCGATCAGCGATATGATAACGAGGGCATGGGACGGCAAAAAACGGTGGAACGGAAAGAAAAATCCTGTGACGCTTGTCAGGCCGGTGGTTACCAGAAATATGGCAGTCCAGCCGTCGAGCCGGTTCGCTGTTAGGAGCCCGAACACGACGACGAATCCCGAGAAGATTCCGATCAAGCTCAATACCACGTGCACGAAGGTGAATGTCGTCATACCGAAAATCATTATGTGTGTCCCTCCTTTTTGTGAGACTACTTTAGATTTGTGCTGCTGCACCTGAGTTATGCTTCCGCTCGAAAACTATAGATGGCTGGGAAAGCCCATCGATCAACTCAGCCGTTGTCACAATGGCATGCGCGAGTACGATGATTATCCTCCGTCGATTCATGTCGTAAATGATCTTTTTCGGAAATACTCCGCCGCAAACCAGCCTGAAAAATGTCTTGGCAATTGTTCGAATTGACAGGTAGGGCATACCTCTTAAAAGCCATAGACTGTCTCTTCGTCTGCTCGCGTGCCGCCTGGGCACCGCCACATCGAACTATGAAGGATCGGAGTGAAAAAGGCATCACGAGATAGGATATTTCTTGCCTACCACTGTAGACTTATGAAGGAATACCACTATCGAGGTAGACTTTAAACCGGCGTCGTGGCCTGCCACAGACTGCGAACCCTACTTGACCGCACCGAGATGCGAATTCCGGCTACAGTAAGAAACTGCGCAAGCCCCAAGGTGTCCTTGCATTTTCCCAGCCTACGGCCGTGAGCCGCTGGGTGGTTGCATGCTCCGGAAATGCTCGAATTCGCCATGCCAACATTTGCGTTGATTGATGTGGTCAGCACGATTGATGCCGGATTTGAGAAGACCGGCAGCAGCGCTTGGATTAGGAAGAACGGCCCCTTGATATTAAATGCGAAGGATCGGTTAAACGCGGTCTCATCCCATTTGTCGAGGGGACGCAAATCGAGGATTCCGGCGTTGACGACGAGGATATCGAGTTGCCCCAATGCCTGGCTGAGGTCTTCGCAAGCGTCTCTTGGGCGGCGATAGCCAGCTTGTCAAACATAAGCGAGATTCCATTCACGGTCCCTGCAGCCTGCCAGGCCGCTATGTGTATGGCCCGTGTAAGCCTGCTTCTGGCTGTTATCTATTACCCAGCATCGTCAGCGGAGGGTCCGTAAATGCTCGGGACCTTGCCGCCCATCGGGCGAATATAAGTGCTCAGTTGGCCGCGATGATGAATGACATCGAACAATGCAATCCACAGCAGTCCGCCCACTGTGTCTTTGAGCAAAATCTCCTCTGTCCCGCGAATCAGCCAAGCCTGGTGGTACCATGCACTGTCATCCAACGCGTCCAATTGACTGGCTAGGGTGTCATGATCACCCTCATAAGTGGCAATCATGTCGTCCAGCCGGCCGAAGCCGCCAGGTTCCTGCCAGCGCAATCCACTGTACGTGCTTTTTCGACTTTTGCAGAGTTGAATGCAACCTTGTTGGGAGCAGACCAGCAAGGCCACCAATTCTCCGGCTGAACGTGATCGCGGATGGGGCCGATAATCGAGATTATGAGCAGGGAGTGCTTTTAAGACCCTCACGAAGGCAGGGTACTCTTGTGTCCGCTTCTGAATGAAGAACTCTCGATTGCTGAGCTCCCTTCCAAGAGGTTGGGTCACCATGACAAACTCCTTTCGGATCAATAATAACTGCGGTTTCTCCTTCGCGTTTCCCAAGAAATCCTGGCGGACTGCTATTGGGCAGCCTTTGTCGCCAATGTTTCGACTACCGCGATGTTTTGATATTCAGAGCCGACTCGCTGCAGATGAACACAATTCGGCCCCAATTCCTCTTCAGCATTCCCGGTATGTAGAATCGGCTCAAGCGGACGCCGCTCATAACGTTGACCTCGAAGAACCGCAGCCAGTCCTCATCAGGGATCTCGGTAAACGGCTTCGGCTCAAAAATGCCAAGATTGTTCACCAGCATGTCGACCTGGGGCAGGGAACTTATGAGCAGGTCTACGCCTTTGCGGGCGCCTAAGTCTGCAGCTACTCCCGTCACATGTGCATCTTTTTGCTCTCGTCTAATACGCTCGATGGACTCGTCCACTCGCTTCTGAGAACGCCCGTTCACCACGACCGCAACCCCTTCCTGGGCGAAGAGGGAGGCTATAGCGAATCCGATTCCGGCCGTTGAGCCGGTCACAATGGCAGTGTTGTTGGTCAGTTGTAAGTCCATGTTTCGGTCCCCTGATTAGAATTCACTTAGTTAGATGATCACGGACAACAGCGCCCCTCCTGGTTCTGCAGGTCCATCCATTTCAGTGCTTCCCATTTAAGGACCGCTAGAAGCGCTGGCCTGCTGCAGTACCACCCGAGACTGATCCTTCAGATCGGCAACGATCAGGAACCTAGCATCTTCTCCATGCCGGAGTTCAACTCGGGCCAGGCAGGATCGACGGCCAACTTACCGTCCTGGTGTGTGTGGGAGCCATCCTGCAGCGCCTGCATTGTGAACGCAGAGAAAAAGATTGAACCAATTGCCAATCGCAACGCGATTCTCATTCTTCCTCCTTGTTGTGCGACGCACTTCTTCCTCCGGCTCGGTCAGTCAGTTGCCAGGCCCTTGGAGGTCTCGCTCCGGACGAAAATGGCCCGGGAATGGAGCTACGCTGAGCCTGCAGTCGCCGATCGCTCTTTCGCTCTGACCAACGGAATATCGACTAGGTGCTCGCTCAGGAACCAGACTTGGAGCTCATTGGTGCGGAGCACTTCGCTTACTACAAGGTCGTTCGTGCCGTCATCGCCAAGCTGGGAAGCACGCCGTGCCAGAACACGTGCTTCACGAATGATCACTTGGTGAGCATCCAGCAATCGCGACAATTGAACCGGAACCTCTTCGCGACCGCGAGGAGCGCGCTCGATCTGTGTAGTCTCAGCGACATCGGGCGCCATGGCCAGGCTGACGCCGCCAAGTAGCTGAATCCTTTCGGCAATCGAGTCCACCAACTCAACTTGCTCGCCATAGTGTTTGTCATAAAGCAGGTGGAGTTGGTAGAACGTTGGTCCAGCCACTTGCCAATGAGACTTCTTGTACAAATCCCGCATGGTAATGGTGTCGGCCAGTAGTTGGTTCAGTTGTTCCGTCATTTCCAGGCGTACCGGTTCTTCGAGTTCAAGCGGTAAGTTGAGGCTCACAGTTCTATAAGCCTGGATTTCGCCGGCACGTTGGTGAAGACGGGGTTGGGCACTAATATTCCTGCTGGTGGTACCATCAGTCTGCTTTTTTGTCATTAGACTGCTCCTTTCTTGTCACAGATTGATTGCCGTATCGACTGCTCTGTCACGCGTTCACCTTGCTGGTCTGGTCAAGCGCCTGAATGCGCTGTGTCCAATCAACAAGACTCTGAAGCAACTGACGAATCAAGGTTTTTGCTGATTCATCCACCAAATTTCCACCCGAATCAAACCTCTGCGCAGCATCGCCGATAATGACTTCCGGCTGATAAACGGATAACACGAACGTCTACCGGAGGTGATATTGCGCCCGTGCCGTGCCAATTGTCCCGACCGAAGCGCCCATAATCGCGACCGGTTTGCTGTATGCTAGTCCTCACAAAAAATTCATGAGCGCATCGGTCGTTTCCTTGGGCCGTTTGTCCATGACCCAGTGTCCGGTATCTTTCAGGACGACAATTGTCACGTCCGAAGCGACCAGCTTCATTTGCCACCCCAGTACTTCTCCGTTAGCCTTGTCGCCGCCGATCACCAGGACCGGCATGGTCAGCTTGGTTTGAGAAAGTTGGGCGAAATCTTTGGCTGCCTGGATGAAGGAAACAAAATACGCCCAGCCTGCGCGCATGCGCCCCGGACGGGCGTAAGCCGTGGTGTAGGTTGCGCGATCGGCTTCTTAGCACTTCAACACTGTCTATGTGCGAGCATCCGCTCGTTACTTTTGCTGGCGATGCGAGGCTGAGAGCGAATAGATCCTGGCGCGCAGAGCGGGCAGCGGGTCATCGGACAATTCGATCCCATCCGTTAAGTGCGTCGGATCATATACCAGTTCCCTTTCGGCTCCGGCACTATCGGCCACAACGGAAGTAATGCTGATCGTGCCGGCGTCAATTGTTTTACGATCGTCGGGCCAAACGAGCGAGGGATCATTCGTGGGATCGCCGGCATTGGGAAGTTGCACAACCAGACGGAACTTGATTGGCTCGGTCGCGAGCCGCGTCTTGAGCTCTTCAACAAGAAAATTAGGCGACTTGGTTTTTGCCTCCGCGTCGCTCAGGTCATGCTGACCGGCGACAGGAAGAATCTTGTAACGCCCTGCCTGTCTTACTCCGTCCTTATTCACGAGAATGAAAGCGTCGTTGGAGAAGAACGATTCGGTGGCGAAGCTGGCAGGTATCACCTTGTTATCTTGCACGAATTTCAAGGCAAGGGGATGTGTGGTGACAAACACTTCGATAGGCCAGGGGTGCGGCTTGCTGGGATCGGTCCCCACGATGGCCTTTTGAAGCGCTAGAAGCTCTTCACCGGTGCCGACGACGAAGCCGTTGTGCGACATCGCGACGATATCGGTTTTCCCGTCGCCGGGAAGGTGGAATCGAATCGCCATTCCGCGCGGGCCGGCGTCAGGCGAGTTATCCGGGATGGAAGGGTCAGGCGCCCCGTCCGAAAGGCGAACGGTCACGGGCACCGAAGCTCCCTGGAAATGAACGGCTTTGGAAAGGGTCGCCGCATCTCCCGAGGGCACGAACGTTCCTTGGCATACGATCCCTTTCGCATGAACAGGACGATAGCCCGGTTTGGTTCCCGGCACCTGAAGCATGGTGTCGATGATTTGCTGGGCGAGGTCCTTGTCGGTTACCTGTTTGAATGAAGTGTTCATCGATTATCCTCTCTGCTATTTGTGGTGGTTGAAGTTTCGTTGCTCCTTGTTTGCTCTGTAGGCGCGTTTCCAGAACCATCCAATGCATGGCCCAGCCCGGATCCGCGCGCCTCAGAGAGTTGGCGATCCCGTCGGCGAATCCATTCCGGCCAGACATCCTTGGAATAGCCGGTGGTGCCTACACCCTAGTGCGTCCCTTCGGGCCGCTTGCTCATCGAATTGATGTTCACTGGAGGATTTGTTCCTTTTCCCCGCTGAAATTCAACATGCCGCCTTTCGTCGGATTCGTTACCTCATAATTTGCTGGATCGTAGCGAAGAACACATCACGAGATAGACGGTTTTTTATCTACCCTAAAGGAATGACCTGGAAATACCACTATCGTGGTAACCGAGAGTCAACCGGCAGAGGGGCCAAGGCTTTTCGCAACTTGTTGATTGGCAAGATAATGAGCCACACAGCATTGCGGTTGGAGCTGGAGTTGACCAAATTGCGCTGATAACCGGTTATCTGTTGCCAACCCATTGGCACTTCCGGCGGACATTTGTCAGAGATCAAGCCGGCATCCCTGACATTTGGCTCTGCAGCCAACCGCGCAGGTGTCAACGAGAGTCGGAACCGAGTATGAGGTTCTCCAACCCATAACTGGCCGCCCCGGCCAGAGCAGCCCGGGTCACGATCACGTGAATCGGTATCCGCGCCATCAATTCGGCGAAGCGTCCCTTGCGTTTGAACGATTGCATGAAACACTGCCCCTTGAGTGCCGGTAGCACATGGGTGGCGATGCCACCAGCGAGGTAAATACCGCCGGTCGCCAGCACCTTAAGCGCAAGATTGCCGGCTTCATCGCCGAGAATCGAAATAAGAATGTCGATCGTCGTGGCGCATAAAACGCTGGGGTGGGTGGGATCGAGACCGAATTGGATGATGGTCGGCGCCGGGTCGCGCGCAGCGGTAATAGCTTCGACGACATCGGGCGTTTCCAGCGCATAACCGCTGCTGCGAAGATACTCATAGATGTGTGGGATCCCGATGCCGGAACAAACTTGCTCATAGCTCACGTGAGCGAACCGCTTGAGCATGTATGCCAACAGGCCAATCTGTATCTCATCAGTCGGCGCATAGCTGGCATGGCCGCCTTCGGAACTGTGAGCAATGTAACGGGATCCATCCCAGGTGAGGAAGGATTCACCCAGCCCAGTGCCCGGTGCGATCACGCCGATGGCGCCCCTCAGGTCCGGCACTCCGGCATTGAGAGTG
>JBGOTQ010000242.1:0-11778 GCA_041476565.1 Terriglobia bacterium | reverse complement strand
TTCCGTTCAAGCCATTTATGTGCCGGCTGACGACTACACCGACCCGGCCCCCGCTACGGCCTTCACCCACTTGGACGCCACCACCAACTTGTCGCGACAGATTGTTGAGTTGGGGATCTACCCGGCAGTTGACCCGCTGGCTTCCAGCTCTAGAATTTTGGATCCTCGCATTATCGGGGAGGAACACTACCAAACAGCCAAGGCAGTCAAACAAATCCTGCAAAAGTATAAAGACCTGCAGGACATCATTGCGATCTTGGGGATTGATGAGCTTTCTGACGAGGACAAGTTGACCGTGGCGCGGGCCCGCAAGATCCAGCGGTTCCTCTCCCAGCCGTTCTTCGTCGCTTCTCAGTTCACAGGACTGGAAGGAAAATACGTGCCCCTGACCGAGACCGTCCGCAGTTTCAAGGAGATCATCGAAGGCAAGCATGATGATCTTCCCGAACAGGCTTTTTACATGGTGGGAACCATTGATGAGGCCAGGGAGAAGGGCGAACGCTTTCGGCAGGTAGCCTGAGGAGAATGGCACGCAGCAAGGTGTGAGACCAAAGCCAGGCAGATCGGCCAGGTCTGTTGCACGATTTGTTTGATCCCTTGATCCTTTCTCCAGATCCAGATAAGGTATTATGGTTTCAGAAAAGATCCAGCTTGAAGTGGTTACTCCCGAGCGCCGAGTTTTGAAGGACGACGTGGATGAAGTACAGGTTCCCGGGTTGAATGGCTACCTGGGGATTCTGCCGGGACACGCTCCGTTGATTACCCAGCTGCAGATCGGGGAGATCTCCTATCGCAGGAACCATAGTACTTCTTTTCTTTCCATTGCCTCCGGTTACTGCGAAGTTCTTCCTGACAAGGTAACAGTCCTGGCGGAAAAGGCCGAGCGTGGGGATGAAGTCGACCTGGAAAGAGCCCAGACCTCTAAGTCGCGCGCTGAAAAACGCCTGGCCGACGTGTACAATCCGGAAATCGACTTTGCCCGGGCCAGTGCCAGCCTGCAGCGAGCGCTGGCGCGAATCAGCGCATGCCAGAAAGGCCGCGGTGAGATGGGCTAAACGGAAACCGCCCTTCATCCCCCCCCAGCAATAACCTCCCTTCCTCTATCAAATTTCCCTTGGCACTGAGGGAATACAGCTTTAGCTGCCAGGCGGTTATCCTGTCTAGACGCCTGGAGACTATCTCTGGGGAGTGAAGCCGTCCCCTCTTGATGAGGCGGAATATTTTCATCGGCGGTGTCCCAACAATTGGGGCTAAGAGGTACTCCCATTGCACTGAAGAGCAACACTATCTCTATATCTTCGCCAGGCGAGTGCGCTCCGCTCGAGCAATTGGGCTAACATTTCTATGGATTTTTGGTTGAAGCTGGGCTATTCTCGTTTTGCAGGTTTGGACTGAAAGCTGGATAGAGGCGCGGCGCGCCACTAGTAGCCCGGGAGAGAGAGCCTGAATCAAAGATCCCGAGGGAAAAGGGCCGTCGCCGAAATCCTGCGGAACCAGGCACCGCAGGGTTGGGAGGCGGGAGAAGATCCCGTCAACTGTCACCCCAAGCGATTGGGGTGGAGCGCTATCTGACGATTGCGAAAATGAGTTCCCATCTATTTTCAAATCGGTGAGAGTAGCGCTCTCACCTTTTTTTTGCTTCCGACCTCTGGCTTTCCGTTTTCTCCCGGCCACCCTTTACAAAAGGAGTTTCCATTAGCCATGTCGATCAAAGAGTTTTACATAATTGATTCCACCTTGCGAGAAGGCGAGCAATTTGCCAACGCTCACTACACTCCCGATCAGAAGGTCCAGATTGCCCGGGCGCTGGATGAGTTTGGTGTCGAATATATTGAGTTGACTTCCCCTGTGGCTTCTCCCCAATCCTTTAAGGACTGCCAGGCCATTGCGAATCTCGGGCTGCGAACCAAGATCCTGACCCACACCCGTTGCCACATGGAGGATGCGAGGAAAGCCGTAGAGACCGGGGTTGCAGGTGTGGATATCCTGTTTGGCACATCCTCCTTCCTTCGCGAGTTCAGCCATGGCAAGAGCATTGATCAAATCATCGAGAGTGCCCGCGAGGTTATCGAGTTCATCAAGAGGTCCGGGTGTGAAGTCCGCTTCTCCAGTGAAGACACGTTCCGCAGCGAAGAAAAGGATTTGCTGCGTGTCTACATGGCGGTGGACGCCATGGGAGTGAACCGCGTCGGTCTGGCCGATACGGTCGGGGTCGCTACTCCCAGGCAGCTTTATGCCCTGGTGTCTGAATTGAGGCACCACATCAAGGCGGGAATTGAGTTCCATGGTCACAACGATAGCGGCTGTGCCATTGCCAACAGCTTCACGGCCCTGGAGGCAGGCGCAACGCATATCGATACCAGCATTCTGGGGATCGGGGAACGGAACGGCATCACTCCGCTGGGGGGCTTCATTGCCAGACTCTATTCTTACGACAAGGATCTGGTCAAGAAATACAGGCTGGAGATGCTTTACGATCTGGACAAAATGATCGCCGACATTGTCGGAATTCAAATCCCCTTTAACAACTACATCACCGGTGAGACCAGCTTTACCCACAAGGCCGGGATGCACACCAAGGCCGTCATGCTGAACCCGGGTGCCTACGAGATCATCGATCCCGCTGATTTTGGGTTGCGGCGCACCATTTCGATTGCCCATCGGCTTACAGGGAAGAATGCTATCCAGCATCGGGCCAGAGAATTGGGCTTGCTTTTCGGCGATTCGCAGCTGCGCGAGATTACCTTGGAAATCAAGCGTCTCGCAGACGCTGGCCCCTTGACGATTGAGCAGCTCGACGAAATCCTGCGCGGCTGGGTGGTTGCGTAGGTAATGCTGAAGGCAGAATGAACAATGATAATTCTGAATGATGAGACCTGCTGAATGAAGTGAAAAGGTCTTAGCCATCGCCCTACACTCCTCTAAGCCGTTAGGCCGCGTTTGATCATGGGACCGAAACAACTGGTCTTCTCGCCCACAATGAGGGAATGAAGTAGAATGATCCGCGAAGACCCTCACACTACTGAAGATATCGAAAGGAGGGAGACCAATTATGTTTAAGAAAAGCTGGCTCAGATGGGGTTTTACCTATGGGATTCTAATGTTGGGAATGAACTCAGCGGCCCTTTTGAGAATGGGCGTGTTACCCGCCACCGCAGCCGACGTTTTTTGCTCTCACGCAGTCGTTGTAGATGATCAGAACAAGATCATCCCATGGGATGTGCCGATATCCAATGCCTACGACCATTTCCTTCAGCTGCGTTGGAACTTCATCAAAACCAAAGTCCCCAATTGTCCCGGACCGCCCCCCCGATCCTCATATCCGCAGTATTACTTCTATTGCGCGTTCCGGGATAAAAACGGGAGTTTGGAACCGGACACCTGGATGAACGATGTCGGCGAGAAGATCCCGAATTGGTTTGAATCAGCCCGTTTGTATTATGCGTACACAGGGGACACTAGTGTCATGACCATCCTGAAGAATTTCGTCGATTACACGATTGATCACGGCACAAGTCCCTCGACTTTTTCATGGGCAAATTTCCCCTATACGACCACCAACGCTGGCGATTTGGAGTTCCGCGGGTTCACGTCTTCGAAGAAACTTGTTCTCCATGAGGTTCAAGTCGACCATGCCGGGGATATGGGGTTGACGTATTACCGGCTGTACCTCTACACCGGGGATGCCAAATACAGAACTGCAGCAATTAACGTGGCCAATACCTTGGCAAGCAAGGTGAGGGTCGGCACCTCGGCCCAATCCGTCTGGCCTTATCGTGTGGTGATGGATACAGGGAAGATTACTGCACAGTTCGGTGCGAATTGGATCGGCAGTTACACGCTTCTCGACAGCTTAATCAAAGCGAACCTGGGCAATGTGGCTGCTTACCAGGATGCACGTGCCAAAGCCAGGGATTTCATCCTGCAAAACCCCATGAAGACGGGTTATTGGACCGATGGACATACGGATACTGACGTGAACAGCAATACTTATAAGAGCAACATGAGCGCCAGTAACGTTACCTTGTACATGCTGGACCACCCGGAGTTTAATCCGGAATGGAGGACGGACGTCCCCAAACTGATTAAGTGGACCGAAGATTATTTCGTTTCTCGCTGTGCACCCGGAGAGCCGGCGACTCTATGGGGTGCCAATATTGTAGGTGAACAGGATGGTTTCCTGGTGAAGATGGATTACCAGACCGCCCGATATGCCGCTGAATGCGCTCGGTGGTATGCGATTTCGGGTGATGCAGCCTACAAAGAAAAGGCTTACCGTTCTTTGAACTGGGTCACCTACTGCAACGACTCCTCGGGCAAGGCGTTTGAGAGCCCGGTCAGCAAAGACGTGTCAAACTGGTGGTCTGATTGTTATGGTGAATGCCCCAGAATGTTCTATCATGCATTTTCCGGAGTCCCCGAGTGGGCCCCACCCCGGGAGAACCACATCTTGTATTCAGAAGGGGTGCTCAAGCAAGTATCCTATGCAGTAGGAAAGGTTCAATACACTCCCACTGATAGTGCTGGGACCGAGTATCTTCGGCTGTCTTTCCTCCCTGCCAATATCACCGTGCAAGATTTCAAACTCTCTTTGCGCCACGATCTGAATGCGGAAGGCTATACGGTTAGAAATCTCGGGAATGGAGACTATGCGGTGAACATCAGAAGGATGAGGGCTGGCCAGGTAAAAATACGCTAAGTCCGTATACCTACTGCATCTCCATAAGATGACACTTGATCGATGGGGCCGTACGCTACTCTGGAAATGGGGTTGTTGGCAGAGATGGAAGATAATTAACCAACAATAATTCTCAAATCAAAGGAGGTCTTCATGGCTGAACTAAAAGGCACTAAAACGCACTCGAATCTGAAGGACGCTTTTGCCGGCGAATCCCAGGCTAACCGGCGTTATCTGTATTTTGCCAAGGCTGCCGATATAGAGGGGTATCCTGATGTTGCAGGTCTTTTCCGCGACACCGCCGAAGGGGAGACCGGCCATGCTCATGGACACATGGACTACCTGAAGCCGTGTGGCGATCCAGCCACTGATCTCCCCTTTGGAGACACAGTGGAAAACCTCCAGTCCGCCATTGCAGGTGAGACCCACGAATACACGGACATGTATCCGGGAATGGCCAAAGTGGCCCGCCAGGAAGGATTTGCGGAAATTGCCGACTGGTTTGAGACTCTGGCCAAGGCCGAGAAGTCACACGCCGGGCGGTTTGAGAAGGGGTTGCAAAGTATCGGTTGAGAAGGTTTCGAGAATTCAGAGGGATTGACGAACGGCGTGACCGCGGTCACGCCGTTTGCCGGGCCGGCATATGCTGGGACCGGCTCGTTTCCACTCACTGCACGGCTGAGGCCAGCCATGAGTCACATTAAGGGAGAACCGACCGCTGGATTGAGTTACAACCCCAACATGCCGGTTTATTGGGAATCCTCAGCTCTCAAGCAAGAACTGGAACGAGTCTTTGAGATTTGTCACGGTTGTCGCCTCTGCTTCAACCTGTGCCCTTCCTTTCCAGCTCTCTTCAATGCAGTGGATCGCCACGATGGGGATGTCCGCAGACTGAATTCGGAAGAGATTGACCGGGTCATCGCCACTTGCTATCAATGCAAGCTCTGCTATGTGAAGTGCCCTTACACGGCTGACGATGGGCATCCCTTCAATCTCGACTTCCCTCGCCTGCTCATGCGGGCCACGGCTCAACGGCGCCGGCAACGGGGTGGCTCACTGCGCACCTGGATTTTGTCGAGGCCCGAATTGACCGGCCGGATTGGGGGACTGACGGCGGGGCTGGCGAATTGGGCAAACCGGAATCCGGCGATGCGCTGGCTGTTGCAACTGACCTTGGGCATTCACCGCGGCAAGCAATTGCCGGAATTCCATGGAGAATCCTTTGAAACCTGGTATGGCCGCCAGTCGCCCCCGTCGGGAGATCCTAACCAGGCGGTTCTCTTTTATACCTGTTTTGTCAATTACAACCGGCCCGAAATCGGAAAAGATACCATCAAGGTTTTCTCCAAGAACGGGATTGCCTTAGTTTGCCCAAGACAAAACTGTTGCGGCATGCCGGCTTTGGAAGCCGGAGACGTGGAACTGGCCAAGAAGCTGGCCCGAAGCAATGTGGACTCGCTTTTCCCCCATGCGCGGCAGGGCAAGAAAATACTGGCCATCAACCCTACCTGCTCCTACATGCTGAGGAAGGAGTACCCCGAGTTGCTGGGGAACGAAGAAGCCCGCCAGGTAGGCCAGGCTACTATGGATCTATGTGAGTATCTCTTCAGCCTCAAACAGATGGGGCGATTCTGTCGAGATTTCCTATCGACTCCGACAATGATTGCCTACCATCTGCCTTGCCATCTGAAGGCGCAGAATATTGGTTTTCGTTCCCGAGACATCCTACGCTTGATCCCCGAAACTAAGGTCACCATGGTCGACCAGTGCTGCGGACACGACGGAACCTGGGCGATGAAACAGGAGTTCTTCACGCTGTCGAAACAGGCTGGCAAAAAGGCATTTGAACAAATGACTGCGGCCAATGCAGGGGTATTGGCCTCTGACTGTCCGTTGGCCGCAATCCAGTTTGAACAGGCCCTCGGCAAACTTCCCCTTCATCCGATCCAGGTCTTGGCTAAGGCTTATGAAGCGGATGGGTTTGCCAAGCGAATTGAACCACCGGTTCAAGGAGGACCGACGGATGCGTCCCCTTGAGGTTAGCGAGATCTTGAACATTGCCGACTATGAATTGACACGAGAGACACTCCGCCCCAAGGTCATGGCTATAAAGGCTCGACGACGCGTTGCCCTGGGGCCTCACTTGACCGTGTTGTTTGAGAACCGGGACACGGTTCGATACCAAATCGAGGAGATGATGAGGATTGAACGCATTGTCAAACCCGAAGACATCGCGCACGAAGTCGAAACGTACAATGAACTCTTACCCTTGTCCGGGGAACTGTCGGGATGCCTGCTGATCGAGTACGAGGAACCGGAGGAGCGCCGAGTCAAACTCGCAGAACTCCTCGGTTTGGAAAACCACGTGTGGCTCAACGTTGGGGACCTACCTCCTTCCAAGGTGCGCTTCGACATCCGTCAGATTTCTCCCCACCGGATCAGCGCAGTTCAATACATCAAAATCCCGCTGACTCCAGGCCAGATGGGACGATGGGAGGAAGCCGGCCGGGCCGGGCAGATTCGTCTTATTGTGGATCATCCCAATTACCACCACGAGCAAACCCTCACTCCCACGCAAGCCCAGGAAGTCTCCTCAGACTTCCAATGATCTGTGCCCAAGATCCAATCCCTTTTAGACCCTCTTTCATGAAAATGGCCTGAACGGCCATAAGAAAATAGCCCAGAGCATAGCGGGCGAGAAGCAGGAGCCGAAGGCGAGGTGCCGGTGGGCACCGCCGTCCGCCATGCCCTGGGAATGAGATTCCGGAATAGAGCTCCACTCCTCGATCAGGAGGCGCGGGGACATGAAACGCCTGAGAGGCGATTTTCCGTGCCTGATCGAGGAGTAAGAGTCGGGGGTATACGATGACCCAGGGCGTTGCTCGCCAAAAATCGCGACGCGACCGCCGTCGCTCGCTTTGCCCTGGGTTACTCTCCGTCGGCCACTTCGTGGGCTGGAGGCCATTTTCATCGGCGGTGGTGGCCAAAATGGTGCACGAACCAACCTTACGTCGTCGTGCCCGTCTTGACTTCCTGGCAGGCAGTTTCTATAGTTTCGGCTGACAACTGACCTATTACTTGCCTGTGGGTCAGAAAAGCTGAGCGCGAAGTCCTTAAAAATCCACCATGCAAGATTCTCCATCACAGGAAGAACAACTGCGGGACCTGAGAGACCGTCTGGCTCACCTGGAAGACCTGGTTCAGTACCAGGTTCGGCGCATCTACGCTCTGGAACAGCAAGGGAAAAGCTTACCCGGATCCGCGCCACTCCCTCCCCCCATCTCACTGAAAGCTCCTGTCTCGGCTGTTCCGGAGCACGGGGAATCCGCCGGTTCGCCTGAGCTCGATTCCCAGTCGGCGACCTCTTTTCCACTTCCTGCTTCAGTGCTTGAAGAACGGCAGCGAGCGCTCTCCAACGAAAGCATGGAATCGCGGATTGGGGCAAATTGGCTGAGCAAGATCGGGGTGGTGGCCATCGTGCTGGGAATGTCTTTCTTTCTGAAATACGCCATTGACAATCAGTGGATTGGGGAAAGGGGACGGGTTAGCCTGGGCATTGCTGTGGGTCTGAGCTTTCTTTTCTGGGGGGAGAAGTTAAGCAAAAAACAGTATCCCGCCTATGGACTGACAGTGCTGGGGGGAGGGATTGCCATCCTTTACTTTTCTGTCTATGCAGCCTTCAGTTTTTATCAGCTGCTGCCCCAGTGGTTTGCCTTCCTTCTCATGCTGATGATCACCTTGACCGCAGTGCTGGGGTCGTTGCGGTACAACGCGAAGATTATTGCTTACTTGGGACTAATCGGTGGGTTCCTGACCCCGGTCATGCTCAGTACTGGACGGGACAATCAAGTTGGATTGTTCAGCTATATCTTGGTGCTGAACCTGGGGATCCTGTGCCTGGCGTACTTCAAGAACTGGCGCGATCTAAATCTGACCGCATTCTTCTTCACCCACCTCATCGTGTTGGCGTGGACTTCCTCTTTTTACACTTCGTCCAAGCTTTGGAAGACAGAACTATTCTTGACCTTATTCTTTTTCCTTTTTGCCGGGATGTCGTCTCTCTACAATCTGGTGCATCGGCTGAAGAGCTCGTTCCGAGACCTCGTCCTGATTCTATTGAATGGCTCAGTCTATTTCCTTTGGACTTATCTTCTGCTGCAGCCCCAATATTTTGACTACTTAGGATTTCTTGCTGTCCTGATGGCAGCCTTTTATGCGGCTTTCAGTCGTCTGGTCCTGCGCCGATCCCAACAAGATACTTATCTCTATCTAGTCTTTTTGGGGGCAGGCCTGACTTTTCTGACTTTGGCAGTACCCATTCAGCTGAAGCAGAATTGGATTACTATGGGCTGGGCTGTGGAAGCTGTGATTCTCTCCTGGATTGGGTCCCGGCTGGACAGCCTGCAAACTCGGACAGCGGGTCTGCTAGTCATGGTGCTCGTGATCATACGCCTGCTTGTTTACGATAGCGAGTTTCGGCCTTTTCCGGAGGCAGCAGTCCGTCTCCTGCTCAACCGGCGCTCCATGACATTTACGGTGGCGATTCTTTCTGTGCTGCTGATTGCCCACATCCTCTCGGTCTACCAGAGGTCACGTGCCGTACATATTCCGCTGACGGGACCGGCTCCTGCCGGGTCCTTGGAGGATCTGGCTTCTCTGGAACAACATCTTGTCACCTGGCTGCTGATCCTGGCCAATTTCCTTGTGGTCTTCCTGGTCACGACAGAAATTCTGAATTACTTTCGGGTCCTGTCTCAACGAGAATCGTCTTACGACATTCGGAGGGCACTCCGAAGCCAGAAGCAACTGGCTATCTCGACGTTCTGGGCACTCTACTCAATTGGGTTGGTGGTGCTCGGTATCCTCCGAAGGTACCAGGCTGTCAGGTTGCTGGCCATCGTATTGTTCGGGATGACCATTGTGAAGGTGTTTTTGGTGGACCTCTCTGAATTGGAACGGGGCTATCGCATTATCTCATTTATAGGGTTGGGAGCCATTCTCCTGGCAGTTTCATTCCTCTATCAAAAACACAAGGACCAGATCAGCACTTTTATTCTAAAGTAAAAAAGTAAAAAGGTTGAAATCGGTTGGTGTCACAACACAATCAGGCAGAGATTGGCGCACCACCACATAATAGATGGGGTTTGATATACGACACACAGTTTTCTTGTCGCTAACCGCTCCATCCCGGATCAGCGCATCAGAATGGAAAGATCTCTCCGGCTCCTTTCTGCGAGCCTCAAGGACCCGCCAAATCCTCTTGACAGACTCGTGGAGATCACTCTCTCTTTGTGGTTCAGTCTGTCAATCATCTGTTTAATGCCGTCCATTTGCCTGGCAGTAATCAGTCCTTCAGAATGGCAATTCTCCAAGACTATCCTCTCACCTGAACAAGGGGGAAATGGATATATCAGGGTACCCCTGGATGAGGAGGTCTACGGTCGATCTCAACCTACTCTTGCAGATCTTCGCGTCATCAATGCCCAAGGCAATGAAGTTCCGTTCTCCCTCCTGGAGGAAAAGAGCCAAACTAGGACAGAGGAATATACACCAAGGGTTTACAATCGAGCGATAGTTCCCCAAGCCTATTCAACATTTACATTGGACTTGCGACAGGAGGTTTACCACAATACGCTCCTCTTTCGCACCTCCAGCGAGAATTTCAAGCGCCGGGTTGAGATTGCCGGGAGTCCCGACGGGAAAAATTGGCTGATGGTGAAGAAGAACGCCTATATCTTTGATTTTAGTGGCGAACAAAAAATTCAGCTGACCCGGATCACCTATCCTGAAAGTAATTTCCGGTACCTTCTTGTGAAAATTTGGAACGGCCGGGAGCGTCCCCTGGACCTGAACGGGATTTCTGTTTCATACGAGAAGATTGTGACCCCCACCAGGAAGGTTCGCAGCCACCGCCTGATCTCATGCCGGGAGGACCCAAAACTAAAAGCCACTATCGTGGTGCTGGATTTGAATTATGCGAATCTTCCCTGGGATTACTTGATTCTCCAAACGCCGGAAGAGAATTTTGCGCGGCTGGTGGAGGTTCAAGGCAGTAATGATGCCCGGGAATGGCAACGACACATTCAGTCAGAGACCTACCGTTTCCATACCGAGAAGTTCGACCTGGAGAAGAAATCACTCCAATTCCCTGAGGCGCGCCAACGGTATGTCAAACTGATCATTTACAACTATGACGACCCGCCATTGCGCCTGGGTAGGATCGAGGTTCATGGTGTCGACAAGGAGTTAGTTCTGCAAAACCAGGCCAACTGGAACTTTCGCCTTTTTTACGGGAATCCGCTGGCCACTCCGCCACGATATGATATCGATAGAGTAAAGAGCTATCTCAACCTGGATAACCTCCCCAAGGCAGCTTTGGCTGCAGAACTAGCTAATCCAGAATATCGCCTGAGACGGCAGGCCGGGCCATGGACGGAGGTCCACCCGGTTATTTACTGGGGGGCTTTGATCCTGTTGGTTCTATCTCTGGGAACATATATAATGAGGTTACTTACCAAGACGAAAACCGATGGATAGATCATGCGTCAGTATTTGGATCTGCTTCAACATATTTTGGACACAGGCACTCAAAAGACTGACCGGACGGGGACAGGAACTCTAAGCATCTTCGGACATCAGATGCGCTTTGACCTCACTAGAGGGTTTCCCCTCCTGACCACTAAGAAACTGCACCTTCGTTCCATCATTCATGAATTACTCTGGTTCCTATCGGGGAGTACAAATGTTCGTTATCTTCAGCAGAACGGGGTGAGCATCTGGGATGAATGGGCCGATGAAGACGGTAACCTGGGACCGACATATGGCTATCAGTGGCGTTCCTGGCCGCACGACTCGGGTGGGCACATTGATCAAATAAGCCGGGTGATTGAGGGACTGCGAGCCCGGCCCGACTCCCGTCGACATATCGTCAGCAGTTGGAATGTGGGGGACCTGGACCAGATGAAGTTGCCCCCCTGTCATGTACTGTTTCAGTTCTATGTGGCCAATGGACACCTCTCCTGTCAGCTTTACCAGCGGAGTGCCGATGTGTTCTTGGGGATTCCCTTCAACATTGCCTCGTACGCTCTGCTTACCCTGAT
>JBGOTQ010000241.1:0-11825 GCA_041476565.1 Terriglobia bacterium | reverse complement strand
GGAGAACCGGCAGGTGAGCTACAATGGCGGACTGGGTATAGTCACTTACAGCTATGATGGAGACGGGCGGCGGGTGCAGAAGCTGGAATCGGGAGTGACGACGGTGTACGTGTACGATGTCCAGGGCAGACTGGCAGCCGACTACAAGACTGATGGGGCCACGGGAGCGGGAGGGACGAGCTACTTGACGGCGGACCACTTGGGCAGCACGCGGGTGATTACCGATAGTGGCGGCAATGTCAGGGCACGGAGAGACTATCTGCCCTTTGGGGAAGAGATTGCGTCCAGCATCGGAACGCGCTCCGGCATTACAGGCTACGGAACAGTCGACAACATCCGGCAGAGATTTACGGGCCAATACCGGGACACTGAATCCGGCCTCGACAACTTCCTGGCCCGTTACCATTCCGGGCCCCAGGGAAGGTTCATGAGTGCCGAGCCAGGTGGTTTGGGCGCTAAGAAGCAAAATCCGCAATCTTGGAACCGCTATTCTTACACACTAAATCGTCCTTTGGTGGGAATCGATCCAAACGGCTTGACTACCATTCTGGTTGCGGTGGGAACCGGAAACAGGCCAGCAGCGACGGTAACCATGTATGATAGAAGCGGGACGGTGGTTTCTAGCGGTGGAAAATACATGGAATTTAACGGCTTGGCATCTGGCACGGCAGGCCATGATAGATCGAAGGAATATGCAGACACACCGTTTGGGCAATATACACTTGATTTCACCCGCACCGGGAAGGCGGTTGACGGTGGAATGGAAACCTCAAGATTGGCGGTCCGTTTTGGGACAGGGATAATTCGGATAAAAGGAATCTCTGGAGAAGTGGTTATTGCAGGAAGGGATGAACTGGCATTTCACGGTGGCGGGACAAATGCACAGCTAGTTCCTGATCCCTATGCCCTGTATCAACATCTGATTTCAACAAACGGCTGTGTCCGATTGTTCAATAATGACATTAACACTCTCATTCAAGCAGTTATCACTCTTCCCATGGATGATCCGCTCGATTACATATACATAGGAGATGAGGCCACTCTCAATGCGATGGCAGAAGAGAAAGATACGTCCGGCAAGTACAGGAATCCCGAACTTCGCGTAGCCATTGGATTGGAACGAAAAGGTGAAGGCGTATCCAATCCGTTCTTAATCTTCCGCTACATGGATGCCCTTTGGGAGTGGTTGCGAACGCCCCCTATAGAGGGTTACGCTTTTCCCAGGTGAGGCCAACATGAGACCAGCCAGGACTATACTACTCCTAATCAAGTTAGGATTGCTGTCTTGCATTTTCCAGAATTCCTTTTCTGAAGTCCTTGGACAGCAGGAGAGGACGGGCGGGAATTGGCTTGCTTATTCCGAGGAAGAAAAAGAGCTGATTCTGAGTCTGCCATCTCTGGTCGCTGAATGTAAGGGCGCTACTGGGCAGGGTGAGTTAGAACTCAAAGACTGGTCCAAGGAAGATCTGGTCAAGAGACTAGGGGATCTCCAGAATAAAAGCCCGAGATATGATTACCAATCACTTCAGATTGCTTACTTGCTCTGTTGCTTGAATCATGAGTACAGCCTCAACCGGCAAAGGCTTGTGGCGGTCTTTGTGCCCTCCCAGAGTAATGCTGCTGACGGCGCCATCGAGTTTGTGGAGTCCTTAATCAAGAAAGGAGACAAGGGTCTAGTGAAGACGGTGTTTGAAGTGGCCCCCTGGTCCGACGGGACTCTCGCAGAAGCGGTCGAAGACATTTGCTCAGATGAACTCCATGTAGCCCCCGCTACTTTTCTTGATCAATTGAGGAGTTGCAGGAAAGAAGTCAGGAACGGATTCTACAAATTCGTGCGCGGGCACCAAAGTGAAGAGTCTGCTATTGATTGGACAGAGGTTCGCACCTACCTGAAGAAGATCCCCAAGGGACACCGACTTGCTCCTGTCGCGAAAGAGTTCCTCGCGGCAATGGAACAGAAAGATAATAGTGGAGGAAAGCAATAGAGGCAATGAGGCATCACCTCCCCCCTAATCTAAGATCGGGAGGCAAGAAGGGAGAGACAAAATCATCTCGGAGCATGCAAATGTATGATCCTTAAATCGGCTGACCAACCGCAACTACACCATTGCCGGGACGACGGCCGCTACGCCCAACGTGACTTATACGTACGGCACGACCACGGTCCCCTGCGGGAATTATTCAATAGGGCAGCTCTGTTCGGCCAGTTCCAGCGTCTCCACTACGAATTTCACTTCCTACGATGCCCTGGGCCGAGTGCTGGCCGGCAACCAGGTCACCGCAGGCCAGACCTATTCCTTCAGCTACACCTACAACCATGCTGGGGGGCTGCTGACTGAGACCTATCCTTCCGGCCGGATCATTACCACCGCCTACGATGCCGCCGGAAGGTTTAGCAGCTTGACTGGGCAGAAATCGGGTGAACCCAACAAGACCTACACCAGTTCTTACAGCTTTGCGGCTCATGGCGGAGTAAGCTCGATGCAGTTGGGCAACTCCTTGTGGGAACACACCAACTTCAACACTCGGTTGCAACCCACCCAGATTGGACTGGGGACTTCGAGCAACGATTCCAGCAAGCTGAGGTTGGATTACGGTTATGGGACCAGCAACAATGGGAACATGATGAGCCAGAGCATTGTGATTGGAGGGACGACTTATGCTCAAAGCTACACTTATGATGCGCTGAACCGGCTGGGCACCGCCACGGAAGGCAGCAACTGGTCGCAGACTTATACCTATGATCAGTATGGCAACCGGGCCGTGACGGCCGGTTACATCCCATTGCCGGCGCTGACGCCGCAATCCCTTTCAGCCTTCAGCAGCTCAACCAACCAGTTAACCAACAGCAGTTACGACAATGTGGGGAATCTAACGACTGACGCCACCAGCCGGACCTTTACCTATGATGCGGAGAACCGGCAGGTGAGCTACAATGGCGGACTGGGTATAGTCACTTACAGCTATGATGGAGACGGGCGGCGGGTGCAGAAGCTGGAATCGGGAGTGACGACGGTGTACGTGTACGATGCTCAGGGCAGACTGGCAGCCGACTACAAGAGTGATTCAGCCACGGGAGCGGGAGGGACGAGCTACTTGACGGCGGACCATCTGGGCAGCATGCGGGTGATTACCGACAGTGGCGGCAATGTCAAAGCGCGCAGAGACTACCTGCCGTTTGGGGAAGAGATTGCATCGAGCATTGGCGGCCGCTCCGGCATCACGGGTTACGGCACAGTCGACAACATCCGGCAGCGGTTTACGGGTCAATACCGGGACACGGAGTCCGGCCTCGACTACTTCATCGCGAGATACCATTCAGGGCCCCAAGGACGCCTCCAGAGTCCAGACCCGGAAAATGACGGAGGAAGGATAATTGATCCCCAGAGCTGGAATGGCTATGCGTACGGTTTAAACAGTCCGGACTGCTATGTAGACTCGGAAGGATATGTGGCAAACTTGCCTCCCGCCGTAGTTGGAGCGGTAATAGGGGCCTCATGGAGCTGGGGAGGTTACGCTGTTGGCAGATGGTTTGAAGGGCAGCCACTCACTTTGGCTGGGTCTGGGGCAGCTCTAGCAAGTGGAGCAATAACGGGAGGCCTTGCTGGTGCTACATTTGGTGGTTCGCTGTTTGCCAAGTTGGTTACATCTGGTCCATTCGCAAATGTGGTTGGCAACGCGGTAGGAAGAGCCATCGACCCCAATGACAAGCTCTGGGATCCTGAAGCGCTTGCAAACGACGTGGCATTCGGGTTTTTGGGGTCGGTTTTGGGCAACCGAGCCAAGGCGATACTAACTCAAGGAGAAATACGCGAATTGGACGAGGCATTGAAAAAGATCAGCAGGGGCGGGAAAATGCGGCCCAATAGGAAAGCAAGGATAGATCAGATAAAAGGAAAAATACGAGCTTGGGAAGAACGGGGCGACATGTTTAGCATTTATTTCGGTTCCGTCGGCAGCAACTGGATGCAACCAATCTTTCAAGCTTCATCAAGAGCACAAGCCAATCGGGGCTTCACATCTGATTTCAACTCGCTCAGGTGGGTTGAGATTCTGCTTCGGCCGTCCCCGGAACCGTACAGGGAACTCAGAGAGGAGGTCGAGGTACGGCTTAAATATTGAAATCGAACCCTTCTTCTATTAACTCCTTGGTTATACTTTGAATATTCGAGAGAAGAGGACATCTAGCCATAGGGGTCAGAAGGAATCGTAGAGATTATGCACTACAGGAACTCGAAACGAATCGCCCCCTATCTATTGCAGGGCACTCAAAGGTTCACAATTGATCTGAGCCTTCCAGACGACTTGTTTTTTGTGCGCATTAGCGACATAGGAGGTACCCAAATTGGTAGAGTACAACTAGCTTGCTTGTGGTTCGCAAGATTTCCAGATGGCTTTGCGGAGTATTCATCCACGTTAAGATTTGATCTTAATCGTGATGATCTAATGTCAACGTTTACATGAAGGAATATGATGATGATTCCGAGGGGACCAGTTTACAAAAGTCACTCTCCCAATCAATCAGGGCCCGAAGAATTCAAGCCCGACTCTCAGCAACGCGTCATTAACAGAATTGCGTCGGTTGTTGTTGCAATCTCAATTCTGCTTCTCATTGTTGGGACTCGTGAAGTTGAGAACCTGGAGAGAACCATTGGAGGTTATCATCTTGCACTAGTCTCCTCGATATTCGGATTACTGCAAGGCTATGTCGCATATTTGGCGATTACGAGAAGATACCAGTTCCTCAAGGAATCCAGCGCGTTGCTACGGCTGAGCTTGCTATTCATGATTGGCCTTGGCACTTGTTCACTCTCTGTAGGTTTAGCAAGCTACCTCAATAGAGCTTATGCTGGGAAGCCTCTCTTTTACAGAGATGTAACAGTAACCTATAAAGCTTCATCAGCCAGAACTCGTTCTCCAAACTCTTCGGAGGTTCGCCTAATCTACTTTAAGTTGGATGGCCGGAAAGAACACATAAGTGTGCCCGAAGACTTCTGGATGGACCTGCCGGAAGGATCAACCGTGAGACTTTCCTTGAGACAAGGTCTCTTCCGATTTCCAATGGTCATTGCCGTGGGACGAATTAAGTAGAAACACACTCGGCTCACCGTCCTTGGGGAAAAGAGTGCCTGTCTTTAAAATTTAAGTATTTTCGCACAACGGCTCCGTGAAGACGCCTGGGTCCGTGAAGGTCATGTGGCCGCCCGCATCCTGTATTATCGATTATCCGGTGTCGGAGGGAGTCCGTTTTCTCCATATCACCCCGCCCGCTGTGACTTTGACCAATCGCCGTTTTACGGAGAAAATCCGGCTTAATCCTCGACTGACGGATCAACTGGTTTGGGGGGTAAGTTGGGGTCAGGTCTTGTCATTATTCAAAGAACAGGAACGAGTGCCTGTCCTTAGTATTTGAGTATCTTGATGAAAAGGAATAGATTGCGATCGTCCAAGAATTAGGTAACAGGAGCTGACCGATGGGACGTGGCCGCCGCCTTAGTTTTCCAGGCGCTTTTTCTCACTGTATTAACCGGGGCAACCGGCGAGAGCCAATCTACCGGGACGAGGACGACTACCAGCAGATGTTGAAAGGACTGGGGCAAGCCTGCGAGCGTTTCGAGGTACGAATCCATGGCTATTGTCTGCTTCCCAACCATTTTCATGTGCTGATGCAGCAGCAGGAGCTGCCGATCTCCTCGGCCCTGCGTTCCCTGGAAACCCAGTATGCCATTTATTTCAACAGGAAGTATCACCAGACGGGTCATGTGTTTCAAGGGCGGTTCCGCAGCATCGTGTGCGACAAGGCCTTCTATTTGTTGGAGCTGATCCGCTACATTCACTTGAACCCGGTACGAGCCAGATTGGTGGAATTGCCCCATCAATGGAAATGGAGTAGTTTGCCGGCGTTATTGGGACTGAGCCGGAACGGGTGGTTGTACCGCAAGGACGTAATGGAGCTATTCGGGGGTCGACCGCGACAGCGCCTTTTGGAGTTTCTCACCCAAGCGCCTGGACTAACAAGCAGCCAAATGTACCCCGCCCCCTCCCTGTCCATCTTGGGCAGCCGGGAATTCATCCGGGAGGTGACCCGGCACAGAGAGCCGCGACGGACACGAGGGCGCAACGACTCAGGCCCCAAACTGCCGTTGTCGAAATTGGGTGAGATTTTGGGCCAAGCGGCAGGAGTGACCCTGGAGGAATTGTGCTGTCCTCATAAGGGCAGCCGTCGGCAGTCCGAGGTGAGGGAACGGTTGGTGCATGTGGCAACGCGGCGGATGTTCTATGCGGGGATGGAAGTGGCCCGTTTTTTGGGAGTCACTTCGGGGGCCATTACTCTTGCCAACCGCCGCTTTGAGGCCAAACTCCGTCAAAACCCAGCAATGCTTGACGAGGTCGTTGACTTGCTCAGGCAAAATACTTAAATACTAAGGACAGGCACCATGTGCACGTGCGGGGTGCATTGGCTCTGGACCTTAATCACCGGTGGTATCCTCCGCCTTCGGCGGACTCAACCACCGGCTAATGGCCTCGAACCCTCCAGGTTCGACATTCTCCTCTTCGCCGGGTGGCGCAGACATCGGAGTGTGATGTCTGCGATTGCATCAAAAAAAGTGCCGCGCCCAAAAGGTTGAATCTTTATAGTAATTGGTTTATTCCAGGTCCATTAAGTCAGGCTCCAAATCTGGAGTCCCATCGGGAAATCTATCGACCGGAAAGCTTTCCTCCGATGGGTGAGTCTCGCATCCCACCCGATAAAGAATTCTCCTACATGGCAGGTCGCAGCTACGCCAAAAGCTTTTTGACCACATTGCCGTAGATGTCGGTCAAGCGAAAATCCCGGCCTTGAAACCGGTAGGTCAGTTTGGTGTGATCGATGCCCATTAAATGTAGCATCGTGGCGTGCAAGTCATGGACTTCAATGGGGTCTTCGACCACGTTATAACCCAGCTCGTCGGTCTGGCCGAGCGTGATGCCGCCCTGGATGCCGCCACCAGCCAACCACATACTGAAGGCCCTGGGGTGGTGATCGCGTCCCAGAAACTTGGAACGGTTGCGTTCTTCATTCATCGGTGTTCGACCAAACTCACCGCCCCAAATTACCAGGGTTGAGTCCAACATTCCTTTTTGCTTCAGGTCCTTCACCAGCGCTGCCGCTGCCTGGTCCGTTTCCCGGCATAAGCTTGGGAGCCGCGTCACAATGTCATCATGACTGGTGGTTCCGTGATTGTCCCAGCCACGGTGATAAAGCTGCACAAAACGAACGCCTCGCTCCACCAACCGGCGAGCCAGCAGGCAATTGTTGGCGAAGGAGGCTTTCCCGGGCTCGGTTCCATACATTTCATGGATGGCTGGAGGTTCCTTGGAAATATCCGTCAGCTCCGGAACGCTCGCCTGCATTCGGTAAGCCATCTCAAAAGAGGCAATGCGGGTGTGAATCTCAGGGTCACCCACGCTCTGCAGGTGCATTTCGTTGAGATCCTTCAAGACCTCCAGCGACTGTTGCCGGCCGGCGGGGGTAACTCCCTCGGGATTTGTGAGGAACAGAACCGGGTCTCCCTGGGATCGGAATTGTACGCCCTGATAGACTGTGGGCAGAAAGCCACTACCCCAGCAAGCTGTGCCTCCGTCCGGCTGGTTTTCGCCTGACAACAACACGACGAATCCTGGCAGGTTGCTGGCTTCAGTTCCCAGCCCATACGTCAGCCAGGCCCCGAGGCTCGGCCGGCCAATGATTTGGTGACCTGTATTGAGGAAGATTTGTGCAGGGGCATGATTGAACTGTGTTGTGCTGACGGATCGGACAATGGCAAGGTCATCGGCGACCTCGCCCAGATGGGGTAAGAGTTCGGAAATTTCAGCGCCAGATTGACCCCATTTTGTGAAGCGGTAGGGCGAGCCCAGAAGTTTGGGGGCGCCTCGGATAAAAGCAAAGCGTTCCCCTTTAACCATCGACTCCGGGATGTGCTGCCCATCCAATTCCTGGAGCTTTGGTTTGTAATCGAGAAGATCGACCTGCGACGGTGCGCCGGCCATGAAAAGGTAAATGATACTCTTCGCCTTGGGTGTGAAATGCGGAGGCCGGGGCGCCATGGGATTGGTCGAGACACCGATAGCATTAGAAGCCAGGTCGCTGCCAAAGGTGTAGCGGTTGATCAGCGTCGTCAGGGCTGCGGCCCCAATCCCGAAGCCAGCTTGTTTGAAGAAATGCCGCCGGGTCACAGCCTTCAGAAAATCCTGAATGGAGTGTAGGGGTGCGTCTTCCATGGCTTATTCCTTTGTCATCGTCTCATCCAGATTGAGCAGGACGTTCGAGACCATCGTCCAGGCTGCCAGTTCTGGTGAATCCATGGCGGACTCTTTTGCCTGGACCACCTTACGGGCTGCGGTAGCGTCGCTCTGAAATCTCTTCAGTTCGCCCTGATAATACGATAGGACCCGCTGGAGTTCCTGGGCGGTCGGCCGCCTTGCAACACACAGACGGAAGCCATGAATCAGGCGCTCAGAGGGGTCCGGTCCGGCTTCATTTATTACCCTTTTCGCCAAAGCCTGGGCCGCTTCGAAAAACGTCGGATCATTCAGCGTGCTCAGAGCCTGTAGCGGGGTGTTGGTGCGGGGGCGCCTTACCGTACAGAGCTCACGACTGGGGGCATCAAAATTGACCAAACTGGGATAGGGCGAGGTACGCCTGACAAACGTGTAGACAGCCCGTCGATGACGGTCCTCCCCTTCACTCATCACCCACTTGTCATCGCTGTATGGCCTGTCCCAAACCCCTTCGGGTTGGTAGGGAAAGACGCTGGGCCCACCCAGCTTGGGGCTGAGCAGGCCGCTGGCCGCCAGAGTGATATCTCGAACCATTTCCGCTTCCACGCGAAAACGAGGCCCTCGAGCCAGCAATCGGTTATAGGGGTCCCGCTCTTCGAGGGCAGGCGTCACCGCTGAGGACTGCCGATAGGTGGCCGAGGTGACTATCAGTCGTTTGATCGCCTTCATGCTCCACCCCTTTTGCATGAATTCGGTTGCCAGCCAGTCCAGTAGCTCGGGATGAGTGGGCCGCTCACCTTGTGTTCCGAAGTCTTCGCTAGTCTCGACAATACCCCGGCCGAAGAAGGCTTCCCAGTAACGGTTCACCGTGGCACGGGCCGTGAGCGGGTTGTCTTCATCCACCAACCATCGCGCCAAACCAAGCCGGTTCGGCATTTCATCTTCCGCCAGGGGACTAAGGGCCGCGGGGACGCCAGCATAAACCTTGTCCCCCTGGCTGAGATAGCTGCCTCGAATCCGGAGATTGGTCGAAGGTCGCTCAAACGATTTTCGCTCTTCGAGGACCATGGCCGTAACGATACCAAGCTTGTCGAGGGATTTCTTTTGTTCCTCGAGATGCTCCCGGACGGTCTGTAGCAAGGGAGAGATCGAGCGATAGACTGCTGCCAACGACCGCTTCTGCTCAGGAGTATGCTGAAGAAGGGGGATTTCCAAAACGGGCCAAAGCCGCGCCGGTAGATCGACGATGCTCTTGGGGGCCGCGATTGCAGTCACCGACAGTCGAAAGCGCCCGATATTCCGGGAGGCGTGGCGCATTTCATGTTTCAGGCGGATGGTCAAAAGGATCTCCTGTTCCAGGCCGAATGCTTTTTCAGGAATAAGCACCAGCTGACGGCGGGGGAGGACGTCCTTGTCAGAAGCCTCAATGGCCCAACCGGTTTTCGACTGTTCCCGATCGGTTATGTTCTTGGCGGCGTAACCTTTTTGAGATTCATCCGCCACGGCTTCCTTAAACGTAATCTTCCGGACCTCTTCGGGTTTGCCGCTCGGCGCAGCCTCGACCTCCACCTGGCTCAAGAAGAAATTGCCTTCAGGGTCACGCCCGGGACCATTGTGGGGGAAGCTCGGATCGCTCAACACTTCAATGCGCAGGGCCGTGATCCCACTCAGGTTGGTTCGAGTCTCGATCGTGTAGCTGTCAGCCTCTGGATTCTTCCCGCTGGCCAAAATCGACTGGTCTTCCAGGAGCTTGAGCGTGGCCCCCCCCCCCGAAGTGAACCGGAGGGGACGGAGCACAGTCCACTGAGCGTCCGCTTGCTTCATCGCCGTCTCCCAGGAAGCTTGGGCAGTTTCGAGTTCCGGAGTGGGAGTGTCTAAGATCATCTGCAGCCTGCCCATCTCCGCTTTGATCTGTTTGCTGCTGGCCTCCTGCTCGGGCGTGGGTAACTCCAGCTCGGGCTCGACTACCCACCCCTCACCTTGACCCAGGTCAGAAATGGTGTATTCGGAATTGTCGAAGAAAGCCAGAAACCGGTAATAGTCCTTCTGAGGAAATGGATCAAACTTGTGATTGTGACATTGCGCGCAGGCCAGCGTGGTGCCCAGCCAAACCGAAGCCGTGGTATTGACACGGTCAACCAGAGAGTACCAGCGGTATTCCTCTTTATCCACACCGCCCTCCTGGTTAAGCATTGTGTTTCGGTGAAATCCACTGGCAATCTTCTGCTCGGTGGTCGCACCAGGAAGCATGTCACCTGCAATCTGGTCGATGGTAAATTCCTTAAACGACATATCCTGGTTCAGTGCGTTGATCACCCAGTCACGAAATTTCCAGGCGGTTCGTCGGTCATCCTTTTCGTAGCCGTGAGTATCTGCGTAGCGGGCAAGGTCCAGCCAAGGTCGGGCCCATCGTTCACCATAATGTGCTGAGGCTAGCAGCCGGTCTACCAGCTTTTCATAGGCGTCGGGACTCTTATCCGCGAGAAAGGCGTCGACATCTGCAACCGTTGGAGGCAGGCCAATCAGGTCTAGACTGACCCGTCGGATGAGAATTTCCCTGTTGACCTCCGGGGAAGGAGACAACCCTTCTCTTTCCAGGCGCGACAGTACAAAATAATCAATGGGATTGCGGCACCAGGCGGAGTTCTTCACTTTCGGCAATTCAGGCCGGATAGGCCTGGCGTAAGCCCAATGGACTGCAGGCTTCCGAACCGAGAGCGCGACTTCAGAATCGGGACCGGCTGCACCACGGTCGATCCAATGCCGAATCGAGGCAATTTGTTCCGCCGTCAATGGAGGACTTCCATAAGGCATCTGAGGACGAACCAACCCTGACAGCCTTCGTACCAGTGGACTCTTATCTCCGCTACCAGGCAGAATGACTTTTCCTGAAGAACCACCCTTTAAGGCGGCCGCTAAAAAATCCAGGCGCAATTCATTCTGCTGGATCTCCGGGCCGTGACAACGAACACAGTACTCCGCGAAAAGCGGGCGGATCGTGGTCGCAAATTCAGCAGGATCGCCCGAGGAAGAATTAACAACCGCCGGGTCTACAGGTGGAGAATGACTCGCCGCGAATTCTTGCGCCGCTGTAGTACCCGCCGCGGAGATCCCGTGGTCGATCCAAGCGCGAATCTTCTCAATGGTGACCCGCGGGAAGGGATCGGCTCCTTGAGGCATCCTGGGCCCATCATTAGATCCAATTAAACGCTTGAATAGAACGCTCCTACGGCTGTTCCCGGGCAATACTACCTTCCCCGAAACTCCCCCTTTCAGGACGGCAGCCTCAGAATCCAGTCGAAGTCCACCTTGTGTTTTTTCTGCGCCGTGGCAGACCACGCATGAAGCCTGAAAGATGGGAGCAATGTCGTGATCGAATTCGACCCCTTGGTTCGAAGTTGCCGGGCCTCCGGTTTCCTTTCCCGCCTGGCTTCTATCAGCGACGTCCTTCGCCAACAGGGAATCGACGCCGTCCTAACAGCGAAGTCCGTTGACGGACTCGACGGTCGACCGGAGAGCGCAAGCGTTCGCGTTACCGACACGACCAACGGAGAAATCGTTGC
>JBGOTQ010000240.1:0-11837 GCA_041476565.1 Terriglobia bacterium | reverse complement strand
GGGCTTTCCTCCTTGCCCACAGCCACGGCTGAAGAGACGGAGTTGACCAGCCCGGGGGTAGTGCTGGGGACGGTGGCCTACATGTCACCGGAACAAGCCCTCGGATTGGAACTGGACGTACGGACCGACCTTTTTTCATTTGGGGTGGTGCTGTATGAGATGGCGACGGGAACGCTGCCGTTTAAAGGGAACACTTCGGCAGCTGTCTTCAATGCGATACTAAACCAAGTGCCAACCGCACCTGTCCGGCTGAATCCAGAGTGTTCCGCGGAGGTTGAGCGAATTATCAGCAAGCTTCTGGAAAAAGATCGGGAGTTACGTTACCAGCACGCCTCGGAACTACGCACTGACCTGAAGCGGCTCAAGCGCGACACCGACACAGGTAGGCTGGCAGCCGCAGGGTCAAAACCAAGGGAAGAACTCGGGCAATCCCTTTCCCCGCCTGAGGCAAGAAAGACAACTGGGCTACCATTTGGGCGCCTTCGGCGACCTTTCGCGCTTGCCGCTGTGCTTCTTCTGATGTTGTTTGCCGTGGCGGGAGGCATACTCATTTACCGCTCGCGTACAAGCCGCAGTCCCAGCATGCCGGCGATCAAATCTATCGCGGTCCTGCCGCTGGTAAATCTCTCGGGTGACGCGGGCCAGGAGTACTTTTCCGATGGAATGACCGAGGCCCTGATTGTGGAATTGGGCAAGATTAGCGCGCTAGACGTTATTTCCCGAACTTCGGTGATGCACTTCAAGGGAAGCCAGAAGGCAATCCCAGCAATTGCACGCGAGTTGGGTGTGGACGCACTTGTCGAAGGATCGGTTTTCCGTGTGGGTAACGGCGTGAGAATCACCATTCAATTGATGCAGGCCCAGCCGGAACGACGTCTGTGGGGGAGAAATTATGAGCGCGATCTGCGCGATATCCTGGCTCTGCAGGGCGAGGTGGCTCTTGCGGTTGCCCGCGAGATCCGCGTGAAACTCACTCCTCTACAACAGGCGCGGTTCGCGACGGCTCGTGCTGTCAACCCGGAAGCATATGAGGCTTATTTGCAGGGCAGCTACCATATCAATAAGCTCACGGGGGAGGAAATTGAGAAAGCCATAGAACATTACCAACTTTCCGCCGAAAAGGATCCGAGCTACCCCCTGGCCTATGTAGGGTTGGCGAATTCCTATGGACTTCTGGCATCTCTCGCCCCCGTGTCCCCAGGGTTGGCATTCCCCAAGGCGAAGGCAGCAGCGAGGAAGGCACTGGAACTGGATGAGAGATTGGCTGAAGCCCATTGTTGGCTGGCGTGGGCTAAGGCTGTCTACGATTGGGACTGGCCTGGTGCGGAGAGCGAGTTCAGGCTAGCCCTGGGACTGAATCCCGGCTCGACGGACAGCCACAGATCGTTTGGCTGGGTTCTCGCTTGGCTCGGGCGATATGACGAAGCCCTCGCAGAGGCTAGACGTGCACGAGAACTGGATCCATTCAATCTCAGGGCGATTAGAGGGTTGGGGGCAATACTATACTGCGCGCGCCGGTACGACGAGGCGATCAGGGAATGGCAAAAGGCGCTCGAATTAAATCCGAACTACCTTATCGTCAACGTCGATCTCGGGCGGGTCTATGCAGCTAAGGGGATGTATCAGGAAGCGATCGCACAGTTTCAGAAAGCCATCAAACTCTCTGGAGGCAAACTCGGGGGCGTCGCGGTCGACGAATCTTGGCTGGGAAATGCATACGCACTGGCAGGGCGGAGGCAAGACGCGTTGAAGATCATCGATTCGTTGAAGGAGCGATCAAGGGGAATGTACGTCTCTCCAATGAGCTTCGCAATGGTCTACACGGGGTTGGGTGAAAAGAATACGGCCTTCGAATGGCTCGAAAAGGCCTACCTGGACCGAAGTGGCGACATGTGTTTGCTCAAGGTTTTTCCAATATGGGACGTGCTCCGTTCCGACCCTCGTTTCCGGGAGCTGCTGCGTCGAATGAACTTCCCGCCATGATTACGCGACGGGTTCGTACCACCAGCTAGGGGTAATCAACCAACCCCTGGAAAGATCACACTTGCATGATCGGCAAGACAATCTCTCACTATCGCATTCTTGAGAAGTTGGGTGGCGGTGGGATGGGTGTCGTCTACAAGGCCGAAGTCACCAGGCTGCGACGGCCCGTGGCCATGACATTTAGAGGAGATGGCTGACCCGCTGCGCCCTTGGGTGGCTTCGTGCAATTCAGTGTATATTTTCGTCAACGCTTTCAGCCCCCAATGCACTTGGGCTTGAGTCAACGATGCTGACGACGTTGCGGCATTCCCTCTCTATCCTGCTCCTGCCTTTCATGGTCGTGGTTGGAGTGCCCTATTGGCTGCTCACCGCTTTTGCTGCTGGTGACACCCGCTGGAGAGACGGCTCACTTATCATGTGGCTATCTCGTTCTGTAGGCACATTGTCTGTTTTCGCCGGATTAGTGCTGTTCACCTGGTGTGTCAGTCTATGCGCACAAAATTCAAATACTATGTAAAAAATTCTCTCCCTTTATTTGAGATTGCTTGAAGTGCACCAGCCAATGGCCCATTTCGATCGGACTTGACCGGTTCTTGTCCTCGGCGATTCATCTGAGAGGCCCTTCCACCCTTTCCTGAAGATTTTTGTAAGGTTCCGATAATTCGCTGAGCCGCAATCATTTTCTTCCCTTCTCCCGACGGAAATACCTTGCCTTTGGCCGTTGTTCTTGGGCTTGGTATCACAATTGCCATTGAAAAGGTGACGAGGTGGTTTAGAAAATCTTCAACAGGAGAGGAGGAAATCACCGTGAAAAGCTCTAATAGAAGAAGTTTTTGGTTGATCTGCGTGATCTTAGCATTGGCTAGCCCCAATCTCCTGGGTGATTCCAGCGATCTTAAGAAGAAATTTGACCAAGATGAGCGGCATCACGAATCGAACAAAGAGAAGGGCCACGAAAGAGACGACCGCGATCATCACTGGGAAAAGAACTTGATGGACAACCATCGCGATGATCGCGATGATCATGATCGGTGGGAAAAGGGACGCCATGGCAGACCCGAGCGCAACTACTTCGACGCCGATGACCGTCGCTATTTGCACAACTACTATCAGCATTACGACCGACACTATTGGGTATCCCGCAACCCACCACCAGGGTTATTCAATCACCTGAAACGGCACCATCATCTCCCGCCGGACCTGCGAACCTACTTGGTTCCATTTCCGGTTGTATTAGAGCGAGACCTTTGTCCTCTTCCCCCAAACTATCTTCGCTTTATGATCGGCGGCAAGGGGCTGATCGTGGATGCCCAGTTTAATATTGTTGATTTATTCGATCTCCACTGAATCCCACCCTGCAAAGCCCGGCATCGACTGCCCATTACACTTCCGATAAGGGCGAGGGCACGAGATGCCGGGCTCCCTCCTTCAGCCAGGTCCGAAGAAATAACAATACTGGAAGGAGAAATGTTTTCCGGAGAAAGACTACGCCTATCGCAGGATGCAGGATAATTGTCGTTCGGAATGATCACAGAGGAAGATCCGGACAGTAAGTCGCGCCGCTGGCTAGTTTCTGTCGCGAAATGGCAGGATTGTATGAAAACTCCCCTCCTCGGCTGAGAGGGGACGTGGCGCGCAGCGCCGCGGGGGTGGTGGGAGTCACCGCAATACCGATAGGCTTGGCTTTTCCAAGATTGTTCAAACCACCCCGCCGCGACCTGTGGCTGCGGCTGCCCCTCCTTATCCAAGGAGGGGAGCCTTCTTGCCGCGTTTCCCGACAGTATCTGGCTAGGCCAGCCATTCCTGTGCCAGTGCCAGTCGCTGTTTGACTCCAACACCATTCGGGCAACGCACCGCACAAGGCGAACAGTCCTTACATCGAATCTGCCGCAGTGGTTCCGGGAGTCGTTGGAAGTACTGCCGGGCCGCGGGGAACTGCCTGTAGGAATCTGCGTACATGGCGTACCGTAACATGTCTGGGACAGGGAGGTCATGTGGGCACTGCCCGTCGCATGCTCCGCACATTCGGCAGTAGACGGGGCGGATCTCTTCAAGTCTTGCCACCAGCACCTTCTGGTCAGCCTTTGTAAACGGCTTTAGGCAGTGCTCGACATTCTCCTCAACTTCCTCCATGCTCAACATCCCCACCAACGCCGAGGCAAACATGTTGTTCTTGAGCACCCACCGCAGCGAAGCCCCAGGCACTCCGGGACGCTTGAATAGACGGGGCAGGGAGTCCTGGCCAGGCCAACGGGAATTGGCCCGACCACCCGCCATCGCTTTCATTTCCACCAGCCCAATACCGGCCCGATACAAGGACTCTACGGCCTTTTCCACCTCCGGTCCCATGGTGAAGTTGTACGCCGCAAGAACCACGTCCATATTGCCGAACTGCAAGATGGTGGGTGTGACGAGTGCTACTCGGTGAGTAGAGACGCCAATGAACCGGACCTTCCCCTGGCGTTTTGCAGTTGCCTGGGCCTCAACCAGGTCCTGGTTGATTCTCTCGGGCCGGTCTGCCCCGTGCAGATACCAGATGTCGATGTAGTCGGTCCCAAGAGACTTGAGGCTATTCTCCAGTTGCCGAAGCGCTTCATCCTTCGTGCTTGACTCGATTTTGGTGGAGAGGACAATCTGTTTCCGGCGGTTTCCAAGGCCCGTTCGCAGCATCGGTTCATTATTCCCGCCCTGGTAGACTGGAGCAGTATCGAAATGATTGATGCCAAGGTCAAGGCCTCGCGTAAACACGCTGGCATCGGAAGTCCAGGCGCAACCGAAGCCGAGGATTGTAACTTTTAGCCCCGTCTTGCCCAAAACCCGGACGGGCAAGGCGCTGCTTTGATCCGGACTCGAGCCCGGGGATACTGTGCTGCTGAGATCGAAGCGGGCCGCCGGCAGGGCCAGCGCGCAGGCTAGGAAATGACGACGGGATGACTGATGAGACTTTAATGCCATAAGTAGGTACCTCCGTAGTGCCCGTGCCGCGAGGTGAGGTGATCTTGATTTGCCCTTCCACACACGGTCCTCGCAGCCCGATGCCGTATCAGTACGGCCATTCTATCACCACCCACATTCATGACAAGTATTTACAGGCCCCTGTCGGGTGTAATTCAAAGTGCGACTGGAGACGCCATGCGTCCACGGTCTGTTGCCGGATAGCGGGACGAGGGCGTCCCGCCTCCAGGGATTTAGAGACGCCGCGCCCCCGCGGCGGCGGAACCGTGAATAAATGAGTTAATTCTGTCGCACTTTGAAATGTACCCGCACCTGTCGGCAATAGGTCGAGAAGGTCGAATCGGCCTGTAGTCACCCCACCTCACCTCGATTGCATTTCCTAGCCTCCTGCAGCAGGCTTCCTTATTGGACCATCACTGTCACGCTGGTGCTACTTTGCGCTTTATTGATATCCTTATTTTTGTTTCATCCCCAGAGAAAGGGTAAGCACCGATGAGTCTTCGAACCTACGGATCAAAATCGGCAGTTGCATTTTTCGCAGTTGGTTTCGCTATTCTTCTTACACACGTCGACAAGGAAAGGGCCATAGCGGCCCAGCTTGGTGTTCCCCTCTCGTACAAACGGGTAGAAGTTTACCTGACAGCTCGGGATACCAAGGACCGGCTCTCTCGCCATGATCCGCTGGCGTTTGAGTCTCTGTCTCAACCGGACGAGTCAAGCCCAACGATCCTCCTCGATGCATCGAAGACATTCCAGGTCATCGAGGGATTTGGTGGAGCTTTAACCGACGCCACAGCGGAGACCTATTCCAAGCTGCCGGAAAAAGTCCGTCACGAATTCCTCAACGCTTATTTTAATCCCGAAACCGGCATCGGGTACTCGCTTTGTCGTACCCACATCAACAGCTGCGATTTCTCCAGCGCCAGTTATGCATATGATTCCGTTGCAGGAGACACAAAGCTTGCGCATTTTTCCATCGAACACGACCGCCAATTCAGAATCCCGCTCATCAAGCAGGCCCTGGCTGTTTCCAGAAACGGATTCAAGGTTTTCGCGTCTCCGTGGAGTCCGCCGGCCTGGATGAAAACCAATAACGATATGCTCCATGGCGGTGCTCTCAAGCCCGAATCCCGCCAGACCTGGGCCGACTATTTTGTCCGGTTTATTCGAGCTTACAAGGATGAGGGAATTCCGATCTGGGGCGTCACGGTCCAGAATGAGCCGATGGCAACACAGACATGGGAATCATGTGTCTTTACTGCCGCAGACGAACGAGACTTTGTCCGGGAGTATCTGGGGCCGACTTTTAAACGCTCGGGACTTCCCAATGTAAAGATCATTATCTGGGATCACAACCGCGGGATCATGTACCAACGAGCAAAAGTTGTTTTCGATGATCCCGAGGCGTCGAAATATGTCTGGGGGACGGGTTTTCACTGGTATGTAGGAGATCACTTCGACAATGTGCGGTGGGTGCACGACGCTTACCCTGACAAGCAGCTCCTCTTCACCGAAGGGACACCGGAAGGGTTCGACACTCAGAAATTGGCGGATTGGCAGTGGGGAGAAATCTACGCCCGGTCGATAATCAACGACCTCAACAACTGGGCTTGCGGTTGGGTCGACTGGAACATTCTTCTCGATGAGCGCGGTGGCCCTAACCACGTCGGGAATTTCTGCTTGGCCCCCATCATTGGAGACACCAGGTCAGGCACGCTCACCTATATAAACTCTTACTACTATATTGGCCATATTTCGAGGTTCATCCGGCCTGGCGCGCGACGGATCATCTGTTCCTCAAACACGGATGATCTCCTGGCTACGGCCTTCCTGAATCCCGACGGGACGATTGCTGCTGTGGTGATGAATTCCCGGGATCGTGCCACCGAGCTCCGAGTGTGGATTGACGGGAAAGCGGCGGTTACGACCAGTCCTGCACGGTCCATCATGACCCTGGTGCTGAAACGCTGAACAACGATCTTAATCGGCCCTATGCCGGCAAGCCACAGCAGTTCCTCCATACCAACAATTTCCGGCTTACTCGGAAAGGCCGGTTCTGATGGGCGTATAACAACGTCTGTGTTGGAAACAATAAATCCGAAGATTTCCCAATCGCAGACATGCATACCACACATGTCTGCGCTACCCATCGGATTTGGATTACTAGCCTTCAGACTTTAACGCGGTACTTCGCAAGTGCCTCTTCGTCGACGTCGAGGCCGAGACCTGGAAGAGAGGGAGCCAGCAACTCGCCCTCCACTATGTCGAACATCTGCTTGCTCTTAAGTACCTTCAATCCCGGCGCCCATTGCTCTTCAGGCAACAGAGGCGGAGTAATGAGGGCCAGTTCCTGCCACTCGGCGCCATTCGCCAGAGTTGCCTGCAACCAGCCAGCCAGCATCAGTGCCATGGTGCCATGCAGGATACAGGGCACGTGAAAGGATTCCGCCAGAATGGCCACCTTGCGACAGATAGATATACCACCAACATTATTGCCGTCCGGCTGAAGGATGTCGTAGGTGTGGTGGAGCAGACACTGAAGGTAAGGTTCGATGCTGGTATAGCCTTCTCCTCCCGTGATCAGGATATCCACCTCTTTAGCCAGCCTGGCGGGAGATTCATAATCATTGCGTGCGAAGGGTTCTTCCAGCCAATAAGCCCCGTTCTTCTCAAGAGCGCGCGCGACTTTGAGCCCTGTCTCATAGTCCCAGACCTTCTGACCCGCCAATGGTACCGGCATTTCTGCGGTGCGGTCGAACATCAACTTGAAGTCTTTGCCCACTGCAGAGCGGATCTCGCGGCAGGCCTCAGCATCGTCCAATGGATTGGGCCTCCACGCCCGGATCTTCATACCCTTAAATCCGGCCTTCTGAATTCTTACAGCCATTTCAGCCTGCTGCCCGTAGCTGACCTGCGACTGGTCTGAGTTCCCCTGCCAGACGCATGTGAGATAGGCTTTCACGCGGTCCCGCGATCCTCCAAAGAGTTTGAAAACGGGTTGACCTGCGACTTTTCCAATCGCGTCCCACACCGCATGTTCCACGCCTCCCCAACGGTGGAGGCCTTCCTTCAACTGCTGCTCGACGTTGAACAGATCTTTTCCGACGAGGACCCGTTTCACCTCGCCCAGTTTTTCCGCAGAGGGGCCTGCAAACGAATAACCTGTCACCCTTGCATCCGTGACAACCTTGGCCACCGTGAATCGATGATTGATCCCTGCCCTATCCTCCACATTGGTCACAGGGATATTGATTTCGAACAGGTCCACATCGATGATGCGGATTGGCTTAACAGCGGCATGCAGCGCCTTCACTGCCATCAAGGCAAAAGAACCACGGATTATTTCTCTACGAGTGATCTCAGGCATGGATATGGTACTCCTGGATAGATTTCATTCTGATCTTGTCACCCTGAAACGTGCGACCGGTGCTTTCGTTTCTGTATGATTACCCCATAGAGGGTGCCGAAGAAGTCCAAGGGAATCGTCGCAAATGGAGGGCACGACTCGTCCGGGCCTTTGGGGTCGCGACGGGTGACGGCGGTCACCCGCACGACCCTCCACCAACCAAAGCAAAGCTACGGCTCTAGAAATTCTACTTATTAGACACCTCTAAGAACTTCACGGCCGCCGGATTCAAACTGCCAGTCGACACGTGGCGTTCACATGAGTGCTCCTCAATTCATTATGACCCGAGCAAAATTTACCTTCATATGAAAATTTTACGCCTTGAACCTCTCCTGAGTCTCAAATAAATGCACTCATCACCGTTACCTTGGCACGATGCCATCGTAGATTATGCGCTTGATGCTTATTGGCGGGATTTGGTTAACGATTTGCACACCCTCTTCCCAAGCAACAACAATGAATAAATTCTCAGGAGGTCACATGTTTAAGAAAGTCAACTCGCCAATTTTCTTGGCCATACTCGGTCTGGGGGTTGTGTTGTTTTCTGTCAGCGTTTCTATGACAGCCCAACCAACGGATCATTTCGCCGCAACCACTTGCTGGTTGTCTGCAGAACAGCCCAAGGCAGACAATGGAAGCGCGTCTTCCGAGGCTGCAACATTCACCGGCAAGATTATGAAATCGGGAGACAAGCTTGTCCTCGAAGATACCGACAGTAAAACGACCTACCAATTGGATGACCAGAATAAGGCCAAATCCTTCGTAGGCAAGAGTGTGAAAGTGACCGGGACATTGGACGTGGCCACCAACACCATCCACATTGCTGAGATCGAACCCGTTGCATAATGTCAATGCAGGAATTTGGAGAGGAGCGCTAACTGGTTTCTGTCGCGAAACTCGGCAAGAAGGCTCCCCTCCTTGGATAAGGAGGGGCAGCCGCAGGCCGCAGCGGGGTGGTTCGAACAATCCTGGAAAGGCCAAGCCAGTACCGGCATTGCGGCAACTCGCACCACCCCCGCGGCGCTGCGCGCCACATCCCCTCCTCAGCCGAGGAGGGGAGTTTTCCTGCAATCCTGCAGTTTCGCGACAGAAACTAACTAGGGGCGCTCCTTTTTTATTTCAGATTATCGCCCTCAAAGGAAGCAGGCAAATGGCTTGCTGAACGGGACCTCCGGCATGTGGGAGAGCGTTAGCCGGGGAGCCTGGCGGTTCACTGGCGCGGGCTTCCGCAGGCTACAGCAAACGATCTTCACGAACAGGTCCTCGAAGGATGGCGACCGATCACAGAGCGCCGCCACACGGCACTGCTCGAATTTGATGGCGGCCTGGAGATTCACGCCTTGAAGGGTTACTCCTCCCCATCCAGCAATTCGCCGGCTTTTCGAAGCAGGACCTCCGGACCAAAGGACACCAGAAGATACACTTGACCCGTGTCCAGCGTGCAAGGCACACCTATGCGGTTCATTATCACTGCCTCAAACCAAGCCTTCGTGGAGTTCTATGAAAAAAATGCCTTGTGCACTCGAAGAATGGCCTTCTCCAGGTCTTTCTCATGGATAACCAGGACGATACTGTTGGGAGAGGCTCCCTCGGCAATCAGGTCAAGGGTAATATCAGATACGTTGGACAGCAACGTCGATGAGGTTCCCGGCCTTTCTCTGATGCCCTGCCCGACCAGGCAAATAGAAGCTCTCTCATCACGCACCCTGACGTCCCCTAAACGCCCCAACTCCTCAGCGAGCAAACCGACCCTCTTGTCATTCCCAAATGCCAGAGCCACAGAGACATTGGAAACAACGGCAAGATCTGGAGAGACCTGGTGTCTGTCTATCACGTCGAATACCGACTTGAGAAACTCCGATGCCGACTGGGAACGGTTTGATGTGAGATCCACGAGTAACAAGCCACGTTTGTAGGCCACCGATTTCACCTGGTGGGCCTCAGAGGTGCCCTCGCCGCAAATCACAGTCCCTGCCGCTTCAGGCTGCAGGGAGTTGTAGATATGAACGGGGATTCCCTTTCGGGCGGCTGGCCAGATGGTGCTTGGATGAAGCAGTTTGGCGCCAAAATAGGCCAATTCAGCCATTTCTTCGAAGGAAGCTGACTTGACAGTCCTAGCTTCCGGAACCATCACGGGATCCGCTGTCATCAGGCCATTAACATCCTTCCAGATCTGGATATCTTCGGCACCTAGCGCCGCACCGAAGATTGCAGCGCTGTAATCGGAACCTTCAAACCCCAGGGTGGTCGTGGCTCCATCACGGGTCGAGCCAATGAAGCCCTGGAGAACCGGAACACGTCCGGAGGCTAATTCCGGGAGTACTGCGGCGCGAACTTTTTCTTCTGTGACACCTGCAATGGGCGCTGCTCGAGTAAAGTTATCATCCGTAACAAGCAGACTCCGTGAATCCAGCAGGACGGCTTCAATATCTCTCACCTTTAAGGCAGCGGCAAGAATTGCTGAGGAGATCAGTTCGCCATAGGCAGCCATGGCATCCTGGCTTCTGGGGGAGAACTCGCGCAGAATCGCAATGCCGCGAACCAGGTCCCGCATTTCCTCAAAGTATCCCTGCACGGTGCTGTGAACCAGGAGGTCCTGGAAACCGGGAATAGCTGACCTGGCTTGAGTGAGGTGGTAGTCCTCCAGTTCAGCAATTAGCCTCAAAGTTTCCTTAGTCCGGTTTTCGGAAGCTAGTTGCGCAGCCTGCAACAATTTCCGTGTCGTCTTGCCCATGGCTGAAACGACAATTGCCGGCCGTCGGTCGAGATGAGCTCGAATGATCCGGGTAACTCGATCGATAGAGCTGGCGTCCGCAATGGAGCTCCCGCCAAATTTCATTACAATCGTCTTCATTAAGGTCCAGTCCTTTCCAAGCCTCAGTCTCGACTGAGTGTCTCTCTTTAGAAAGGACAATAAACCATGAAGGGTGGAGGATTACAAAGAAAAACTTTGAGAGGTTTAGGGCCGGTGTTTCCCAGCTTATCGTCGATTACGACGGCATGACCGCTCCCGGACTGGACAACGAATTGACGGTTTTCTCCTTCCACTGTCGTTAGCGTAATTTTGCATCAATCATGATTTAGGTTAGACAGAGCGACATTAATAACTTCCTATTCTCAGCATTGCTCACCCCCTCAACCCGCCCTCCTCCCCGTTGATCGCGGGAGAGGGGGAAATCGTTACGTCGGGTGAGAGAGGATGAATCGATGCCTTGAGTTGTGTCGCTATGTGCAGATTCCTTTCTTAAAATTGCCCTGACTTGATACCCAGCTTCTTCAAGAATGTCTCCATCAAACACCAGTTTGTCAGCGCCGACTGAAACAGATTAACTCCAACGAACGCCGTGAACAGATACCAATAAGAGTTCACCCAATGGCCCAGGGCCAGGCTGACCATGACGAACGTTCCTGCAATTAAGCGAATGTACCTTTCTAGAGTCATAAACACCCCCACTAGAAGATAGAATTGAGTTTCTTTGATCAGATTGTAATC
>JBGOTQ010000239.1:0-11938 GCA_041476565.1 Terriglobia bacterium | reverse complement strand
CTCGGGAGATGAAAATGTTTACACCGAGTACCAGGGGAGCGGGGGCATTCCGGTCAAGAGCATTTTCCGCAAGATCCTTTTCGGACTCCGATTTAAGGAGTTGAAGATCATTCTGTCGGGAGATATCCATGAGGGAAGCCGGCTCATGTTCGACCGCGCCATTTCACAAAGGGTCCGCAAGCTCCTGCCAGTTCTGCGATACGATCGCGACCCTTACATGGTCATTTCTGACAATGGCCAGCTTTACTGGATGATGGATGGTTACACGACCGGGGAAAACTTTCCTTATTCCCTGCCGACTCCGGAGGTCGGGAATTATATCCGCAATTCAGTAAAGGTCACGATCGACGCCTACAACGGGACCGTCCGTTTTTATGTCAGTGATCCGCGTGATCCAATTATTCAAGTCTATGCTGGAATCTTTCCCGGGGTCTTTCAACCCATCGAGACCATGCCCAAGGATTTGAGGCAGCACCTGCGCTACCCGGAAGACCTGTTAACGATCCAAGCTGGAATCTATGCAACCTACCACATGACCGACCCTCAGGTCTTTTACAACAAAGAGGATCTCTGGCGCATGCCGGCTTTGTCCACGGTCGATGGCGAAAGCGTGGTCGAGCCGTATTACACGATCATGAAGCTCAACACTAAGGATGCTCAGGAAGAATTCATCCTGATGACGCCGTTCACTCCAGCCCGGCGTGAAAATATGATTGCCTGGATGGCCGCTCGGTGCGATGAGCCCAATTATGGAAAACTCATTGTCTACAATTTCCCCAAGCAACGGCTAATCTACGGACCGACTCAAATCGTCAGCCGGATCAACCAAGATACCCAAATCTCTCAGCAGCTGACCTTGTGGAACCAAAAGGGGTCCCAGGTGATCAACGGCAGCCTGCTGGTCATCCCGGTTGAGGAATCGATCCTTTACATACAGCCGCTTTACCTGGCGGCTGAGCAAGCCGGAAGCCTGCCTGAATTGAAGAGGATTATTCTGGCCTATGGGAGCACAATCGTCATGGAGGAAAACCTGGATCTCTGCCTCTTCCGCATATTCGGCAGGCCTGCCCCCGGTGAGGAGAGCAAGCCCCAGGTCGCGGGCAGGGGGGCTTCATTGGACGCGTCGCTGAACGCTTTGCTGGATGAGGCGCGCAAGCGCTACCAGAATGCCCAATCCAGACTCCGCCAAGGAGATTGGGCTGGGTATGGCGAAGAAATCCGCAAATTGGGCGAGACCCTTGAGGCAGTAAAAGAAAAGACGAAGTAAAATCTAGAGGTCAGAGACCCTGGATATTGCGCAGTTTACAGGGTTCAATTCGAGGAGCTGCTGACGCGCAGGAGGAACCCCGGCAAGGCATGTTTTCTTGAGGGTGGATTATGTTGAAAAACCTTTCACTTCCGGCCAAAGTTACTCTACTGCTGTCACTAGTGGTAATTGTGGTGATTTTTGCTGTTGCCTATCTGATAAACAAGATTTCGGCCGAAATCATTATCTCTGATTTGAAAGAGAGTTCCCGGTTTGCGGCTGAGCAGATTAGCCGTGAACTGGCGGATCGTCCCCAGCTCCCCCCCTTGGATGAATTGAAAGAGACCTTGGGTGAGGCGTTGGAGATCAATCACAGTCTGACCGAGATATCGGTTTTCAAAGTCATGGAAAGTCAGCCCGAATTGGCCGCGACGACTTCGCGTAGCGGCGATGTCCCGGTTTCGGACGAGATTCTGGCGTGCTTGCACAGCGGGAAGACTGTATCTACTCAGATTGACGACGAAGAGGAGCGTTTCTGGAGTATCGCCGCCCCCATCTTCCATATCAGCAAGAAACCAAAAGTAGCGCCGCCCAAACTCCTTGGCTGCGTCCGGGTTCTCACATCAATCAAGCAGGCGGAAACCATCACGGGCAGAAACCGGAGCGTGGTCTTTAAGTTTGCTCTAGCTTCAATCCTGCTGTTGATTTTGCTGCTGAATGTCCTCTTCCGCTTTATCATTCATAAGCCCGTCAAGACGATTCAAGCTGCCATGGCGAAAGCCGAAGCCGGAGATCTCAACGCCGAGGTGAGGTTGAAATCCGGCGATGAGTTGGGGTTGATTTCAGCCAGTTACAACCGGATGTTGAAACAAATTCGGGAAGCCACAGCCGAACGCATCGAGTTGATTGAGAAAATCAACAACTTCAACGTCGAACTCAAATCCCAGGTGGAACAAGCTACCGCGGAGCTCACCAAACGCAATCGGGAACTGCGAGACCTGAACGAAAAGTTGTTCAAGATGCAATTGGAATTGTTTCACCTGGAGCGTCTGGCTGTGGCCGGCCAGCTAACGGCAACATTTGCCCATGAAGTTGGGACCCCATTGAACCTGATTTCAGGACATGTCCAACTGCTCATGGAATCGTTCAGCGACAACGATGTTTTTCTCCGAAAGCTGAATCTCATCCAATCGCAGATTAACCGGCTCAGTGAGATTGTTCGCCGCCTCTTGGACGCCACCCGGCGACCCAAGCTGGATCTGGCTCCCGTCGACCTGAACCAGTTAATCAGGGATGTAAGTGCCTTGATCCGGCCTACGTTGGGGAGCCGCAAGATCGAGTGTATTGAGCACCTGGACGAGAATTTAGCTCAAGTTCTGGCAGATCGGAAACAGTTGGAGCAAGTCTTGCTCAATCTCATCAACAACAGTATGGATGCCATGCCCCAGGGGGGAAAACTGGTTCTGGAAACTTCCCTGGGCGGAGATGAGCGGGTGATCATTCAGGTGACTGACAACGGAACCGGTATTGAAGCAGAGAACTTGACCAAGCTTTTTCAGCCCATGTTCACCACAAAGGATATTGGCCGGGGAACGGGACTAGGCCTGTCTATTTGCAAGGCTATCGTCAAGGAGCACGGGGGGGAAATTGAAGTGATCAGTACAATGAATGAGGGCACAACGTTCCGAATCCTGCTTTCCTCTGCCCCGACATTGTTGGAGAGTGAATCAGCAAGTCTGGAAGGAGCCATGGTTTCTGAATCTTGATCCATTGCTTGCATTCCTGGCTCGGTTTGTGATCGATCCTTTCGACTGCGCCGCTGACAGCGGGATAATTTTGCCTTTATGCAGAATATTTTAATTGTGGATGACGACAAGCTGACTTGTGATTTCATTGCTGAAATCCTGGAGGAGTTCAGAGTACGCGTCCGCTCCACCCAGGATCCTCAGAGCGCCATCGACCTGGCAAAGGAGCAATCCTTCGATCTTGTCATTAGTGACATCAATCTGCAGAACCGGCTCACGGGACTCGACGTATTGAAGAATTTCAAGCATCTCATGCCAGGGGCGGAAGTAATTTTAATCAGTGGTTTCGGGACGCTGGAAACTGCCATTGAGGCAGTCCGGGAAGGGGCTTTCGACTATGTCAGCAAGCCCTTTAATATCAACCAGGTAAAGGCAGTGGTAAAGCGGGCCCTGGAAAAGAAGCAGCTGCTGTCAGAAAACCAGCGTCTGCGAAGCCAACTGCTGGGAATTCAGCCCTCCACGAGTCTGGTGGGGAGCAGTCCCACGATGCTGGATGTTTACAAGTCGATAGCCAGTGTGGCCAGATCCAAGTCGACTGTGTTGATCTACGGTGAAAGTGGAACCGGCAAAGAACTGGTTGCTAAACAGATCCATTTCAACAGTCCGCGGAAAACCAAGGCTTTTCTGGCCGTGAACTGCGGAGCGTTGGCAGAAACGCTGCTTGAAAGCGAGTTGTTCGGCTACGAAAAGGGTGCCTTTACAGGGGCCAATACAGACAAGATCGGGCTGTTTGAAGAGGCTAACGGAGGAAGTCTGTTTCTGGACGAGATCGGTGAGACCACTCCCGCTATGCAGGTCAAGTTGCTGCGAGTGCTTCAAGAACAGGAGATCAAAAGGGTGGGGGGGGTGAAAAATGTCCGGGTCGATGTCCGGTTGATTGCGGCTACTAATCGAAATCTGGAAGACCTGGTCAAGGAAGGCAAGTTCCGGGAGGACCTGCTCTACCGCCTGAGCGTAATTACAATCAATGTTCCTGCCTTGAGAGAGAGGCGCGAAGATATTCCTGCTCTGATTTCGCACTTCCTGAAACGATTTTGCCCCGACGACGACACGCGTCCAGCCATTTCCCAGGCAGTGCTGGACGCGCTGATGAATTATTCCTGGCCTGGAAACGTCCGGGAGCTGGAACATGCTATTGAACGCCTTTGTCAATTCTCACGTGGCGGTATTGTGACCTTAGACGACCTCCCCTCGAAGATTCGGGAAAAGGAAAAGTATCAGGTCCGGAAGTTATTTGAAGCAATGCCAACCTTGGATGAACTGGGAAGGCGTTATTTGATGCATGTGCTAGAGACCACCAAACACAACAAGACGCAGGCCTCTGAAATCCTCGGAATCAATCGGAGAACTCTTTACAGAATGGCGGAACGTTATGGGATTCCCTTGAAGGAAGATTAAGCTTGACAATTTGCCACACTTGACAAAATGCCACACTTGTCCATCTGATTGATAATAATATCTTTAATTCATAAATCCGGCCCCGGGCCCCGGAGTGTCTCAATTGCTAGGTCCGAGCGTCGGATTGCGGGTTCTTCGTGGTTCATTTAAAGTATTTAAAATACTTAACTTATAAGATAAGAGTACAAGTCTTTGCGTTTGGAATATGACCTGCTCACTAATATGTGTGATTTGTCAACTAACAATAAGGATTTGCCCGTCCTAACAACTCGGGCATATCCCTAACTCAAAAAGGAGGATTCTTAAATGAAGAAGCTGCTTTCGATTCTGTTTGCCGCGATGATTGGCCTTTCACTGAGCATGGCTACGTTTGCTCAGGATGCGCCGAAGGACACGACCAAGAAGTCTACTAAGACGAAGACCCACAAGACCAAGACTGACACCAAGAAGAAGACAGAGAAGCCCGCTGCGGAGACGAAGTAACCTCTCGGTTCGCGCACCTGATTGCAGTAAGGATTTTCGAATATGCCAGCTAAACCCCAACAGGGGCGAGGCTGGCCTTTTTTTTGCATTTCCTCAAACCCCCCGTGTCGATACCCAGACCACAAGAACATTTTGTTTCCTGAAAGCTAGCGAAGGTGTCTATAATGAAAGCTGATTTGGAGAGGTGACTTATGTTTGGACAGATTGGTGTCCCTGAACTGCTTGTCATCCTGGTGATTGCACTGCTAGTCTTCGGACCCAGCAAGCTCCCATCTCTGGGGAAGTCGATTGGTGAGGGAATCACATCATTTAAAAAAGGGCTAAGCGGTCAAACCGGCGAGGAGGAAAATGAACAAGGAAAGAACGAGAGCCCAAAAAAAGAATGACGGGGGATGCGAGCGTGTGTAGTCCGAGCTCAGATGGTTATCAGGTTGTCCTCAATTCACAAGATGATGGACAACCGCATCCGCAAATTGGATCGTAGTAGCGGTTCCTCCCACGTCCGAAGTTAATACTTTGCCTTCGCTATAAACAGCTAAGATAGCCCGCACGATCCGGTTGGCTTTTTCTGTTTCCCCCAGGTGTTGAAACATCAGAACAGCAGACAGGAGCATAGCGGTCGGATTAGCGATGTTTTTCCCGGCAATGCCAGGCGCGCTCCCATGGACAGCCTCGAAAATAGCACAATCGTCACCAAGATTGGCTCCCGGGACGAGTCCCAATCCCCCAACAAGGCCCGCACCTAAATCACTGACGATGTCCCCATAAAGGTTCTCCAATAGCATCACATCAAATTGCAGCGGGTCCAGTACCATCTGCATGCACGTGTTATCGACTATGAGTTCCTCATACTGGATTTCCGGGTAGAGCTTGGCAACGTCGCGTACACAGTCAAGGAAAAGCCCGTCGCTGAGTTTCATGATATTGGCCTTGTGGATCGCGGAAATTTTCTTCCGGCCGTGCCGACGGGCATACTTGAATGCAAAGCGGGCAATACGCGTAGAAGCCTCCGCAGTAATGATCTTCAGGCTTTCCACGACCCCCGGAACCACAGTGTGTTCTAATCCTGAATAAAGATCTTCGGTGTTCTCGCGCACCACAATTATATCCACATTTTCAAAACGGGTTTTCACGCCGGGCATATTCTTGATAGGGCGGAAATTGGCATAGAGGTTCAGAGTTTTACGCAATGTCACATTGACACTCGCAAACCCCTGCCCGATAGGGGTGGTGATGGGACCCTTGAGCCCCACGCGGTTCCGCTGAAGCGATTCAAGCAGTTCCTCTGGGAGATACTTGCCATATTTCTTGAAAGCTTCGGCACCGGCCTGCAATACTTCCCACTCGACTTCAATCCCTGTCGCCTGGATCACTTGGATTGTTGCGTCAGTAATCTCGGGCCCGATCCCGTCTCCGGGAATCAGCGTGATATTGTGCTTCATCTTGACATTGCTCCCGCTGAGAATAGGCTGCCTATCTTAGCACATTACCCAACTGTTGCACCTGCACCGACTCCGGCAACTTGCCTTCCTCAGGGATTTCTCTTAAGATCAAATTGTCCCCTCGGATTCCGCGGTGTTAGGGGAGAGAGTGTGCAATCGGGTATGGTGCGCTCGAGATTCAAAAGGGGTCACCCTTCCAATGCTGCGCTGATTTGTCTCATTATATTCTTGGTCTTCCCTTGTCCGGCCAAGTGTCAGAGCACCAGGGAATCGGTGTTCCTTGACGTACCGCTGAAGGTTGACGTGGAATTTGTGACATTGAACTTCAGCGTGCGCGACAGGGATCAACATTACGTGGACAACCTGAGGAAAGAGGACTTCCTTGTGTCCGAGGACGGGGTTCCTAGACCAATTGACCACTTTGACTCCGAATCGGTCCCCTTATCGGTCGTCATCCTTCTGGATCTGAGCAACAGCACCAAAACTCTTTTCAGCGAGATGAAAACAGCTTCGGGCTATATTAATAACCTGCTTCATACCCAGGATGAAGCTGCAGTCGTGGCTTTTTCCAATTATCCCCTGCTAATTGATGAATTTTCCAGGAATCAAAGATATCTGCCATTGCTTCTGGAATCGACATTCTGGGAGTTTTCAGGGGCCACCAACATTTACGATTCAGTTTATTTGGCTTCCAGAAAACTCGTGTTGGTCGGCCCTGAGAAACGTCGCGCGATTATCCTGCTCTCTGATGGACAAGGAAACCGTGGCCAACGGGAACGCGCACTCAAGGCGTTGAAAGACTCTCAGGCAACTCTGCTAGGCATTAGTGTCGGAAAGCTTCCTGCCATCAAAGGAGGAAGTGGGATCTTCAGGCAATTGGCAAGAGTTTCTGGCGGCAATGCCCTCCACTTTGGACCTCAATTGGCCCAGGAGGTTCAAGCATCCCTGCAGAGACTTCGCAGCAGCTACGTCATCGGCTTTGTTTCGTCTCACAAAAAGGAAGACGGCCACATCCCCCAACTCAGGCTAGCCATATCCCAGGACTCTGCGTTTGCACCGCTGAGCCTCGTGCTGGAGGGGGGACAAGGGCTCTCAAACTTCTGATGACCCATTTCTGCCTGGGTTGCCACGGCCAGATGCCTGCCAATTTACTCGTCTTTCAGCACCGGTCCTTTAGATCGTGGTCCGCCCGGATTTTCTAGTTGCTTCTAGGGCACCAGTCGGCTCTACTTTGATGACTTCTTCTCGATCGCATCAACCTCTAACTTTAGCCGGTCTGCCCGTTCTTTCGTCTCCTTGTTGGGCTTTTCCTTAAGCATTTTCTGCGCTAGCTCGGAAGATTCCTTGGCTTTCTGGACGAACTGTTTGAAATTGGTCGGATCATTCAAGGCCTGGCGGCCGAAGAGCTTATAATTATCCAGGAGGGTGCGCCCTAGAGTCACCATGAATTCGGAATGCTCCAGGTTTTTGGGGCCGCCCTCCAACTGCTTCCGGGCCTTGGCCCGGTCCTCACCCGCACCCACAAAACTGCACAAGGTAAGGATCACTTTGTTTTGAAGTTCAGTTTCGTCGGTTACTTTAAGGAGCTCGGGCGTAATCAGCTTTCCTGCCCGGATGTCATCTATTCCGCGGTTGATCGTCACATCCTTGGAGGGATAGTCACAATCCAAGATATAAGGTGTCGTTTCAGAGTAGTTCTTCAAGAAGTAATCGCTTGCCTCGTAGAACCCCAGCGCTACACTCTTCTGTTTTCGATAATAGTCAAATGCCGAGGATCGGAATTGGCCCGCGTTCTTAATGGATTTTTCATATCCGGCCAAATAAGCGTCAGCCATGCTCCCATAGCCTTCACTCAAACCCGCCATTAAAATGATCCGGAGGATTCTGGCTCGATCGGCATATTCAGACCCGGAATACTTGGACAGAATCTCACCGGTCAGGCTTATTGCCTTTTCGAATTTGACATCAGCCAGCGCCTTCTTCGCGTCAGCGTAACGGAGTTCCGGCGAGTCTTTGTTCACTTTAGGCTTTTCGCTACACGCCAGAGAAAATGCGAGGAGACACGACAGGCTGATCAGCGGGAAATGACGCCCATGGAGAAAAGACCTCATCTTCTTTACTCCTTTCCGAAGATTAAAATGAATGAAGTTCATGAAATCTTGTTTCCAGGATGGACTGCAGAGCTACAAACAGCTCCAAACGAGGCAAATTGGGCCTAATCGTGTCGCGAGTCTGTGTAAAAAGCAAGTGGATTCTTTCCCCTGATTTTTCTGAGCAGAATCCGGGATTTGCGTTATATCATGAATGAGTGAGTTCGGGGGTGAGCGCCGTGACAAATCAACCGAGGGGATTCCGGCTGGCCAAAGTAGAAGCCCAGGCCTACCTGAAAGACAAGAAAAAAGCACAGCACCTGATCCAGGATGCCCTTAATAAGGCCTATCAGCATAGGGAGCAGATGGCAAAAGTGTGGTCTGAACTGATGGCCCTGGTCCGCATGGTGCTTGCCTGGAGCCGGGGAGAGTACAAAAAACTGCCAGGTAAAACCATCCTCATGGCCCTTGCGGCAGTCATTTACTTTCTCAACCCGCTGGATCTCATACCTGATTTCATTCCTGGAATCGGTTACCTCGATGATGCCACTGTAATTGCATTTGTCTTTTCCTCGATCCGTAAGGATTTGCTTAAATTCCTGGATTGGGAGTGCCAAAAGAATGAAAGCCATTGTGTTGCATGAAACGGGAGACCCTGGGAACCTGCGGTTAGAGGAGGTCGCGGTTCCAGTCCCTGGTCCGCAGGAGCTAGTGGTTCGCCTTCGGGCAGCCGCTCTCAATCATCGTGACGTCTGGATTCGCCGGGGTTTATATGCAGGGATCAGACTGCCAGCCATTCTCGGTTCTGATGGAGCTGGCGAGGTATCTGAGCTGGGCGACGGCTGCGATGCGTCACTCCTCGGGAAGCGAGTCTTGATCTATCCCGCTCTGAATTGGGGTCCGGACTCCCGGGTATTTGGGCACGAATTCCGCATTCTCGGTATGCCCGACTGGGGAACCTATGCAGAAAGGATCCGGATTCCTGTCGACAACGTGTACCCAGTCCCCCCCGAATATTCCTATGAGGAGGCTGCCGCTTTTCCCCTTGCTGCCTTGACAGCTTACCGGGCTTTGGTGTCCCGGGCCCGGCTCCAAAAAGAGGAAACTGTGTTGATCACGGGAATCGGCGGAGGCGTTTCGCTGTTCGCATTGCAGATCGCCATTGCCCTGGGAGCTACTGCTTACGTTACTTCGGGAAGCGACATGAAACTGGAAAAAGCCCTGCAGATTGGGGCCGCCGGTGGGGCCAACTACCACAGTCCGGATTGGGCAGGAAAAATCCTACAAATGACAGGTGGATCGGGACCCGACGTGGTCATTGATAGTGTCGGTGGAAGCACGTTCGACCAGATCATCGATGTGGTAAAGCCGGGCGGTCGCATTGTTACTTATGGTTCCACTACCGGGCCGACTCCTCAGCTTCAAGTGCGCCGGATCTTTTGGAAGCAGCTCGACATTCTGGGATCCACAATGGGGACGCCCGAAGAGTTCAGGCAGGTCCTCCGGCTGTTCGAGCAAACGAGTACCCATCCTATCCTCGACCGGATATTTCCGCTTGAAGAAGCTGCAGCTGCTCACCAGCGTATGGAAAGAGCGGAGCAATTCGGGAGAATCGTGTTGCGAATTGATTGATGAAGCAATCCTGCGGGAACTCAATCCATGTAGATTTCGAACCGGCCTATCTTGCACTTTCGCGAACGGGCGAGCTAAAAGAACGTGCAGCCGAAGCTAAGCAACATCTGGAACACTGCGACTTGTGTCCCAATCATTGCCACGTCAATCGATTCGAATCTATTGCGGGAACAGTCTGCCAGACTGGAGCTTTGGCTTTAGTTTCCAGCTATGGAGCTCATTACGGCGAAGAGAAACCCTTGAGCGGATGGAATGGTTCGGGAACTATCTTCTTCAGCCGGTGCAATCTACGCTGCGTCTTCTGTCAGAACTGGGAGATCAGCCACAAGGGAATTGGCCGAGAATTAACTGCTGCAGAGCTGGCTTCCATAATGCTCCACCTCGAGCGGCAAGGTTGCCACAATATCAACTTGGTATCTCCAAGTCACGTCGTGGCGCCCATCCTTGAAGCTGTTGAAATTGCAGCCCTGAGCGGGTTGAGATTACCCCTAGTCTACAACACAGGTGGGTATGATAGCCTCGAGACCTTGAGATTGCTTGATGGAGTTATCGATATCTACATGCCTGACATGAAGTACGGCAGTTCAGAGGCTGCTCGCCGCTATTCAAGGGTGCAGGATTATGCGCAGGTCAACCAGAGAGCTGTTGAGGAAATGCATCGGCAAGTAGGAGAATTGGCCCTCAGCCCGGACGGGCTCGCTCTCAGAGGGCTCCTTATCCGGCACCTCATTCTTCCGGGAGAAATTTCCAATGTCAGCCAGGTCCTGAGCTTTATTGCAAACGAAGTTTCATCGAGAACGTACATCAATCTCATGGATCAATACCGACCGTGTTACCGAGCCGATAACTACCCACCGCTGGACCGCCCCCTCAGCCGTCGTGAATACCAACAGGCGGTTGAATGCGCACATCGTCTGGGATTAAAACGCCTCGATTAGCCAAGCATGACGGGGTTCACAGGATTCGTTTCGGGGGCAGGATCGAATATCAGAGCAAGGATTGTGGAGAAGTCGATCGACTCGGGAAGAAAACAAGGGAGCGCACAAATAAGCGCTCCCCAAAGAACTCCGCTCATAGACTCCGAACCGGGAAAGGGAACCACAAAAGGAGGAGGGCCAACGCGATTGGCAAGGTCGCTGCGCTCCCCGGCTGACATCAGGAAATTCTCTACCTTCCATCCTGGGCGACACTCTCTTTTTACCCGAGTCAAGAATGCCAAGTGTCATACTAACGTAAAATTTCTTGTCTAGACCTAACACCAATGCACAATTTTCGGAAGTTTGCGGTAGAGATGCTTTATTTTGGCAGCTTCTCAACTGAATATAATGTGCCAGTCTTCGGTGGCGATTTCAGGTTTTGCTGTAGGGCGGTTCTTTGAAACGTCGGAATCAGCTGAATCCATTTTGTGCTTGACTTTCCTTACTGGGGGGGGGGGTAGACTGTACTCGTTTTAGTGGCATTTTCTTTCCGGGCTTTCTCGTATCGAGACTCCAATTTTGGTTGTGACTCCTTTCGAAGTTGTTCCGGCTGTCTGGTGGCCATAGATGGGGTTGCTGCTGCGCAGATTGAAGAAACGACTTTGGCCTCATTGTTGATTTAACCTTCCTCCCATCCATCATTTTTGCGGCCCCGGCTGTCGCCGTTTCTTTGTTCCCTTAGCGAGTAATGCGATTCCGCAAGACCATTTCTGTATCCAGTGGGTGGCGCAGACATCCCGTCTTCGGCGATGTCTGCGATCCGTCGCCGCACCCATGGCAAACAGCGCCGTATGTGCGACACCCGGAGCTATTGAATTTCTGTCTGCGAATCGCACTCCTAGTCCTTCGTAATCTTATCGCTTAT
>JBGOTQ010000238.1:0-12038 GCA_041476565.1 Terriglobia bacterium | reverse complement strand
ATCTCCCATACTTACTGGGGAGCCAGGAGGCAAGAAGGAGCTTTTGGGGACGTGCTGCTGGAGAAAAATGTCTATGTGGGACCGCATTGTGTGGTTATGCCCAACACTCGAATCGGAGAGGGTTCTGTGATCATAGGCGGCACAGTGGTGAAGGGGAATGTGCCTGCTCGCACACTGTGGGGACCTCCAGCCGCCGGACCCTTAGGCGAGGTAACAGTGCCGCTGATTTGGGGAAACAGTTACGATGATTTCCTCCGGGGAATCCGGCCTCTGCGGGATAAAGCAGGATCGCGGGGTCCCCGTTCCTGACATTGGGAAAGATTGGCCGGTCAACCAACTTGAACCATCGATTGCCGTCAACAACATATTCTGCTTCTGCAGCCGCAAGGCTGCTTAAACTGGAGGCAGGGGCAAATGTTCCTGCCTCCGTGGAACAAGAGGTGGAGTATTACCTCTATGAGCGTTATATCCACAACTCTAACGGACACATGCTGAAGGCTTATTACCGGACGAGGCCATATATTCCGCGCCCACTCCAGCTCTTTGTCCGCAGAAGGTATGCACGGATTCAATCGGCCCACATTCAATTTCCCGCCTGGCCTATAGAGTCCAAGGTGATTCAAATCCTGCAGGGCTGTCTCCAAGAAGTTCTTCGCAAGAGGAGCGATCCCCCTCTTCACAGGATCTCTTTCTGGCCTGAAAAGAAGCGATTCGCCTTTGTCATTACGCACGATGTTGAGGGCATCAAGGGTCTAAAAAACATTCCGGCCGTTGCCGCACTGGAAAGGGAATACGGGTTTGTTTCTTCCTGGAATCTTGTCCCGGAACTCTACTCAATTGACTGGAAAATCGTCGACAAGCTGGTCTCCCAAGGATTTGAAATCGGCGTTCACGGCCTCAAGCATGATGGCAGGGAGTTCGAATCGCGGGCAATATTTGAAAGCCGCCTCCACAGGATTCAGCACTATGCCCGCACCTGGAAGGCTTCAGGATTCCGGTCGCCTTCGACACTTCGAAACGTTGACTGGATGCCGGAGTTGGGATTCGAATACGATTGTTCGTTCCATGATACTGACCCTTATGAGCCACAACCCGGAGGCTGCTGCAACATCTGGCCATTCTTCATCAAAAACCTGGTTGAACTGCCCATTACCCTTCCTCAAGATCACACCCTTTTTGAGATCCTGGGACATCGGAACATTTCGATTTGGAAGAAGAAAACAGATTGGATTGAGAAACAGGGAGGGATGGTCCTTATCGATGTACATCCCGATTACCTGCTCACACGTGAGAAGTTCTCTCTCTATGAACAATTCCTCGCTTACATCAAAAACAAAACCAGCCTTTGGCACGCCGTGCCACGAGAGGTGGCCCGCTGGTGGCGGGATCGGGACGCTTCAATCCTGACGGGAGCCAAGGGTGCGTACCGGGTCGAAGGCCCCGCTTCCGGGCGGGCTTCAATCCTCAGGACCACGATGGACGGTGACCAATTGCGCGACGAGATGGTGTAGCGGCGGTAACACGAAAGACACGAGAAAGGGTTAAGCCCGCCAAAAACCCGAAAACGGTAAGGCGGCAAAGCCTACCATAGAGGCACAGAGACCCGGAGAAAGCGCTTGGATACGAGTACGATTAAGAGTGGTGGACACCCTGGAAGAGTAACAGAAGAGTCTGGCACCCTTCCAGGGTGCAACCCCATTAGAACCTGTTCCCAGGGGTGTCGCGGCGAACGGCGTCGCCGCTCAACCCCTGGCTAATTTCTGTCGTCCTTTCAGGACGTCTCCCGTCTTACATGTCCGCCACTTTTGATCGCACACCTTGGATGCAGAGGGCCGCTGATGAACGCTGACAAACCTTTTGACCGTTCATATTGACCGTTCATGCGTGAAGCGGTTGCCCCGGGCTAGGGAAGCCTGTCGAATAGATGAAATGACTTCGGAATTTCCACAAGTTATGACCGAGGCTGGTGAGCGATGAAGATCGGATTGGTTGGCGTGGGAGCCTGGGGCAGAAATCATCTTCGCGTCTGGCAGGAACTTGGCGCTCTTTTCGGGATCTGTGAGACGGATAAGCTAAATGCATTGAAGCTTCAGCAGGATTTTCCCGGTCTCAAAGTCACGACGGCGCTCAACGACCTTACCGGCGATCCGGAAATCACCGGTCTGGTTATCACGACTCCCGCGGAAACACATTACCGGTTGGGGAAAGAATGCATCTTATCCGGGAAGGATGTGTTCATCGAAAAGCCACTGGCCCTGACAGTTCGAGAAGGCGAGGAGCTTGTCGAACTGGCAAGAAAGCACAGTAAGATCCTGATGGTTGGGCATATTCTTCGATACCACCCTGCCATCAGAAAACTCAAAACACTCATCCATAATGGTGAATTGGGCAAAGTCAATTATTTCTACTCCAACCGTCTTAGTTTCGGCCGCATCCGGACTGCAGAGAACATCCTTTGGAGCTTTGCCCCTCATGACATCTCCGTCATGCTGGCGATGCTGAATGAACTGCCATCTACTGTGGCATCTCAAGGGGGGAACTACCTCCACAAGTCGATGGCTGATGTGACGGTCAGCAACTTCCAGTTCAAGAGTGGCCGGCATGCCCATATATTTGTGAGCTGGCTTCATCCATTCAAAGAGCAAAAACTGGTTGTTGTGGGTGACCGTCAAATGGCGGTTTTCGATGATGTGGTACAGGCCAACAAACTGGTCCTTTACCCCCATCGGATAAATTGGATCGACAATCTTCCAGTTCCTGAAAAAGCCCAGGGCATCCCGGTTGAGTGCGAATTGAAGGAACCCCTGAAGGAAGAATGCCTTCATTTTTTGAAATGCCTGGAGAGCCGACAGAGGCCGGATACAGATGGAGAAGAAGGCCTAAAGGTTCTTCGGATTCTCAGCGCCTGCCAGCAGTCCTTGGAACGAGAGGGAGAAGTGATCCATTTTGAGAAGGCGGAAGGTGAGGCCCAAGCTCTTCCCTATTTCGTCCATCCGACCAGCACAATCGACCAACCCTGCAAAATCGGGGAAGGGGTCAAGATCTGGCACTACTCTCATGTCATGAAAGATTGTGTGATCGGGAAGAATTGCAATATCGGCCAGAACGTGGTGGTATCACCAGGTTGTGTATTAGGAGAGAACGTTAAAGTCCAGAACAACGTCTCCATTTATACCGGTGTCATTTGTGAAGATGATGTCTTCCTGGGCCCTTCGATGGTCTTCACTAATGTCGTGAACCCGCGCAGTCATATCGTGCGGCGACATGAATACCAACAGACTCTGGTCAAGCGTGGGGCTTCGATCGGGGCGAATGCGACTATTCTCTGCGGCCACACCATTGGCCGTTACGCCTTTGTAGGGGCAGGCGCCGTTGTCACAAAGGACGTTCCTGACTTCGCCCTGGTCATAGGAAACCCGGCCCGACAGGCCGGATGGGTGTGTTATTGCGGGAACCGCGTGGAGTTCTACCCGGGGTCGAGGACTGGCAAGTGCGAGAGTTGCGGGCGCGGGTACGAGGCGGATGGCCAAAGGGTCCAACCCCTTGAAGAAGGCCTCCCGTGACGGAAGTACTACGTATCGCAGGGGCCGAAAATAGGACTGGCGGGCTGGATTCCCGCCTGCCCGTGTAGCTCCCTAGGAGCGAAATGTTTAAGCCCATTTTATAATCCCTTTGGCCTGTGCCGGCGAGCTACTTCGGCTCACCGGCACAGGCCAAAGGGGAAAAGATAGTAGGAAATGAATCGGTCCCCCGGGTAGAAAAAAGGCTCCTGCCTTTTTCCTACCCGGGGCTACTCTCTCGCACTCCTGTCGGAGTGCCTTCCGCGGAAGGCGGGCATCCTGCCCGCCACTTTTTGGATCTACACGACTCATAAAGATGTGCCTAAATTAATGGGCAGCCAAATACCGCATCGTGTTCTGTTGCAGAGCGTACAGCTGTCAATACGCCAATCGGTGAATTAGCTATGGTTCAAGTTCGCCAGGTGAATCTTCGACGACAATATGCAGCCATCAAAACGGAGATTGACCAAGCCGTCCTGGCAGTTCTGAGTTCGGCCGAGTATATCATGGGGGGGGCCGTTCAACAGTTTGAAGGGAGCCTCGGCCGATACCTGCAGGTTCAATCTGTCATTAGCTGTGCTTCCGGGACTGATGCGTTACAGATTGCGCTGATGGCTCTCGGCGTCGGGGCAGGAGACGAAGTGATTACCACACCGTTCACATTCGTGGCAACGGCGGAGACCATTGCTCTGCTGGGGGCTCGGCCGGTATACGTGGACATCGATCCCCGCACATATAACCTGGACCCTGGCCAAATCAGAGATCGAATCACTTCCAGAACCAGGGCCCTGGTCCCGGTGCACCTCTATGGACAGCCAGCCGCCATGGACGAGGTCCTTGCCCTGGCGAAGCAGACTGGTTTGCCTGTCATCGAGGATGCGGCCCAGGCGATCGGGTCCCGCTACAAGGGCCATTTTGCGGGAACCCTGGGAGATATTGGTTGTCTGAGTTTTTTCCCCAGCAAGAACCTGGGAGCCTGTGGAGATGGCGGAGCCTTGTTGACCAGCAATCCCGAACTTGCAGAAAAATGCCGGATGATCCGTTCTCATGGTTCGAAGGCAAAGTACCAGCATGAGGTACTGGGGGTGAATAGCCGTCTGGACACCTTGCAGGCCGCAATTCTGGATGTCAAGTTAAAGTACCTGGAGCAGTGGACAGAGTCCCGAATTCGAATTGCCCAAATCTACGACGAAGCATTTCGGGATCTTGATCTGGTCACACCGTATCGTGCGCCAGAAGTTCGACACGTCTATAACCAGTACTCCATCCGAACCTCCCGGCGAGATGAGTTAGCGGGCTACCTGAAAGTGGAAGGAATTGGGTTCGCCATCCATTACCCCCTTCCCCTGCATCAGCAACCAGCCTTCAGGCATTTTGTGGAAGAGGGAGTTCGCTTCCCGGTGGCGGAGTCGGTTTCAAAGGAAATTCTCTCCTTGCCGATGGATCCCGGGCTCGAGCCTGCTGAGATCGAGTTTGTGGTGTCAAAGGTACGCTCTTTTTTTGGCAGGAAATGAATGTTTGGAAAACCAGGAGGGTGTCGAGAACCTCTTCCATCTAAGACAAAAAGGCGGCCTGGATGGCACTGATCCTGCGCATCGATGTAGATCGGCCTTATGGAAGAAAGGGACTCATTCGTCACATCGCCAGTCGTATTAGCTCGGACTATTTTCTGCCGACAATCAGATGGTTCCGCTATCTGGACGAACTGAAAGCAATCCTGCATCTTCTAAACGAAAAGAGCAAATCGGCCTATGTGTTTTACCGCAAATGCACCCTGCCGTCACCTGCAGTGGTTGAATTGATGAAGCAAGGCAACCATGTGTTCGGGCTCCATCTCGAGAACTCTCGTACTTTTGAATCCTTTCTGGGCGAGCTTCGTGTGCTCGATCAGTATCTCGGGGCGCGCGTCGAGACGTTTTCGAAGCATGGTTCGGGAAGATATCGCTACGGTTGGAATCACTATGCGCCTTACGAGCCTGAAAAATACCTAGCCTGGGCGAAGAAAGCGGGCATGAAAATTTTCTTCGGCAATTTGGAAGATGCAACTATCGAACCCGTTCGAGACGAATCGGTTCTCCACTTCCCCTCTGCTTTCTGGCTGGAACCGGAATGGCGTGATACACGGAGGTTTCCAATTGATTGGTTATTTGGTGAAGCCAGGAAAAGAGATGTTGTCATGCTATTGCATGCGGAGAATGTGGTGTCCAATCGGGCGATTATGAGTGATTTTCTTGCGTTAGTTAACCAACTTGAAACAAAGCTGGTATGAACACCTGTGTCCCCGACAGAACCCATTTTCAATTTTGAGGCGGAACGCCCTGGTCCGCCTTCCCGGAAGGCGACGCAAAGGTACGATGTCTCCCGTCGCACATGACAAAATGAGCAAGCACCGTGCGATCATGGTTGTTATGGCTCAGTATCCCGACGATCCAAGAGTCAGGCGGGAAGCGGAAGCCCTGGCTGAGGCAGATGTCTGGGTTGATGTCATTTGCCTTCGCGGGCCGGGAGAAAGTGCAACAGAGACGATCGGTTCGGTTAAAGCCTTGAGAATTCTTTATGCCAGTGACAAAGAGACAATCAACAAATACCTGCTTTTATCCCTGCAATTTCTGGTGCTGTCATTTCTGAAAATCCTGAGGCTCTCCGCTCGCAAGAGATATGACTTGATCCAGTTCCACAATATGCCGGATTATCTTGTCCTGGCCGGCCTCCTTCACAAAATGATGGGAACGTCACTGATCCTGGATCTTCATGACCTGAGCGTGGATCTATTTGACTCCAAATGGGGGAGAGCCAGGTCGCGGTGTTTTCTCCCCATTGTGCGACTGGTGGAGAGGCTTTCCTGCGCTCTGGCCAATTCGCTGATCACACCCAGCCAGGGTTGTATCGAACGCCTGGTCGCAAGAGGGATCCCTGTTCAAAAGATCACACTGGTGATGAACTCGGCAGTCCCTGAGGTCTTCAAGAAGACCCCGCGCGATTACCGGCAGATCGACGCCGGGGCCAGGTTGATTTATCATGGAACCGTGGCTCATCGATTTGGCGTCCATATTGCAATAGAAGCCATGAGCCTGGTCAAAAGGAAGATCCCGGGGTTCACACTCCACGTGTACGGTCTGAGATATGATCCTGGTTACCGGGCCTTCCTGGAGGAGAGAATCAAGTTGTCAGGTTTGGAGGATTGCGTATTTCTGGAGGGATTTCGCCCTTGGGAAGAGATTGCCAGGATCATTTGCCAATCGGATCTGGCCGTGGTTCCATACTTGCGGGATCCCTATATGGAGCTGGCTCTTTCGACCAAGACTTTCGAGTGTGTTGCGATGGGATTGCCGGTAGTCTCAGCCAGGTTGAAGTCTCTGACCTCAATCTTTGACGAAGAGTGTTTGACCTATTTTGAGCCGGGGAACGCCGCAGAGATGGCCCAAAAGATTGTCGAACTCTGCGGGAAACCTCAACTCAGGAAAGAAAGAGCCGAGAGAGCATTGTTGGCATACCAGCCTGTTTCATGGCCGGTGATGAAGGACCGATACGTTACTCTGGCATTGAACCTGATGCATGGACGAGGGTGAGAATTCTTGCGGTCTTGACTTTCGCAGTGGCTGTGGTGGGTGTCTACCTTTCCGTTTTCGTCGGGTTTCCCCACCTGGTCAAGAGGCATTGGCGAAAAAGGTTCCTGGCTCGAATCAAGTCAAGTGGCGCAGTTTGTCTGACTTTTGACGATGGACCGCAACCGGGCTCGACTGATCGGATCCTGGACGTCCTTGGGAAATTTGGGATTAAGGCCACTTTTTTCATGGTGGGGGAAAATGTCGTAAAGTACCCCAGCCTGGCCAGAAGGGTTCTGGATTCGGGTCACGAGGTCGGAGAGCATAGTTACTGGCACAGGCATCCGTGGAAATGCGATCCCTTTAGTTCCATTCAGGATCTGCTGAAGGGTAAGGAAGCGCTGAAACGACTCCTTAACCTCACGAACGAACCCATCCTTCGCCCTCCATACGGCAAATTGAACTTGTTGAGTCTATTTTACTGCCTGAGGTTCAAGAAACGGGTCGCCTTTTGGGGCATCGACCCTAAAGACTACAGCCAGTCGTCCGCTCTCTCAATTGCGAAAGCTGTGACAGGTCAACTTGAAGCAGGCTCCGTCGTCCTGCTTCACGATGGGAGAATTTCAAATCGCCGGAATTCACTGGAACTGACCAGCCAGGCACTGGTCGGGATTATTGACACAATTGTGGCGCGGGACCTCAAGACGTTGACGATAAGCGAGGCACTTGATTGGAAGGAAGTCTAGGGGTTGCGATCGTCCCGGTGAGGACTTCCCCTTCCGCCGGAAACAGGGGTGACCAGGTTGAAAACCATTAAGATCATGCTAGTCGCAGGAGCGAGGCCGAATTTCATGAAGATTGCCTCAATTGTGGACGCGGTCCGGGCACATAACCACAGAGGGAGGAGGCCGTCGATCCAACAAGTGCTGGTTCACACGGGGCAGCATTACGGGGAACAGATGTCGCAATCGTTCTTCCGGGATCTGGGGATGCCCCAGCCCGACGTGGATCTGGAGGTCGGGTCAGCTTCCCACGCTCATCAAACTGCCGAAATCATGAGGCGTTTCGAACCTTGCTTGCTTCAGCAGGCTCCGGATGCTTTGCTCGTGGTGGGTGATGTCAACTCGACAGTCGCCTGTTCTCTGGTGGCCTCCAAGATTATTTATCCAAGTTCCAGTTCCGGGAGAACCCGGCCTTTAATTGCCCATGTTGAAGCGGGGCTCCGCAGTTTCGACCGTTCCATGCCTGAGGAGATCAATCGCATCCTGACGGATGTCTTGTCAGACCTCCTTTTCGTGAGTGAACCCAGCGGGGTTAAAAACCTTCTGCGAGAAGGGACCCCCAGGCAAAAGATTCATCGGGTCGGCAACACCATGGTGGATACGTTGCTGAAACACAGGAATAGCGCGACGAAATCTTCGATCCTGTCTCAATTAGGCCTCGACCGCAAGCCGGAGCTCCAGGTCGAGGAGGAGCTTCGCTCCAAAGGAAAGCAGGACCGGCAGCACCACGCCTGCCTCGACTATGCCGTGGTCACCTTACACCGTCCCAGCAACGTCGACCGGCGTCCGACCTTTCAAGCTATTATTGAGGCCCTTTTGGAAATCGCTCGTAAGATGCCTGTTTTTTTTCCGGTTCATCCCCGGACTGCCAAGCAGATTCGGGAATACCATTTCGAGAAGTACTTCTCCTTTGATGGGAAAGCACAGGAGCGGGATCTTCGAGCTGCCAGGATCCAGGCGATTGAGCCCCTCGGTTATCTCGATTTCCTTTGCTTGATGAGTAACGCTCGATTGGTGCTTACGGATTCGGGCGGCATTCAAGAGGAGACTTCTGTTCTTGGAATCCCGTGTGTCACCTTGCGCGAGAATACGGAGCGTCCTGTGACGCTCAAAGAGGGTACCAACGTCCTGGCAGGGACGGACAAAGCTAAGATCGTCAAGTGCGCGCTACGTCAGATACGACTGGCCGGAAAACCGAACAGGCCCAGGTATTGGGATGGAAAGACGGGGGAGAGAATCATTAGGATTCTGGTTGACCGGCTCTGCCAGCAAGAGCTTTTATGAAAATGCGGATCTTGGTGGAGGGTCGTGCTCCGTCGCGACCGCGGCCCCGACAAAGCGGGGCCCTCCAGCATTTTCATCCGTGGTGGTGAACTTGAAAAGGTCATGGGGCACTCTCTTAGATGAGTATCGCTTGAAACCGAATAAGCCAAAATGAACGACCTGAATTCCACACCCGCCTGTCCTGCCCTTGTGTCACTCCTTAAACTGGAAGAAGGGGCAAATCTTCCGGCCTATCTCAATGAGCAACTGGAGTACTATCTCTTCGAGCGGTATGCCAACAATTCCCCGGACTATATGCTTAAAGCCTATTATCGCACGAGGCCGTATATTCCAAGATTTCTACAATTGTTTCTAAGAAGAAGATATGCGCGCATCCAATCGGCGCATATCCGTTTTCCCGCCTGGCCCATAGAGCCTAAAGTGGTTCAGCTTGTGGAGGACTGCCTCAAGCGAGTTCTTGAGACAACAGGGAATCCTGCTCTCCACAGATTAGCTCCCTGGCCGGAAGGGAAGCGATTCTCCTTTGTGATCACCCATGACGTTGAAAGCATCGAAGGACTGCGTTACGCCCCCACGCTTGCTGCTTTGGAAGAGAAATACGGGTTCGTTTCATCATGGAACCTCGTGCCGGAACTCTATCCGATCGATTGGAAGATTGTAACGGAGTTGAAATCCGCAGGAGGCGAGATCGGGATTCACGGACTCAAGCACGATGGAAGAGAATTCGAAAACCGTGCGATCTTCGAAAAGCGCCTTGGCAAGATCAGGCAATACGCCCACCAGTGGGGGGCCTGTGGGTTCCGGTCACCATCGACACTCCGCAACGCGGATTGGATGCCTGAACTCGGATTCGACTACGACTGTTCCTTTCATGACAGTGATCCCTATGAACCCCAGCCCGGAGGCTGTTGCAGTATCTGGCCATTTTTCATTAAGGACCTCGTGGAGTTGCCGATTACTCTTCCGCAAGATCACACCCTCTTTGAAATCTTAGGGCATCGCGATATTTCCCTCTGGATTACCAAGGCGGATTGGATCGAGAGGCACTCAGGAATGGTCCTCATCGATGTGCATCCGGATTACATGTTACGGCCGGAGCGGCTTTCGCTGTATGAGGCGTTTCTGGCCCACATGAAAGACAAGCCTGACTTGTGGCACGCGCTGCCTCGCGACCTGGCCCAATGGTGGCGGCAAAGGGGAGCTTCCTCCCTGGTCAAGACTGGCGACGGCTACCGGGTCCAGGGGCCTGCGGCAGGTCGTGCCTCCATCATTCGGACAACACTGGTTGGGGACCGATTGCGACACGAATTTGCCTGACACGGTGACACGAGAAGCGCGAGAACGGGATGAGACCACGAAAGACACCATCTTCACACTCCCATTTTAGTCTGCTTGACATATAGGTCGAACCATGTGCGGAATTGCGGGGATCTGGGACATAGATAGCCGGGCGCCAGTAGAGCGAGGACTGCTGGAAAAGATGGCCGCGGTGTTGCGCCATCGCGGACCTGACGACCAGGGGATCTACCTCTCCGGTGATTTGGGTTTGGCGCACAGACGGTTGAGCATTGTCGACCTGGCTGGCGGGCACCAGCCCATGTCCAACGAGGACGATTCCCTCTGGGTGGTCTATAACGGGGAGGTGTTTAATTATCCGGAACTTCGCAGTGAACTGGAGAACCAGGGGCACAGTTTCAAAACACATTGCGATACAGAGGTCCTCCTTCATCTGTACGAAGAGAAGGGAAGCCGGTTCGTAGAGTCATTAAATGGTCAGTTTGCGATTGCCCTCTGGGATGGGCGACGGAGGCAGCTCCTGCTGGCCCGCGACCGGATGGGAGTTCGTCCGCTCTTTTACACCTTTCAACGCGGCCGGTTCCTGTTTGCCTCCGAGATTAAAGCCATTTTCCAGGATCCGGCCGTGCCCCGCCAATTGGACCCATTTGCCCTGGACCAAATTTTCACCTTCTGGTTTCCCATCCCGCCTCGGACCGGCTTTCAGAACATTTCCGAGCTGCCACCAGGCCATATCCTGGTGGTCAATGAGCGAGGAACGCAACTGTCTCGCTACTGGAGTCTGAGTTTCCCCACGGAGGGAGGCGTTGAGTGGATTTGCTCTTCCCGGGAGTCGAGTTATGTTGAGGAGCTGATGGAATTGTTGCAGGACGCGGTCCGCATCAGGCTGAGGGCTGATGTTCCGGTGGCCGCGTATTTGAGCGGGGGACTGGACTCGTCGGTTGTGACGGCCCTGGCCCTCAGGCGCCTGCATGAAAGACTGAAGACCTTCTCTATCGGTTTCGAGTCCCGCAGCTTTGACGAAACTAAGTACCAGGCCAAGGTGGTGGAGCACCTGAAGACCGAGCACCATCCTTTCTTCTGCCGGAGTGCCGAGATTGGTGACGAGTTCCCTCTGGCTGTTTGGCACATGGAGCGACCGGTGGTTCGCACGGCACCCGTGCCTATGATGTTCCTTTCGCGCGGGGTAAGGCGGGCTGGCATCAAGGTCGTGTTGACAGGGGAGGGTGCAGATGAAGTGCTCGCCGGTTACGACATTTTCAAAGAGGCCCTTGTGCGGCGCTTCTGGGCCCGCAATCCGTCATCGAAATGGCGCCCTCTCCTATTACGCCGCCTCTACCCGTATCTGCCGGGCCTGACGGGTCAATCGTCAGAATACCTGAAAGCCTTTTTTGGCCAGGGTCTCAGCCAGCCGGGAGATCCCTTCTTTTCCCACCGCCCCCGCTGGCAGGTGGCCTCTTCAATCAAGGTCTTTTATGCAGAGGAGGTCCGGAAACAGTTGAAGGACTATGACCCAGTGGCCGAACTGAGGGACCTCTTGCCGGAAGAGTTTTCCCGGTGGCACCCACTTT
>JBGOTQ010000237.1:0-12039 GCA_041476565.1 Terriglobia bacterium | reverse complement strand
GACCGGTACTCGCTCGACACACACTTCATCACCTATGCGCCTTCGACAACGGTTTACCATCTTCTGAGAGCCTCCTCCCTACAGGAGTCGACTCCGTTGCCATATCTTGGGGTTGGTGATGTTCCTTATGGCAAGGACCTGGCGAAGAGTCAGACCAGCAAACCCGTGCAGCAGGCTGGCATCACGCGCGGTATGTATGACCTGTACAATTCACCACTCACTCCTTTGATGGCTTCTCGCGACGAGGTGCTGGCTGGGGCCACAATCTCAGGAAAAAAGAGCGTCGTTCTGCTTAATGAGGAAGCGACGGAATCGGCCTTCAAATCTCAACCGCTTGAAAAATATGAGGTAATTCATCTGGCTGTGCATGGGATTTCGAATCCCAAAATGCCGGATCGGGCGGCCCTGGTCTTGTTAAGCGATCCCTCATCGAACGAAGATGGTCTGCTGCAAGCGCGTGAGATCAGCGGCCTCAACCTCCATGCCAAACTGGTTGTCCTCTCTGCTTGCGACACGGCTGTGGGGCGACTCCAGGGGCAAGAAGGTGTGGCCAACCTGGCCAGGGCTTTTCTATTCGCAGGCGCCAAGACTGTGGTAGCAACACTCTGGTCGGTGGATGATGAGTTCTCGGTAACCCTCATGAAACACTTTTATCGAAACCTGGCCGCGGGACAAGACAAGGCCGCAGCTCTAAGAAACGCCAAGAAAGCCATTCTGATGGAATTCGGGGAGAAAGCAGTCCCGTATTATTGGGCAGGCTTCATTCTGATAGGCCAGGGGGACACTGCAATCACGACAACCGGCTCCAGCCAAGCAAGGAGAGACACTCGATGACCCTGACTCAAGCCGATCGCGCTCAGATTCTGAAGAACGTCACACGCATTGTGGAGGAAAAGCATTTTAATCCGAACCATAACCATACAGGTTGGGAACAGGTGATTGAGGCCGAGACTCCCCGGATCCTGTCCGCCGAGACAGACGAATCCTTCGAGGCGGCGATGCGGAGCCTAATCACTCAACTTGGAACAAGCCACACGGCGTTTTTCCATGAAAACGGGGAGAGAATTCCGGCGCGGTACGTCATCAACGCCACCTTCCATCAGTTTAAGACCCATCGTGGATTGCGGTGGGTTTTCCAGGATGTGCTGGAGGGAGGGCCAGCTCATTGTTCGGGATTGAAGCCCGGAGAGATATTGCTGAGAGTAAACTCCCAGGAGATTACACCGCCCAACAGCCCGACCTTTGGGATAGGATCCAGCCCCGAGCTTTCCGTCGAGGGGCTGGACTGGCGGGAGAGAACGGTCACGATTGAGATCCCAAAGCAGCAGGCCAAAGACCGGCCTCCCATGATCGAACCCCATAGCGTGTCTCATTCCTTCCTCCCTGACGGTATTGCATTGCTCAAAGTGACCGTCTTTCCCGGAGATGTTGGAGTGAAATTTGCCAGCGAAATGGATGCCGCTGTTGCGGCAATCAAACGAGAGAAATACTCCAGACTGATTGTGGACCTACGGGCCAACATCGGGGGAGGCCTAGGATCGTTGCGGTTATTGAGCTATCTTACGCCCGGCAAGTTGCCCATAGGTCACAGCCTGACGAAGCAACGGGCCGAAAAGGGCTATCGGAAGGAGAGCCTTCCGAGAATCAAAAAAATCCCTTCAAGCAAGGCGGGCCTTATCTGGATGGCAATTCGCTTCCGCTACCTTCAAAAAGACCGTTCCATGGTCTTGGTAACCGAGGGGCTGGGACCGCAGCCTTTCCACAGGAGGGTCGTTCTCCTGGTCAATGAATTTACCAATAGTGCTGGTGAGATGGTGGCTGGCTTTGCCGCTGAAAACGGGCTGGCCACCATTGTTGGCACTCGTACAGCCGGGGCGGTCCTCGGAGGGGCGAACTTCAGGGTGGGCGGTGGTTATAAGTTTCGATTGCCCATTACTGGCTGGTTTACGTGGCAAGGCAATGCGCTTGAAGGTGAAGGTGTCTCACCAGATGTGCCGGTTGAAGTCTCCTATGAGGCGCTCAGAGCCGGCAGGGATAGCCAGCTAGAAAAAGCTATCGAGATTGTCCGGACCCTGTAGAGTTCAGTCAAATTGTCAGCAATTTCATCCTTTTCATGGCTCAAGGACCCGATAGAGAAGCGGCCTCTGGCGATAAAATCCGGATCAGTGTGCTGGACCGAGACTGGAAGCACATCGATCAGCTTTTGTTCGAGGCGTCCCGCCGGATCAAGAAGCGAGTCCAGTCTGTTGTGGAGCAACGCCTGGAGTCTACGGAATTTGCTGAGGACATTCTGCAGAGTGCCGTGCTGTCGGATTCCCAGACATTTCGCCGCTCTCCCCAGGACATTGACGATTTGGAGTCCTACTTGTTCAGATCGGTTCTGCGAGAGCTTGAACTCTTTGTGACCAAAATGGAGCCTGCAGAGTATTTCGATCCCGAAGTCCTTGCCCATTTGGCCCGCGATGAAACCTGGTCTCGGAAGTTGGAAGATGACGTTTTTATCAAAGAGTTTGTCAATATAATGGACCTTCAAACTCGGCAGTTTTATAAACTTCGGTCCGAGGGATACAAATGGCGAGAGATTGGAGAACTCTTTCAGATTTCGAAACATCATGCCGAGGTTTCCTATAAAGAGGGCCTATATAGGGCGATAGCACGGCTTTTGAGGGAGAACCCTTTACTGAAATTGGCCAAGGGCAAGAAGGCACAAGGCAGGTGAGCGAGAGAATGTCGCAGTCTAAGCTGCCAGATCAGAGACCTAGAGTTCGAAATCGAGTGCCAAAGAAGCTGGAAGAACAACTTCTGAAGGCAGGGAGCAGGGTGTTTCTCACTCAGTTTCCAAATCCTGAGCGGCGAGGCTGTCCCGATGCCAAGCTGCTCAAGGACCTGGCATGGAGACGACGGTTCCCTGAGATCAGTGAAGTGGTTGGGCATTTGACTGAATGCTCCCCTTGCTGCCAGGAGCACCGCCGCTATCTACGCGGCTACCGGACTTACAAGACGGGGCTGCGAATCGCTGCCGTATTGTTGCTGGCACTGGGCGCCACCTGGCTTTGGCTGAGATTCTTCACTTTACCTGACAAAAAGCAAACCCCCGAAATCATCAAGAAGGCTCCTACTGTCGCTCCACAACAACTGCCAAATCCGGAGCCCAGAGAAGTTGCGTTGGACCTCAGGAACAGGTCGTACACGCGAGGCGAAACACCACCCCAGGTCGAGACAGAAAAGAATGCCCTACGTTTGCCACGAGAACGACTGCGATTGAAGGTCTATTTGCCGTTGGGAAGCGAGGCGGGGAAGTATGAAGTTCAGATTCGGAAAAGGTCAACTCCAATCGTGGTCGTGACTGGCCAAGCCCAGATTCAAGCGGGCGTAACGACCTTTGAATTCCCGGCAGATCTTTCTTCGTTCACTCCCGGAAACTACTCCCTTGCCATCCGCCCGCCAGAATCCACGGTTTGGAGGGTGTACGCTGTGGTCGTGCCATGACTGCCAAAGCTGCTTCATTTGTATCGCAATGCCATTGTGGCGAGGAGCCCGCCCGCTTGCACTGCAGTCCGGTCGGTTTGAGCCCAAGAAACGGGATACTTAACCCACAATGCGAGAGAGCGAACCCGAAACTCTCCGCAATCGTTCTTGTGTCAAAGGGAAATTGACGATAATACTGGTCACCACCTCAGAGCTTCTATCGCACGCTCCTGTCTCAGCTCTTGTTCCGCCGGGGGTAAAAGCCGACAAGCTGCGCCGTAAACAAACCAACTATTCGTGCAGCAGCGCTGACCGTGGGTCGATGCGGGTGGCCCGGTGGGCGGGAAGCGCGCTCGCGAGGACCGCTACGCCCAGGAGAACCAGCGGTGCGAGCAAGAATGTCGCCGCATCGGTGTGCTTTATGCCATACAGCTGGCTCGAAAAGAGTGGCAGCAGCGCCAGTGAGGCTGCAATGCCGACTACAATTCCCGCACCGGCAACCAACGAGGCTTCGCCAATGATCAATCGTTGGACTTGTCCCGCCGTCGCCCCAACCGCCATTCGGATGCCGATCTCATGAGTACGCCGGCTGACCGTGTAGCTCACCACCCCATAGACACCCACAGCAGCAATCGCCAGTGCAACGCCAGAAAACAACGATAACAGCAACATGACGAAGCGGCGGGGAGATAACGAGCGGTCTACCAGGTCGGTCATCGCGATGACAGGCCCAATAGGCTGATCCCTGTCGATTGACCAGACCACATGCCGGATGGCAGGTACGACCGTTTGCGGTTCGGCTGGCGTGCGAACCACAAGATCGTAGCCAGTGAAGAGAACCCTCTCAGAAGCGGGCATTTGCGCATACGAGAGATAAATCTCAGAACCGGCTTCGCGGTCCAGGCCACTGTGCCTGACGTCGGCAACAATGCCGATAACGAGGTGAGCACGATCGTTGACGTTGATGGTTGAACTGAGCGGTTGCCGGTAGGGAGCGATCATGCGGGCGAGCGAGTGGTTGATGATGACGACGTCCGGATGGTCACGATCGTCAACAAGAGAGAAATCCCGGCCTGCTTCGATGGGGATCCCTATAGTGCGCATATATCCGGGGGTCGCTATCCGAGTGTAGGCGGAGTCCCCGATCATCCCCTGTCGATACTGTTTGCCGGGAATGGCTACGTCCCACGTCATATCCCGATCGAGCGGCAGGTTGTAAACCAGCGCAACGGATTCCATTCCGGGAAGAGCAGTAACGCGATGGCGCACCTCTGTCAAGAAAGGGACAAGCTGCGACCCACGCGGATACTTTGCGCCGGCGTCAAGACGCATGGCCAGAACGTGCTCGGGCCGGAAGCCGGGGTCCGTGTTAAGGACGCGCTCGAAGCTGCGGATCAGGAGGCCGGCGTCGATGAGAAGCACAAGCGCAATTCCGACTTGTGCGCTTACCAATATGGCGCGGAGACGTGCGCCGGTGCGGCTACCAGAAGCAGTGCTTGCCGCGTTCTTAAGGGCCGAAGCAATGTCAACGCTCGTACTGCTCACGGCGGGGAGAATGCCAAAAAGGAGACTGCAGCCGACAGACAGGCTTAGCGCAAAGGCGACAACCCAGGGATCGAGGTGAATCTCTTCGAGGCGCGGCAAATGTAACGAGCGGGCATAAGGCACGAGGCGCAACAAACCATAAGCGAAGACAATCCCGAGCATGCCGCCGATGGCCGCAATGAGGAGAGCCTCAGCCGCAAACTGGCGAATCAGCCTGCGACGTGCGCCTCCGAGCGAAAGGCGAATGCCAATTTCGCGAGTTCGGGACAAGCCGCGTGCAAGGAAGAGGTTCGCCAGATTTGCGCATCCAAGCAGCAGGAATAGCCCAACAGTGGCGCCGAGCAAACGTAAGCTGTTACGGACAGGCCCTGAAACATGGGCGGAGAGCGCAATAACGTTTGGTTTGAAGTCGCTCAGGAAAGGCCGTACTTCCTCTAGGTGCCTATGGATAGAGATCAGCTCTGTTTGCGCTTGCTGTGTGGATATACCCGGCCGAAGACGGCCGAGAACCGCAAGGTAGAAACCAAAGTTTTCGGCGGATTCATCCCGCACGAGGGGAACGAATACATCAATATTGGCTGCGGGTGCAAAGGTGGACCCAAAATGAAAGCCGGGAGGGAGCACGCCCACGATGGTATGGATCTGCTCGTTGAGCGTGAGCGGCTGGCCGAGGATGTCAGGGTTGGCGGCGAAACGGCGGCGCCACAACCCATCGGTGAGTAGCACGACACGGGCTGCCTTAGGCAATTCCTCGTCGCCGGAGAACACGCGACCGACAGTCGGTTTCACCCCCAGCAGACGGAATAATGAACTGCTCACCTCGACGCCCGAGAGTCTCTCAGGCTCCCCGCGACCGGTGAGATTATAGCTGAGGTGGGCAAAGAAGGCGTTGTACGCAGCGATGTCCTCGATCGATGTGGTTTGTTCGCGCCATGCCCGAAATTCAGACATGCGGATTTCGTTGGCGGTGATGCCCAACGATGGTACCTGGTCGCGGATCCACACCAGGCGGTCAGGGTCGGGAAATGGGAGCGGCCTGATGACCATTGATTCGATTGCGGTGTAGACAGCAGTCGTCGCGCCGATTCCGATCGTGAGAGTCAGAATGGCCACTGCGGCAAAATTCGGAGCCCGCAAAAAGGAGCGTGCGCCGAAGCGAACGTCACGGATGAAATCAGCGGCCCAATGCAGGGGGCGGACGTCACGGCACTCTTCCTTAATTTGATCGAGGCCACCGAACTCCAGGCGCACACGGCGGCGGGCCTCATCTTCGGCGATGCCTTGCGCCAGAAGGGCCTGGACCTGTTCCTCGATATGGAATCGCAACTCGGCGTCGAGTTGAGGTTCCATATCACGGCGGCGGAAAGGATTCAGGAGCCATCGCATATTCTTACTCCGTTGTGGCGAGGATTAGGGAGATCGCTTCAGACAGCCGCTGCCAATTGGAGCTTTCTGTCTCGAGCTGCTTGCGACCAATCTTCGTGAGTGAATAGAACTTGCCGTCACGACCGCTCTCAGTGGAATGCCATTCTGCCTTCAGCCAGCCGCGGTTCTCGAGCCGGTGCAGAGCGGGATAAAGCGAGCCTTGTTGAACTTGCAGGACGTCTCGTGAAATTCGCTGGATACGCTGCGAAATGGCATAGCCGTGAATGGGTCCCAGCGCCACAATTTTGAGGATTAGCATGTCGAGGGTGCCCTGCAGCAGGTCGGATTTTGAGTCGCTCATACCCTGACATTCTACATGTGAATATGTAGATTGTCAAGGTGTGTGTGTCTGTTTGTTGTCTCTTGGCGGGACATAACTTCTCTATTGCATCTGCTCGATCCTTCTGGAACATATCTTACAGGCAAAGTAGGAGCCCTTTAATGGAAATCATCGATTCGTCCTCGACATCTGGGGCTTCACTCGTATCTAAGCGCCACCATCGGATCGACCTTCGTCGCCCGGCGGGCCGGGATGTAACAGCCCAACACAGTGACAATGCTCATTGCACCGCATGCCATGGCGAACGTGACCGGATCAGTGGCGCTGATTCCATAAAGCAGGCTGGCAAGGTAACGCGTGGAGGCCACGGCGGCGAGTAGCCCCAAACCGATTCCAAGCAGGGACAAGGCGGTTCCTTGTTTTGTCACCAACTTTAGCACTTCTCTACGTTGTGCCCCCAACGCAATACGAATGCCTATCTCACGGGTTCTTTGCACCACTGAATAGGACACGATGCCGTACAGGCCCATGGTAGCCATGAGGAGAGCAAGGACTGAAAAGAAGCTGGAAGTCTCGGAAAACAGTCGCTCTTGGGATAGAGATTGGTCAATTTCTTCTTGTTGGACCCTCACCTCAACCGATGGGAGGTTACTGTCGAGACGACGGAGCTCCTGGCGAATTGCAGCTGTCAGTGCCGGTATGCTTGTCGCTGCCCTCACCACGAAAGTCGTCGAGCCTAGTGCGTCATATGGGAGGTATACCGTTGGCGGGGGATTGAAGCGCAGGTTGCCGTACCTCGCATCTCCCGCGACTCCAACAATCTCAATACCGGAGTCACTGCCACAATCAAAATGCTGCCCCAAAGGGTTCTCAGTGCCGAAGTAAAGACGGGCAAAGGCTTCGTTGATCACAGCCACCTTGGGGGCTCTTTGGCTATCCTGAGCAACAAATTCCCTGCCAACGACCAAGCGCTGCCCCATGGTGCTGAAGAACCGGGGGCCCACCGGGACAGCTTGAACATCTCCTGGTGGCGTAGAGTTTCCCAGGATCTCCACCCCTCGGCTCCAACCACCCCCAAGCAGTCCGGAACTGAACGAGCTGACAGAACGCACACCAGGCAGTCTTTCGACGGTCCCTCGTATCTGATTGAACAATTGGCGGAGCCGCACCTCCTCGTAACCCAACAGCTTGGGATCAACTGAGAACAAGAGTACGTTATCAGGGTTGAACCCCTTTTCCACTTTCTGAAGACTCTGGAGCGTTCTCAAGCAGAGACCCGTACCTACTAGCAACAACAGGGAAAGTGCTACTTGTACTACCACAAGGATCTTTTCTAGCCTCCAATGAGATCCAGCCCAACCCACCTTGCTTCCTTGAATTGCTGAAGAAAGGTCAAGTCTTGTGGCTCTCAACGCCGGTGCCAGTCCGAAGAAAATTCCTGACATTAGGCAGATTACAGCCGTAAAAGCCAGCACTCTCCAATCGGGACTTAGATCCAATTCGATGGTTTCCACCCCGGAGGAAACAAGATTCAACAAGAACCTGCCGCCACGCCACCCCAGAAGGAGGCCCAAGAACCCTCCGGCGAAGGCCAAGAGCAGACTTTCGGTGAGCAGTTGGCGTATTAGGCGTGCCCTGTGCGCACCCAATGCCAGGCGCAACGCCACTTCCTTTTGCCGGGCTACGGCCCGGCTCAAGAGTAGGCTGGCCAGATTACTGCAGGAAATCAATAACACCAACCCAACTGCAGTCATCAGGACAAACAGCGGTTCGGAGAACCGGCGGCGAAGCATATCGAGACCCTGACTGGCCGAGGCCAGCCGAACCGATGGCATTTCCTGTGGTTCAAGAGACACACCAGCGCTCGCAATAGTCTGCCGAAAGACAAGATCCAGATCGGCCTGTGCTGCCGCTCGACTGACTCCTGACTTCAGCCGGCCCATGATCTGTACCCACCAGAGGTCGGATGCCTGAAGCGGAGACTCCCTCGGTTTCCAGGCGTCGGGGTTGAGTTGCTGTTGGAGCGTAATGGGGAGGGATATATCAACAGGTTGCCCCAACTCAATACCAAAGAATTCAACCATGGTTACACCGACCACCGTGACAGGCACGCCGTCCACAACAATTCGCTTTCCTAGTGCCGAAGCGGCCCCTCCGAATCTGCGCATCCAATACCCATAGCTGATCACTGCCACAGGGTTGGCTCCCCTTTCGTCTTCCGGAGAAAGGGGCCGGCCAAGAATCGTCTGCACCCCGAGAGTAGAGTGATATTCCCCGGAGACCAACTGGCATCGAGTCGGCTCAGGATTGCCATCGATCTTGACATTCCCCTGACCCGCGGCAACAAAGGCAAAGACTGAGGAAAGTACGTGATTGTGGTCGCTAATGGACTTGAATGCCGGATAAGAAAACGAAGTACTGCTGTCCCGACCCGCCTCATCCCCTCCCCAACTGCCCCACAAGGTGTTCACCAGTGGGCTTGGATACTTCACACAGCTCCAGCGAAGGAGGACCAACTCCTCGGGGTTCCGGATCGGCAACATCTTGAGCATTACGGCATTGACTACCGTGAACACGGCCGTGTTGGCTCCAATCCCTAGCGCTAGAGAGAGTACTGCTAAAAGCGTGAAGCCCGGACTCGTTCGCAGCTTGCGGCATCCATATCGAACATCTTGCCAGAGGTCTTCGATGAGTCTTGCTCGCCGGACATCCCGGCATTCCTCTTTGACTTGATCCACACCGCCGAAGGCCCGCAATGCCGTGTACCGAGCTTCTCCGGGAGTCATGCCTGCCTTGATGTTCTTCTCAATCTCGTTTTGCAGGTGGAACCGCAGCTCTTCGGAGAGGTCATTCTCAGTCTGATTCTTCTGAAATAGTCCCCTCAGGCGGAGGTAGAGGGTTCTGATTGAAAACATGAAGACACTCCATTAACAAACAATCCAAGCATCCTGGAACCCAACAGGTTCGAATTTCGGCACGAAGGCAAGCCTCTTGGGAAGTCAGCCAACCTATATCGATGTCCAAAGATGCCTTCAAGACTAGTTCCTTGTTACGGCCCCTTGCCCCCTGTCACTCGCCACTCATCACTAGCCACTGATTCATTCATATCTCAGCGCCACGATGGGATCGACCTTTGTTGCGCGACGTCCGGGTATGAAACTGGCCACTAGAGTTACTACTGCCAAGACTGCAGTTGCACTCACGTAGGTCAATCCGTCAGCTGGGCTCACACCATAAAGCAGCCCCTGAAGTAAGCGCACAACGGCTAACGCGGCCCCTATTCCGAGCACCGTTCCCAAAAAGGCCAAGCCCAATGCCTGCCTCACCACTAGCTTGATAACGTCGAATTTCTCAGCACCGAGCGCCATACGGATTCCCATTTCTCTGGTTCGGCAGACCACTGAATAACTGACCACCCCAAACAGCCCGATCGCTGCAAGTAATATTCCCAGGAATGCAAACACTCCGGTCACACCTGTGCTCATCCGTGACAGCCAGAGTGAAGACCGCAAATGCTCATCGAGCGGCACAGCTTTCACCACCATATTCTCGTCAAGCGCATGAATCTGATTTTCGCCAGCTCTCACAAGTGCCTGCGGGTTACCGCTAGTGCGCACCAGCGCATAAATCATGTCTGAATGGTGCAACGGCACATAAATAAAAGAAGTCGGTTCTTCGCTCAGGGAGCGATATTTGACATCCTTCGCAATTCCGACCACCTCGAAAACAGTCACGTCTTCCTGTCGTACGCCAATCCGCCTCCCAATCACCTCTTCACCTGGCCACAGGCGATGCGCCAGGGCTTCATTCACTATGGCAACTGCGGTGTCTCGTTCATTAAAGTCACGACCCGCGAGCAGGGGGATTCTCAATGTCTCAAAGTAATGCGGGCGAATGCGGGAAATCCCCACATTGAGACCATCCTTCGCAACGGCCTGGTTTTCCTTGAAGACGGAAGCCTGAAAATCGTAGCCGCCAAGCAGGGAGTCGACCAGACTAGCAGACTGAACACCTGGTAAAGCCCGGAGCAGGCCAAGAAGTCGCTGAGAAAACCTCTGGTAGTCGGCCCGGGAGTACTGCTGCATGGTCATGTCCATTGACAGCATCAGTTGATGTTGGGTCTGAAATCCCGGTTGAACGTCCTCGATCTTCTGCAGGCTGCGCAATAACAGCCCTGCCGTGATCACCAGTACGAGCGATAGGGCAATCTGTGCCACGACGAGCCACCCTGCCAGATTGACACCTCGCAATCGTATCGTCGCAACCCCCAAGCCTTTTGACGCCAGCAAAGGCCCTGGCCGCGATGACTGAACGGCGGGAAGCGACCCGAAGATCAGGGCTGTAAGTCCACCCAGCAGCAGTGTCAGAAAAAGGACACGGGAATCCAAAGGAAAATCCGCCGAGATGGCTGCGGCAGCTGGAATATAGGCAAGAAATTTCGAGAACATTCTGATGGTCCAGATGGCCACCAACAGACCCGCAGCCGTTCCCAATAGGGAAAGAAGAAGGCTTTCGGTCAGCAACTGCCGTACCAGCCGGGTTCGGCTGGCCCCTACAGCACGCCGGACGGCGATCTCATGGCCCCGAGCCATGCCCCGTGCAAGCAGCAAATTCGCAACATTGCTGCAGGCGATTAACAATACGAATCCCGCCACGGACATCAGGAAAGCCGTGGCAACGGCAGCACTCGATCGGAGAAAATAGAAGCCCCGAGGTCGGGCCAATTTCATCGTTAACTTTGGGTCGGGAGGAGCTGGATAGTCCTCAGGATAGGTATGCTGAAGCTGCTGGTCCAGAACGGTCATGGCAGCCCGGGCGTGTGCCAGAGAGACACCAGGTCTGAGGCGACCCATGATCGACAACCAACGGGCTTGTCGCTGGCCCATGGAGTTCTGTGACATAGGCATCATTTCAGAGTGCATTGCCAGGGGCACCCAAACATCAATCGCGTACGGGCTCGAGAGGCCTTTGAATCCCTCCGGTGTGACGCCGATCACTGTATAGGTGTGTCTATTTAGCTTCACGATTTGTCCAATAGCTTGGGGTGCAGAATGAAAGTACCTGTTCCACAGGGTGTGACTAATCACTGCCACTGGGTGTGCACCAGGCACGGTGTCTTCCTGGGGGAGAAACGTCCGGCCCAGTGATGCTGAGACCCCTAGGACCGAGAAGTAATTTCCACTGACGATCTCACTCGGGATCACCTCGGCTGGGTTTCCTCGACCCAGGATGGCGCGTAACGGATAATACGCCAGCAGCCCGCTAAACACTGCATTCTGATCTCGGTAGTCAAGGTATTCCGGATAGGAGAACGGTTCTTC
>JBGOTQ010000236.1:0-12077 GCA_041476565.1 Terriglobia bacterium | reverse complement strand
CCTTCAATAACCTGACCGACACCTGCAAGAAGGAGGACCTTTCCGAATTTGCCCAAGCCTCGGCAAGCTGGCCGCCGTCCGGAAAGCACCTGGTCGATTTGTTCCTTGAGATCCGATATGGGCAACTCATCTCGAGGGCTTTCAAAGAAAGGCCGGCACTATCGCGTTTTGATGGCACCACCCATACCCAGTTGGTTGATAAATTCCGAAATCTAGACAAGCTCTGGTGTGAATGTAATCAAGCACGGCTGGCATTGGCCCATTGGTCGAAGCTTCCAAAGCATGACGGGGGAGGGCAGCTGGGAGTCCTGAAGAGGGAATTCGAAAAACGTGCCAGGCACCTGCCGATTCGCCAGCTAATTCTGAAGGCTGGCAATGCTATTCAAGCCATTAAGCCGGTGTTCATGCTGAGCCCCCTTTCCATTGCGGCGTTTCTAGCCCCAGGGAGCGTCAACTTCGACATGGTCATTTTTGACGAAGCCAGCCAGGTCAAGCCGGTGGACGCCTTTGGAGCAATCCTTCGTGGAAAGCAGACAGTTGTTGTGGGAGACAGCCGCCAGCTGCCTCCAACGAATTTCTTCGACTCCATCAGCAGAGGAGACGAACCCGAAGAAGATGATGTAATCAGCGATATTGAGAGTATCCTGGGGCTGTTTTCTGCCCAGGGCGCGCTATCCCGCATGTTGAAGTGGCACTATCGCAGCCGGCACGAATCTTTGATTGCGGTCTCCAACCATCACTTCTATGACAACCGGCTCGTTGTCTTTCCGAGCCCTAATAACACGGAAGAGGAACTTGGCCTCTATTTCCATCATCTTCCGCAGACAACATATGACCGCGGCAAAACGCGCACCAACAAAGAAGAAGCAAAGGTCGTCGCTCAAGCTGTTATGGAGCATGCTCGGGGCCATAAGGACTTGACATTGGGGGTGGCCGCCTTCAGTGTGGCTCAGATGGAAGCGATACTGCAGAGCTTAGAATTGCTCCGGCGTCAGGATCCATCCTGTGAGACCTTTTTCAATGCACATCCCCATGAGCCATTCTTCATCAAGAACCTGGAAAACGTCCAGGGTGACGAGAGGGATGTCATTTTTATTAGTGTAGGTTATGGCCGAACGGCTGAAGGGTATGTCTCGATGGACTTCGGTCCAGTGAACCGCAACGGAGGCGAGCGAAGGCTCAATGTTCTCATTACCCGGGCTCGGATTCGTTGTGAAGTGTTCACCAATCTGACCTCAGACGACATTGACCTAAATCGTAGCTCGGCTCAGGGTGTAATTGCACTTAAGTCTTTTCTCAAATTTGCCCAGTACAAACAGCTGGATGTGCCTATGGCTACTGGAAGAGAAGCTGAATCACCCTTTGAAGAGATGGTGTGTGACTCGTTGGCCGGACTCGGCTACAAAGTCCAGAGGCAGGTAGGCTCCGGCGGCTTTTTTATTGATTTGGCGGTGGTCGATGACGACCAGCCGGGTCGGTACATCGCAGGCATTGAGTGTGATGGTGCCACTTACCACCGGGCCCGTTCTGCCCGTGATCGCGATCGACTACGCCAACAGGTGCTGGAAGGCTTGGGTTGGCGAATTCATCGGATTTGGAGCACAGACTGGTTCAAAAATCCGGAAAAGGAGTTGACGCGCGCTATCGCGGCGATTGAAGAAGCTCGCAATGCCCGGCCGTCCAGGAAGCAACGTGCAACAGCTACCCCCGATGAAGCCGGAAGGGCCGTTGAACGTGAATCCGGCGGGAACCTCGAGAATGCGTTTCCGGATATTCCCCCCTACACGACCGCAAACTTGACTATCCTTACCGGTGGGCAGGAGCTTCATAAGATTGACCCCTCAACTATTGCTTCCTGGGTTGTCTCAGTCGTCAAAGCTGAAGGCCCTATTCATATCGAAGAGCTTATGCACCGGATAGGGGATGCCGCAGGAGTGAAGATCGGCAGCCGGATCAAAGCCGCCATCACATCTGCCATCGATCAGTGCGTATGGAAAGGGGCCATCCAAAGAAAGAGAGATTTCCTGTGGCCGAATGACATGGGGCGACCTCCTTTGAGGGATCGGACTGACATGCCAGCGTCTTCGAAGAAGCTGGAACTGATCGCTCCCGAAGAGATAGCGTTGGCCATTGAGACTGCTGTGAAGAAAGCCTACGGGATGAAGAGGGAGGAGATCCCTCCGGTAGCTTGCCGATTGCTGGGTTTTCAGCGAACGACAACAGAAGATATGCACGTACAAATTGAAACACAGATTGAGGAGTTGCTTAGGGCAGGGAAAATGGTGAAGCACGGAGATCACTTGACAATAGGGTGACGACATCTCCTATGTCAATAAAGTAGGCCCTTCATTACCACTGGAGTTGCTAATTAGGACTTTGGCCCTACCCAAGAAATGTGAAGAAAACGCCTCCCCCCTTACACTCACAAATCTCAGGCCTTGCTTATTGTCTGGTCTTTGCAACATTCTAATGGAGCTCAAATGCCAATATTCATCGCGATGTTCGATAGGCCAGAGGAAGTCACTCCTTCCGGTATCAACGGCCGCGTCTTTCGCTTCCCTTTTGCAGTAGTTAGTGCCCATTACTTCGAAACGCCTCTTCAAACGGTTCAGACCCGTGTTGCGCGGATCACTGTCGAGATCTCGGCAACGCAGCTTGCGCAGTGGAAGTTATCGGACGCCGATCTCAGGAAGGCATTGTTTCAAGTGGCAAAGGAGCACCTTCAGGCACAATTCAAGAGAGGAATGCAGATGGCCCACGAGATAACTGTCAAGGTAAATAGTTATTCACACCCCAAGAGCTGCCCGTTTGATCTCAATTTAATTGAAGAGCCGAATGGAACGGTCATTCAATTTGAGGCTACCCAGCCAATCGGCTTCGTGTAGGACGTCTTACAAGACGAAGCGATGGTGTTACGCCAAAGAGGTCGTTAAGGAAAAGAGTGTCTACTCAAAAAGAGGGCTACCATAGTCCCATAACTCTTGCTCAGCAATTAGAGCGGCCGATTTTGAATTTCGATGGAATTAGCGAGCACCGATCATCCATGCTGGAACCAGCCTGGCGGATAAGAGAGAAAGCAATAATTAATGTCCGCCCCGTGTTTCCTCTTGCGAACGATAACTCGTCTATGATCCAAAACGGAAGGGCGGCCAGCAACGTCACAGCTGTCAAGTACGTGCGCATGGCGGCTGGAACAAGCAGTTTATAATGTCTGTTGGGGAAGTTGTCGGTTTGAGTATTACCTGTAGGAAAGTCGGTCCCGAGGCATCGGGAGACCCCAAAATCATCATTAGAGTGCCTCATGACCTTTTCAAGTTCACCAACGCGGATGAAAAAGGGTCTGATTCCTCCTTTGAAGGGGGAAGCTGTGAAGAATTGAAAGATGGCTCCTCCCGGAAAATGGGCGTGCGCGGGAGCGCCCGCTCCACCCAGGTGGAAGGCGCGCTCCGCGCGCGTTTTCAGCCATGGCTCAAAATCCGAGTGGGGTCTGGGCTGGCCCGATTCGATTTTTTCACAGGTTCGGCGCAATGGCCTTTAAGCCTGCGGAGGATGTCCCTGTGGCGATTTGCTAGGCGGAATCTGCAAGGCCATCCCCTTGTCAGGGGTAGCCACGGCGAGCGCTTCATGTGAGCCGTGGGTTCTTCGTAGGAATCAAAAGCCCACGCTTCCTGCAAACATCGCGGTCAGCGTGGCTATCAATGATGTGTTTTCAAGAGAGTGCCAAATGACCTTTTCAAGTTCACCAACGCAGATGAAAATGGCGTCCTGGGGGGGGGGCGAGGGTGGGAATCGATCTCCGAGCGGCGACCTGTTTGGCCCCGGCAACCGCCGCGACAGAGCGCGGCGGCCACCTTCAAAACCGCATTTTCATGAAAGAAGTGTGCGATGAATAAACATACCCGGACCTGTATTTTTCTCGGCACCATGACATTAGCCGTTGTGTCCCTGTTGCGTGGCGGGACCGAGCTGCCTATTAACCCGCGGTTACTGAAGTATACGTGGCCGGCTCAGTGGGTCGCGCACGCTGCGGGTCCGTATCGGGACTTCGGCGTATTTCATTTCCGCAAGGCCTTCGATCTTGGTCGAGTCCCGAAATCATTTGTCATACACGTGAGCGCAGACAACCGGTACCGATTGTTCGTCAACGGCGCATCGGTGAGCATCGGCCCGGCGCGTAGCGACCTCGATCACTACCGCTTCGAAACGGTAGACATAGCACCGCAGCTCAAGCCGGGGCGAAACGTGCTGGCCGCGGTGGTGTGGAATTTCGGAATCTATGCTCCCATGGCGCAACACACGTATCGCACCGGGTTTGTTCTGCAGGGAGACGGCGAGGCTGAGCAGGTGGTTAACACCGACGGGAATTCAGGCTGGAAAAGTATCCTAGACCCGGCCTATGAACCGATTCCCATGACTCACGACATCATTCCCTATTTTTATGTGGTCGGACCGGGCGAACGGATCGACGCCACGCGGTATCCCTGGGGTTGGGAGCAGTCGGAGTTCGACGATTCGCAGTGGGCACCGGTTGCGCTTATCGGTGACGCGCAACCGATGGAGCTGTTTCAGTGGAATATGACCCGCTGGCTGATGACACCTCGACCCATACCGCCGATGGAGGAGACACTGGAGCGGTTGGACCGCGTCATACGATCCTCGGGTGTAAATGCCGACTCATCGTTTCTACATGGGGGGGCTGCGTTCACAGTGCCGGCCAATACACGGGCGGTTGTACTTGTGGACCGTGGCCACTTGACAAATGCCTATCCGGAACTCGTGATCTCTGGCGGCAAGGGCGCCCAGATCACGCTCACTTATGCCGAGAGCCTGCGCGACGCACAGGGCAGAAAAGGCAACCGGAACGAGACGGAAGGCAAGACAATCCGAGGTAATTTCGACGTCTTTCTGCTGGACGGTAGTAGACGCACCTTTCGCACCTTGTTCTGGCGCACCTTCCGCTACCTCCAATTCGACATCGAGACCCAAGGTGCCCCAGTCACGCTCGAGGATTTCCGAGCTTACTTCTCGGCCTACCCGGTCGATCGCAAGGCGACCTTCGAGAGTCCTGACGCGGAGCTGGCGAAAATACTCGAGATCGGGTGGCGAACCCACCGCCTTTGCCAGAACGAGACCTACTTCGACACCCCGCAATACGAACAACTTGCCTACGCCGGCGACGGACGCCTTGAAGCCCTGATTACGCTGACGAACATGTGGGACGACCGGATTGTGCGCAATCACATCGAGCAATTCTGGTATTCCGCACGTCCTGAAGGATTGATCCAGGACCGTTATCCATCCCGCGAGCCTCAGTACATCCCGAGCTATGGACTGGACTGGGTTCGGACCTTGCATGATTACTACATGTACCGTGACGATCCGGAGTTCCTGCGGAAATTCCTGCCAGTCTCGCGTAGCATCCTCGACTGGTATGCGCGGCGGCTCGATGGCAAGCATCTGCTTCATCGGCTCTCCTGGACGGACGAGCAGTACGACGGCCCGCAGGATTTTGCGGAAAACGGGCCGGAGGCACGGAATCAACTCGAATTCATCCTGGCTCTCCAGGATGCTCAGGAACTGGAGTCGGCTCTCGGATCGGCCGCAGTTGCAGAGCGCTACGGCAGTCTCGTCCCGTTGTTGAAGGAGGCGGCCGTCAAGGCTTTTTGGCTGCCGGACAAGGGACTCCTGGCACGAAACCGCGACAGAAAGGATTTCGACCAGCACTCAAATGTGCTTGGCGTACTGTCCGAAGTAATCCCGCCCGCCTACTGGAAATCGGCCGTTCAGTACACTACGGAGCACTTTAGTGAATTGCCGCGCGTAGAGCAAGAGAAGTCAGGTTTCTTTTTCTATTATTTCCGACATGAAGCGATGGAGAAAGCCGGTTTGGGTGATAACTTTCTGAAAGTACTTGATCCATGGCGAAGGCAGATGGATGCCGGGTTTACGACCTGGGGCGAGTCCGACGTTCTGGAGCTGCGGTCGGACAGTCACGACTGGAGTTCCGCCCCTAACGTCCAGGTTTTTACATTGTTGTGCGGGATCCGGCCCGCAGCGCCGGGATATCGAAAAGTCGTAATCCGGCCGCACTTGAACGGCCTGCCCTGGGTGAGAGCTAAGGTTCCGCATCCGCAGGGGGAAATCAATTTGAATCTCAAGGCCATCGGCGGCGGCATCAAGGCTGAAGTCACTTTGCCGGAGACCGTCTCGGGCTGGTTTGAGTGGCAAGATCAGAGGGTCCCCTTGCGTGGCGGCCGGCAAGAAGTAGAATTCTGAAGTATCCGGCTTGAGGGGATTCTGGTATTTAATGAATGAGGTTTTCATCTCCCTGCTCGTCGCCCCGGAGGCGGGATAGTTTTCAAGGAGGATTAATATGGATGGTCTTAAGATGTCGCGAAGATCTTTCAACAAATCTGCGGCGCTGGGATCCTTGAGTCTGGCTTTGTCAGCCGGCCCGGCAGTACGGAATGTCTTGGGAGCCAACGACCGCATTAGTTTGGGCCTGATTGGATCCGGCAGCCAGGGGCCGTACGATCTGCGCTCCTTTGTAGCCACTAGGCAAGTAGACGTGGTGGCCCTCGCCGATGTGTATGATCTTCCCCTTAATAATGCCGTGGCCAGTCTGGGCCTGCCGGCCGGCAGGGTGAAGGCCTACAAAGATTTTCGCAAGCTCCTGGAGCACAAGGATATCGATGCGGTGATTGTCGCCACGCCGGAGCACTGGCACGCCATACCTGCGATCATGGCCTGCGAGGCAGGAAAGGATGTGTATGTGGAGAAGCCCATCTCCCACACCATAGTCGAGGGGCGGAAAATGGTGGAAGCTGCCAAAAAACACAATCGGATAGTGCAGTGCGGGACGCAGCAGCGATCAGGCGAGCACTTTCAGAAAATCACAGAGATGATTCGTAATGGGAGGATTGGCAGGGTTACGGCAGCCGAGAGCTGGGTCCTGGTGGGGGCATCGAAGCAATCCAGAATGCACACGCCCGTCCCGGACAGTGATCCTCCTTCGGGTCTGGACTGGGACATGTGGCTGGGACCGGCCCCTTTCCATCCCTACAACAAGAACCGCCATGAAGGTTGGGGTGGCTTTTGGGAGACGGGAGGCGGGGAACTCACGAACTGGGCCCCTCACCTGATTGATATTATCCATTGGGGAATTGGAGTGGATGCTCCCCGATCGGTTACTGCCTCCGGAGGCCAATTCATTACTTCGGGGGTGTTTGAGACTCCCGACACGCTGGAGGCGGTCTATGAATATCCCGGGACGTCGGTCAATGAGAACGGATTCCTGGTGAAGTTCTGCACTCGAGGGGGTCGCGGACCGGACGGGCACAATTACGGCATGGAATTCTACGGTACCGAGGGGACACTCTTTATCAACCGGGAAGGATACACGATCTGGCCGATGGATCTGGTTCACGACGGGTGGGAAACCTTCGGTTCCACGGCAGTGGCCAGCGGAGATGGGACGCCCCAACACCAGCCTCACGTAGAGAACTTCCTGGAGTGCATGTGGTCACGCAAAAAACCGAATTCGGATATCGAGACGACCCACCGGGCAACGAGCGCCTGCATCATGGGAAACATTGCCTACAAACTGGGCAGGAAACTGCAATGGGACGGCAAGAAGGAACAATTTGTCAGCGACGCGGAAGCCAACAAATTGTTGGGCAAAGAATATCGAAAACCGTGGAAAGTCGCCTGAAAGGTCGCCGTGCCTCATTTTTGTATGTCTCAGCGCCCAGCCGAGCGCAAGCCCTCACATGGGAGCAGCATAAAAGTCCACAAACACAGGACAACCGCTTCGACGGGCATCTACCATCGCTTGATCCATATCCTTGGTCCACTGAATTGACATTTGTTCCTCCTGGGCACGGACTTCCTAGGAACGAGGTACATGTTGATTCTTAGTGGACAGCTTATAGGTAGTCTCCTATGTGCCGGGTCCGTAATTCTTCGGCTTTCTTGACTATCAACTCATTATGTTTCTCCAAAGCAGGCCTAATCACTGCTTTCTCCAATCCTCTAATTAAAGTCTAACCCCAGGCTTCCTCAGAGGTCCCGGCCACCCGACCCTGTTCTTTTTCTTTTAAGCGCGTTTCAAATCAGTGAACTAGGAGACGACACCCCAAAACAGATTAAAGAAGACCTCTCCGTTTTCCCTGCACTTTTCCAGTCGCAAACGCCTTCGAGTCGGTCCCGGACGTCATCCGCCGCTTCAAATTGAGTCGCATCAAATCAGACTCTTGGGAGAAAAAACTCATTGGGCGCATGGCCATACTTCTTAAGTCCTTTTCATCCCAGTCCTCGCGCATCAGACCGCGGGAGGAGTGCGGTCTTTTCCCCATTAACAAATGACCCATCTCATGGGCCATGGCACAGCTCAAAACCCGGCTAAAGGGAAGCTGAGTCTCCTTGACCATTTCCTTAATCCGATCACAGAAAACGAAAGCGCAAACCCCTCCTTGCTCGGTGTTCGCTGCCAGACCAATCACATTGAGCCGCAACCCCATTTCGGTGGGAACCGGACGTTTGGTTAGTCTTAGAGTAAGGTCAGCCGGTCCTAGGGGTGTGTTGCAGGGATCAGGATTCCGGATGAACTCTGGAGGAGTGGAACAGTTCAACCAACGGACCTGGATACGGGCCGCTTGAAAGATTTGTCCTGCCTCGTTCTCTGCTTCAGCCAGGATCTCGCCAGACAACTCGGTCATGTTAACAACATGGCCTGTAACCAAAAGAGGAAACGAAATATCACTCACTGTTTTCGCTTCAGAAAACCCTGAGAAAACGGTCACAAGCATAAGGCTTCGAGCAATACAGACTATATTGGTTCTCTTCATGGCGCTCATCTCCGTTGCAGATTTCCGCCATGATTGGAACAAGAAATCAGGAATTTCAATTCACCGCCGCTAGTCTTTCAGTAGAAAGTGAATCTCCAGGTAACCTTAGGGCTGGCCAGCAGTTAGGCTCACGAGTATCTTTGTAGTAACTCCATAGCCAACCATTTGGCGCACCACCGTTGATGCAGAATGCCTTCGACCTCGGAGAGGTCACATGTTCTTCGGGAACTTTTCTGGCCCAGGTTGCGTATTCAAAGTGTAATTTCACAAAACATGAGTGAACAAGGGGAGGGCTGCCTCGTTTTCTGCGACTTTTCTTCCTACCAGGTCACTCACCTTGTGAAAAAATGCACCAAATTGAGTTATTTTTTTTCAACTATTTCAGGGGGGTATTTGTCCAATGAACTAGACCGAGAAGCTACCTACCTATAAGTTTCAGTCTTTTTCTCTGATCGCATGGGAGCTTGGCGATGGAACAATTGGTTCAATTGCACCTGATTCGGTTCGGGGCTTTCGAAGTCAACCTCCGCTCAGGTGAGTTGCGCAAGAACGGGGTGAAGATTAAGATTCAGGAACAACCTTTTCAGGTATTGGCGATCTTACTTGAAAAGTCGGGTGAAATCGTTACACGAGAGGAACTCCAGAGTAGGCTCTGGCCGGCTGACACCTTTCTTGACCACGACCACGCCATCAATATTGCCATACGTAAAATCCGTGGAGCACTGGGTGATTCAGCTGACAACCCACGCTTTATTGAGACCATGGCCCGCCGTGGCTATCGCTTCATCGCACCAACGAGTAATAGCACAATCAATGGCGGGATCGTTACCGCAAGTGATAAAACCCCTCCGATGAAACGAAATGGGAGGGGGGCCTCTGCAGTATTCTCTCGACAAGCAGAACCGCTTAAAGCCGAAACTCCCAAACTTGCATTGGCGCCTGCCGCTGCTCTTAGAGAGCGATGGAGGATGTTGATCTTTGTAACCGGAATCCTCATGATCATGGGATTCGTTGCCTACTCATTCAGGCCCCTCTTACCCCCGCCACGGATTGTCAAGATCCAGCAACTGACCTTTGACGGTAATGTGGAGAGCATTGGGAGTCTGGCCAGCGACGGAGAAACGCTCTTTTTTGACAAGTTTGTGGAAGGCAGATTCGTTGTGGCTCAGGTTGCCATTCTGGGGGGCCATGCGGCCACCATACCTGTTACCTTTCCCAACGGGCACACGCACGCATTGCTTCTGGACTTAGTCCCCAGCCGCCACCAACTGCTCATTTGTAGTTCCCCGACTGAAAAAACTGCTGATGCGGCTCCAATGTGGGTGCTGCCCGTGCCTGGCGGCGTTCTCCGTCCCTTGGGCGATTTGCGCACAACTGGTGGGGCCAGATGGTCACCCGACGGGAACCGATTAGCCTTCACTCGCGGACACGATTTGTACTTGGCCAAGCGAGACGGGACCGGAGTCAGGAAGGTGGCAACTTTCGACGGGGAGCCGGCAGACCCTTGTTGGGCGCCCGATGGGAGCCGAATAAGCCTTGACGCGGACGATCCCAAAACAGGTTACCGGTATCTGTGGGAGTTATCTAGTGACGGTAACGGTCTCCGGAGGGTCTTGCCTGGATGGAACAATCGGGATCATCGAAACGGTATCTGGTCCCCGGATGGCAAGTATTTTGTCTTTCAATCTAGACAGTCTACATACGACCCCGTCGAAATCTGGGCCATGCGGGAAAAATGGGGGTTTTGGCAAAAAGGCAGTTCTGAGCCAGTCCAGGTGTTCCTGGGTGACAAATCATACACTGAACTGTTATTCGGCCCGGAAGGAAAGAAGCTCTTTGCTCTCGGAGAGATCAAGCGGGGAGAATTGGCGCGCTATGACAGCGCGACGGGATATCTGCTGGCTCTCTTACCTGGACTCTCAGCAGACTGCCTGGACTTTTCTAAAGACGGCAATTGGCTGGCGTATGTGAGTCTTCCAGGAATGGACCTGAATCGAAGCAATGCCAATGGTAGCCAGCCTGTGCAATTGACCCAAGGGCCAATGAAAGCCTATTTGCCTCGCTGGTCGCCCGATGGAAAGCAAATTGTTTTCATGGGTAGATTTGCAGGTAAGCCATGGAAAATCTTTTTGGTTCGTTCCGGGGGAGGGGCTCCGCAGGAACTGATCCCCGGAAGTGGGACGGAAGCAGACCCAACTTGGTCTCCCGATGGCACGCAAATTGTCTATGCACGCTCAGAATGGCCCCAAGCCTACAAGGAAAGACTGCGATCTAAGCTGACTGGGATTTTCGTGTTGGATTTGAAAACCCGCCAGTCGGTTGAAATACCCGACTCAAAACATCTTTTCTCTCCCCGCTGGTCACCCGATGGGGCCTCTATCATCGCCCTCGAGTTGGGAAAGAACACGTTACAGCTGTTTGACGTAAAGACGCGGACGTGGAAAACGCTAGTAGACGATCTCGTGGGCTATCCGGTGTGGTCGAGGGACAGCAAGTATGTTTATTACCTCTTGAGAGGATTTGAACCATATCGGGTAAGAGTCAGTGATCTCCAAGTGGAGCAAGTGGGCAGCACAAGGGATGCTCGACTCACCGGCAACTTCCCCTGGCCCTGGATGGGATTGACTCCACAGGATGAACCCGTAGTGGTGAAGGACACGGGTACTGAAGAAATCTACTCCTTCGACTGGGAAGCCCCATGAGATGAGCGAAAGTCCTGTTTGCTGATCCGAGGCAATCAATGGCAGCAGATCTTTTATGATGAACATGGCTGTCAAAGCTTATTGGCAGCCCTGACCCCGGGCCTGCCAGGGACCAGCTAGGCGTTCATGCCTTTTGCTATATCGTTCGGTTCATTTCGGACCTATAATAACAACATCCTTTTAGATTCTGGCGCTGGTTGCCCGTCGATACCGGTCTAACTGAGTTACTCGCCCATGATTGGCAGGGCCCCTTCTATTCTTTTTCTGGAAGGAAAATGAAGGGATAGGAGAACCAGCCCCAATTATAGAGACCTGCAGAATATAGTGACACCGCCCCCTCACCCCAGTCCCTCTCCCGCTGGCGGGGGAGAGAGGTGGAAGCTTCATAAGCTTCCACAAGGTCGGGTGAGGGGGGAGATGTCACTATGAAATGTAAGAATCAATAGAGCAGGGCGGGACATTTTCCACAGTGGTTACTATAGGTTATCTGAGCTCAAGACCACACACTGACAACACTTCTGACTCTCTT
>JBGOTQ010000235.1:0-12108 GCA_041476565.1 Terriglobia bacterium | reverse complement strand
CGCACTTTGAATCGCACCCGTGGGATAGTGACTGGCTGACCGTAGTCTGTTAAAATAAAAACAATGTCGAATAATTGCTTTCCTGGGCTCGAACAACCCTGATTCTGTGACTCCTGACCGAACCATTCTGCTGAGCCTCGCCCACCCCGATGATGAGAGTTTCATTGCGGCCGGAGTTACCGCCAAGTATAAAACCAGAGGTGTCCAAGTGGTCTTAGTGACTGCGACCCTCGGAGAAGAAGGAAAGACAGGCAATCCCCCAGTTTGTGCCCGGGAGGATCTGGCGAAAGTGAGGGAAGCCGAGTTGTTAACCGCAGCCAAAATAATAGGCGTCGAAGACGTGCACCGGCTTGGCTATCATGACCGGCAACTGGACAAGGTTCCTCATCTGGAAATAAGGGAAAGACTCGTCGCCCTGATCCGAAGGCATCGTCCTCAGATCGTAATTTCTTTCGATCCCAATGGCACCAATTTGCATCCTGACCATATTGCTATCAGCCGATTCACATCAGATGCCATTGCGGCAGCGGCTGATAGTCGTTGGTGCGCGAATTCCGGCGAACCACACCAGGTTCAACGGCTTCTGTGGACGACTCCGGTTCCCTTCTGGGAGCTCGCCCCCATGGAGAATATGAATTCTCAGCCCGGAGTTGACTTTGTCATCGATATCCATCCCTGGCTTTCCGTCAAGATCCAGGCCTTGAAGACCCACAGGACTCAGCACCTTTCCATCGATCGAATCTTCTTCACCTCGCCGGACCCTGAGCTGCTATTGCGTTTCGAGGTCTTTCGGCAGGCTTGGGGGCCGTTGTTAGACCATCGTCCATCGGATGATTTGTTGGAAAGGATCTCAATCTGAGTATGATCAGTGTGCGTCTATTTCAACGTGGAAGACTTTCACAGTATGGGAATCCTCTGTTACTCAGAAACGCATCTTCGCGCACGGTGGAGTTCGTGCACGTGGGAGTCAGACGCGATCCGCATCGGACAAACATGGTGAAAAAGGAGGAGGAAAAAATGGGAATCTGGAAATACTGGGCAATTTCAGTGCTGGTGGTGTGGAACCTTTTGGGCGATGCGATGACCCCGGTTGTTTATGCGTCCGAGAAGAAAGAAAAACCAAAAATCAATGTGGTGCGAAGCCCATCGCAACCTGTTGAAAGGGTGGAAAGGGAAGTCCGCCATGAGCTCCTGATGCTCCCTTACTACAGCGTATATGACTTCCTGTCGTTCAGGGTGAACGATACTCGGGTTGAATTGTCCGGCTATGCCAGCCAGCCAACGCTGAAGACTGACGCCGAAAGGGCAGTAAAGAACATCGAGGGAGTCACAGCAGTCACGAACAACATTGAAGCCCTGCCTGTTTCCACCAACGATACTCGCATCCGCTGGGCGGCCTACCGCGCGATTTACGGGAGTGAGGCATTGCAGACTTATGCCATCCGGGCCTTGCCTCCCATTCACCTCATCGTGAAGAATGGAAGTATCATTCTGGAAGGGGTGGTCGCACGAGAGATGGACAAGATCATTGCCAATCAACAGGCAAACAGCATTCCCGGCGTTTTCTCCGTCACCAACAATCTCCGTGTCGAGAAGAAATAAGGCGGTAAGGAACATCCCGTTGGGAGCAAGTTAGCGATTTGTGGGAAAGCGAAATATGCTGAGCACAACTCTCGGGTTCTTATTCCGGGAGTCCCGCTCCTGGGTATCCTGGTTAGAATAATGCTCCCAAGAAGCGAGTCATTGCCAAGGGAAGAATGGAGCGACATCGCTTGAATTACCTAGCGGAACCTGATTTCTAAAGGTCATGCCCGAGAATCTACATGTTGGAAACACCAGCCTTGGCCAGGAATCTCTAGTGGCTGAAGTGCATGCTGGAGTATCGCGGGGGAACAGCACGACCAAGACACCTCCAGAGCGGGGGCACTTCTTTCAACATGTGCCACTGAGGAAGTCACTGCAGATTGCTTTAGGGATAGGAGCCGTGGCGGCGACTGTCAATGAGCTTGCTGAGATGAACACACTGGCTTCTTCGCATTTCAGCCCGGTGAATCTCCTGCAACAATATGGTCTCTATGCTTCCTGTTGCTTTCTGGCACTAGTTTTTGCCCAAAAGGTCTCCTTTGAAGGATTGTTGTGGAAAAGGCCAGAAAGCCGATTCAGCAAAGTGCTCACTCTCTTGCTCTATGGAGCTCTACCTGGGATATTGATCGGATTGGTCTACACCAAGCAATTCCTTCCTCTCCGGTACAGCCCTCGGGTACCCATCTGGATCCGGCTCATTCAGAGCCCCTACGACACGATGATTTATTCATTGCGGGCCGCGATTTCCGAAGAACTGGTCTTCCGGTTCCTCCTGTTTACGGGTTTTCTCTACATCTTGAGGAGAATCTTCCAGCCCCTCATCGATCACGGTCGGGCCATGGCACGATGGATTCCTCTCCTTTTTTCTATCCTGATATCTTCACTGTTGTTTGGAATTGCTCATGGACTGTTTGGATTCGCGAGTGCTTTCCTAGCCAGTCTGGTTCTTTGCCTGTGCTTTGTGAGGGGTGGGTTCGAGAGTGCAGCTCTGTGTCACTTTATCGCTGATTTCGTATTCTACAACCTGGTTTACTTATATGTGGGTTGGCTACGCAATTTCTAGACCCAAGGAAACCGTCGTGCGTTTTTCCTGGAATCCCCGCGAAATTCTAAGAGCTCCCCCGGAACACACAGTGCGTGGACTCTTGCGGAGTTATTGACACCATCCTGCCATCTATTCTCGAAGAAATCGCATCCGTGTCCTGCTTTCATTGACCCCCTCACTGCGCTCGTGTATATTTACGAACCAAAAGGGATTTGGGGTACTCGTTGGATAATGCTCTCGCCGTCAACATTCAGGATTGAGAAATTGAATGACATCGAATTGCTGCGCCAATGCATTGAGGTGCAAAGACAGGCTTGGGGATTTGCAGAAGTGGATGTTGTTCCTCTGAGAATGCTGGTGGTTTGCACGCGCATTGGAGGACAGGTACTGGGAGCCAGGGACTCGAATGGGACGGTAGTGGGGTTTCTAAGTGCCCTTCCGGGTTTAAAAGAAGGGAAAGTGTATCTCCATTCTCACATGTTGGGAGTCTTGCCAGAGTACCAGAATCTTGGCATTGGCCGTAGCCTGAAATGGGCCCAGCGGGAGGAAGCTCTTTCGCGCGGAATTCGACTGATCGAATGGACATTTGACCCGCTGGAGTTTCGAAATGCTCGCCTCAATATTGAATTGCTGGGCGCGATTTCTCGGAGGTACCTGGTTAATAGTTACGGAGTTTCCAGCAGTCCACTTCACGGAGGGCTGCCCACAGACCGGCTCATTGCTGAATGGCACCTGGACAGCCCGCGCGTGAGAGCCTGTCGCGACAAAGAGACGCGGGGAACGGCCATTCCTTGCGAATCCAATGTTGAACTCCCTTTGAATTTCAGAGAACTTAGGCTTAATCATTCCCCCGCAGCCCTACAAATACAACTGGAGTTTCGCGAGAAGATGTTAAACCTTTTTCGAGAGAATTACTGTGTGACGGGTTTTGAAGCGAATGCCGCGTGGCAAAAAGCTCGGTACTATCTGCAATCCCAAGTCCTGGATATTCCCGACCTATGATTCTGTCGGCCAGATGGGTCATCCCGATAACCTCTCCCGTGATAGAACAAGGAGGGGTTGTCGTTGAAGGGGACAAGATTATTGCTTTTGGCGGGCTCGATTGGGTCCGGCACGAGTTTCCAGGTCGTCCTGTCCGTGAGTTTGGAGAAGCTGCCATCCTGCCGGGTTTTGTCAACGTCCACTCCCACCTTGAATTATCGATCCTGCGGGGGTATCTCGAAGGCCTTTTGTTCTGGGACTGGATTCGGCGATTAACCCGGACCAAATATCAGGTTTTAAGTCGCGAGGACATTCGTGTGTCCGCACTACTTGGCGCAATTGAAGCCGTTCTTTCGGGAATTACAACTGTCGGTGACCCCATGGATTTGGGGGCGAGTCTCGACGCAGTTCTCAGAACCGGCTTGAGGGCGGTGCTTTACCAAGAGGTTTTCTCGCCGATTGTAGAAGAGGCGGAGTCTGTCCTGGCGGGATGCAAGGAGAAATTGCGTTCGCTCCGGACCAAGATTGCGAGTTGGGGGAATCGGAATCTGGAAGATCCTCTGAATCACCTGATCAGATCCCCTGACCTCGAGACGGCTGTTCTGCGAAAGCGCCGAGTAGCTTTAGGGCTTTCACCGCATGCTCCCTATACAGTGAGCGCTCCGCTTTTTAAATTAGTTCATTCCCTTGCTCAGGCCGAGGGGCTTCCGATTTGCATTCACATCGCCGAGTCTGAAGCCGAGAGTCTACTACTCGAAAGTGGCTCTGGCCCCATCATGGAAACTTGGCACCAACGAGGGATTCCCTGGTCAGCGCCACGGTGTACCCCGGTGGAGTATTTGCACCGGTTAGGAGTGATCGGGGAATCTACTCTTCTGGTTCATTGCATCCGGCTTAGCGAGGGGGATTTCGCAATTCTCCGTGCGACAGGGCCCTCCATCGCTCACTGCCCCAAATCCAATTGGAAACTGAGGCATGGGACCGCCGACTTGAAGAAACTTCGCCAAGGTGGCTTGCGAGTGGGACTGGGGACAGACAGCCTCGCGAGCAACAATAATATGGATTTCTTTGAGGAAATGCGAGCAGCTTACTTTAACCCTTGCTGGTCAGGCAGTCCATCGGTCAGGGAGCAAACACAGTTAGAGTCAGTTGCACCTGCAGACATTCTGCGGATGGCTACGCTAGGCGGGGCAGAGGCTCTGGGTCTTGCCACCCTGATCGGTTCAATCGAAAAGAACAAGCAAGCTGACCTCATTGTCATTGATCTTTCTCAGATTCATGTCCAACCCGTTTTTTCACCCCTGACGGCCTTGGTTTTTTCCTCAAGAGCCAGTGATGTACTTCTTGCCATGGTGGGTGGAGAGGTGGTCATGGAGGACCGCTGTCTGAAGGGCTTAAACCTTTCGATTCTACGCGAGCAGATTGAAATGATTCGCCAGAAACTTGTTCATGTCGCCCAGTAGACTGAAATTTCGTTTTCTCACCAGCACCATGGTTCTTCTCTGGTGCGGCAACTTCATTGCCCTCAAGGTGTGTTTGAGGTTCTTATCCCCCTTCGGGGTTACAACATATCGGGTAGTGGTCTCGGCCCTGCTTCTACTCCTAATTTATCTCGTATGGGGAGACCGGCTGACCCATCGAAAGCTAGGCCGACAAGAGATCTGGTACTTTGTAAAACTCGCCTTCTTCGGGTTGTTCGTCAATCAAACCTTGTTTGTTATGGGGCTGAGCCAAACGACGGTAGCCCATTCGGCCATCATCGTAACCTTCGGTCCAGTATTCACCTTGTTGTTCGCATGGATGCAGGGCCAGGAACGGTTGACCGTTACAACATTCGCCGGTATGGCGGTTTCCATTGCTGGAGTGATCCTTCTGAATCTGGAAAAAGACTTTACGTTCCAGACCCAGCATCTTGTGGGAGACCTCCTGACCCTGGCAGGCTCAATTGCTTTTGCTTACTACACTGTCATTAGTAAGAATGCTGCTGCACTCTACGGAGCTCTAAACTCCACGTTATTTACCTATCTAGCCGGAGCTGGGCTTTTTTTACCGCTGGGGCTCCCTCTGATTCTGAAAGCCAATTGGTATACGCTCAACTGGGCCGGTTATGCGGCGTTTGTTTACGTGGCAGCCCTTTCTTCCGTAGTGGCACAACTTATTTTTTATTATGCCCTTCGGCGCATCTCTGCTTCCAGGCTCGCCTCACTGTCTTATCTGCAGCCCGTCATTACAACGATTGCTTCAGTGGTTTTGCTCTCTGAGAGACTAAGCCGCAACTTTGTCGTCGGAGCCAGCGTGGTTATCGGGGGAATTGTCTTGACTCACAGACGTATTGGCCGGCACTAACCACAGCCAGTGAAAAATGATTTCTTCTGAGTGGTCCCGAATTCAATTGCGCACTGAAATTCCCGCCCACTGCGACGCCCCTCACGGCCGGAGCCTTTCGCAGATTTGGGTTGATTAAGAGCCTCACAGGTTCTATAGTCATTTCCGGTAAACTCCAGGTACAGTGAGGTGTAACTCAGTTCTTGGAAGATGGAACCCATGGATAACCAGACTTCAAAGAAGAAGGAGCTTGGAGTGGGCCAAGAGTCCATTGCGAGTTTTGAAGCTAAACTGAGGACCGCAATTCTCACTCGCCTTGGGATGCTCTCTCCGGCTGGCAAAGAGAAGGTCTTGGAGTACATCAATGCATTGATTGACTCCGAGGAGAAGCAGTTAGAATTCCACCGGCGGCAGGGCAGACTGTACCGTCTCGGGGAAGAAGAAGAACGAGAAAAACAGTTTTAGCCGTCATTCCCCATTGAAAAATCCGCCAATTAATGCCACCGCTCATTGTCCCACTCGTTTGGGGTTGTCTCGGCGAGAGTCCCGTTCCAAGCGGGAAGGCTTCGAGCGGGCCAAGTTAAGACTTAGGAATTTCAAGCCAAACGATCTAGGGGTCCTAGTCGAGATCGACTCGCTTTGTTTCCCGCCGGCGCTTGCTTACAACACGGAGCACTTGTTGGGGTACCTTCGGCATCGGTCCGTAACGACCTTCATCGCCGAGTATGACCGTCACATCATAGGCTTTGTGCTGGTAGTTCGTCATAAGAGGGAGAAATACATCCATCTGGTTACTCTAGACGTCATACCTCAGTATCAGGGACTGGGGGTCGGGAAATGGCTGCTAGGTGCAGTCTTGCAGATGGCTGCCTCCTTGAAGGTCGTGAAGATCCAGTTGGAGGTGGCAGTGACAAATCCGAATGCAATTGGCCTTTACAGGACATTCGGATTTCGAATTACTCGAAGACTGAAAAAGTATTATGCCGATAACACAGATGGCCTTTTCATGGTTTTGAGCTTCGGGGCCCAAAGCGCACATTTGGAATGCGCTTCAAACAAAAATTAGCCTATAATATGCGGCGTTTTGGACTCTGACGAGGGGTGTCGCTCCCGAGACTCTTCCTGCACATGATAGACATCTGGAAAGTAAAGCGGATTGAACCGAGAATCGCTCTAAAGTTGCCGGTTGTTTTAGAAGGGACTGACGTTGATAAGATCGATTTTCAGGAAGAAACCACTACGGAAAACGTGAGCAAGCACGGGGCTTGCCTGATTGCTTCTCACAAGTTAACCGTTGGGAGCATAGTTACCATCACCGGTTCACAAGGCAAGTTCAAGAATGAAGCTATAGTGAAGGGAATCTGGATCGACGACACTGACAGAAAGACCAAAATCGGCGTTCAATTTCTTGGCCCCGTCCAAAACTGGGTGGTAACATAAGTCGTCTAATACGCTATTCCGGGCTTGAGCCATCGACTCGCCAAATGCATTCACTTCGATTGGTTGCATGAGATGGAGGCTAGGAAATCACGGCCGGTCATCACTTTGGATTCTCCTCCCCAAAAGAAGGCTTCGCGTTCATTTTAGCCTATTCGGTCTTTGCGTCCTTTGGCTTCTCTCCAGTCCTGGTCTGCCTCAGGATCTCCAGATTACATACCAAGTTGGAATTTTCCAACCCGCCAAAAGAGTCATCGAGGTGAAAGCTGTTCTTCATGGACTGCCAGAGGGAACAGCGGTCCTTCGACTACCTGGCGAAGCAAACGATTCGGAAGCGGGTAAGGTCCGGCTAAGTGAACTGGACCTTCAGGACTTGAATGGAGACGCCTTGCCATTCGAGGTTGAAGGAGGCAGCTTGACCTTCGAGAATAATGATACGCGAGAGCTCGGGGCTTCTTATCAGGTGAAGCTTCAAGCTCTTCCCAATTCCCTCCATTTGAGTTACATGGACGAAAGCAGGGGATTGATTAGCTCTAAAGATTTGCAGCTTGTTGTGGGGGAGACCCTTCCCCCTGCTGAATTGCATTTTCAGCTGCCCTCGGGCTGGAAGATTATCTCGCCGACTGAGAAGCTGGGTCCAAACACTTACGGGGTTCTTTCCGGAGAGAGCGCGATCTTCTATCTGGGTAGAGCCAATGAGCTTCGGACAACCATCAATAGCATCCCGATGGTACTTGCCATTGAGAAAGGCTGGCCGCTGGAGAGCGAAGAGACGTTGAAAGATCTCAAGAGATCAATCAAATACCTCAGCAAGACCAGCCAGGAGTGGCAGGCCCAACCTTCATTCGTGGTCCTGCTTGGAGATCACACGGATAAGAAGAAGATTAAAGAGGCTTCCCTGCATGAGGGAGAGTTCCTGGTTCTAACGGCTCCTTCAGGAACTGAGAACCCAAATGAAATGTTGAGACTCTTCCGCTACCGGTTGGCTGGGGCCATGATGCAATGCTATCTTCCTTTTCTCGATGCGGTGCCAAGTTCTGACGTGACGCTTAGCCTCCGGGAGTACCTTACGCAGAAAGTCCTCTTGAAGACAGGAGCCATTTCGCGCGATCAGTTCCTGGATGAAATGGCTAGGGGATTCGCAGGAGAACCCGACGACTCCCATGAAATTCGTTTTCTTGCGACACGATCTGGCAAGCCCCCGGCCTCTGCGCAGGTAAGGTCCATGCAGCGCAGGATTCTCGTGGGCTTTCTTATCGATCTCTCACTCAGTTTCACGCCGACGAGAGTTATATCAATTTTCGATTTCATTAAAGACACCTACCGAAGCGCTCGAGAATCCGAAAGGATTGAGAGCGAGCTATTGAAACGATCTCACACTGAAAAAGGGTATAGGAACCTTCTGCGGTTTCTGGAGGGTGAGTCCAGTCCTGAACTCTGCTCGGATCTCCTCAAGCCATATGGCCTGCTTCTGGTCAGGTCGGAAATGCCGAGGTTGGGTTTCTCTCTTTCCGAATCGTTTCGAATTCTCCGCCTGGCCAAGCAAGAAGCAAAAGGACGCTCCCCGGTTCAGATTGGGGACAAACTCATTGCAATTGACGATTTTCATTTGGTCAAGCCTGAGGACCTAATCAAGGCCAGGAGCCTGATAGGTACCAACCTTCAGGCTGTGATAACTCTGGAACGGGATGGCAACCTGCTGAAAGTTAAGCAGAATCTGGGGCGAGAGATCCTTATAAAACTAGAACTGAACAAGCTGGCAGATGCCGATAAGCAAGAAAGGTTGGAGAGTCTTCTCATGAAGGAAGTTGAAGACTAGGCTGATGGGTTGAATTGTCCTGGACGGATAACTTATACTAATCACCAGTTTTTAATGGGTGGGTGGGTCAGGAGAAGCAGGTAAGGGGAGATTTCAGGGATCCCGAACATGAGGCCGCTAAGCCTCGGCCCCCGGTTGCATTGGGTGAAAGTCATCTAGAATTTGGAGAAGAGAGAGTCTGGACCAAGTGAACGACGCAAGAATTGATTCTCCAGGACCCGTAGACAACGTCGCGCTGGAAGCCGAATTGTCTCGCAGGTTGAACCTGTTCAACGAGATTGGGCGTGTGGTCTTGTCCGCCCTGGACCAGGAAGAGACTTACAAAGTCGCCGGAGATGCGATTCACTTTGCCTTAGGTTTCCGGCATGTTGCTATTTTCCAAATCGATTACCAGTTCAATGATGTCGTGCTGAAATCTCAAGCTGGGGATTTCAGTGGGACAATCCCGGCTGGTCTGCGCAAAAGCCTGGACAAAGGGTTCCTGGGGAAGGCTGCTAGAACAGGAGAAATCCAATCAATCACGGTTTCAGGAGATAATCTGGAGGAAACGCTGGTTGGGCAGCCGGTTCGCGAGATTTACGTTCCAGTCAAGATAGCCGGCCAGCCCTATGCCATCCTGTATGTGGCCTGTGAGCAGGGAAGCAGCTACAACGCGGAATATCCGGCCTTGCAAACCATAGCTGGCCAAATCGGAATTGCACTTGAGAACGCTAGGCTTTTCACAGAAGTTAACCAGACGCAGAAAGAGTTGGGTCTTCTCCTGGATTCCAGCAAGGACCTGAGTTCCTCTCTGGAGTTAAACCCGATTATAGACCGCCTGGCTTACAGACTGATGGATGTCATCTCGGATTGCCGCCTTGGCATCATGCAGTTGCAGGATCAGGAAAGAGCCACGCTCAAACGCTTTTACAGCAAAGCTAGCATCGAGAACAAGAATTACTCGGTCTTCAACATCAAGATCAGCGAACATCCCGAACTGGCTGAGGCTATGCTGACTCGCAAAGCTACAGTCAGCTATCATGTCGACAGCAGCATTCTTCCCCGTCACGTAGCCGATCAACTCCGGGCCAGCGAATCTACGCCTTTTCTGGTGATACCGCTGATTGCCCAAGAGAATATTGTAGGACTAATTGTTGTGAATAAATTCGGGTTTCGCTGCTCATTCAGTCAAAAGGAGGTGGGCATCTGTCAAGCCTTGGCGAACTTGGCCTCCATATCGCTCCACAATGCCGCGCTGTTCGGGCAGATCAATGTGGCCAACGAGCAATTGAAAAAGCTTAGCAATCTCAAGTCTGATTTGTTGCATATCATTTCCCACGATCTGAAGTCGCCCTTGACGGTCATTTCAGGTTACGCCGAGATCCTGATGGATGGCCCTGACCGGGTTGCCGAGAACTGGGGGACGATTCTTCAGGAAATTATTTCCCAGACTCGAATGATGGCCCGACTCATTGAAGACACGCTGGCCATTTCGAAGATTGAGTCCGGGATTATCGAGCTGAACCTCGAAAACGTAGACCTCACCGTGGCTGTAGAAAACCTCATTGCCATCCATCAACATGAGTGTCCGTTCAAGCGTGATCTTCCGGATTGCTTGCCCAATGTCAGGGCGGACAAATTGCGACTACATGAGATTCTTGATAACCTTATCACCAACGCCATTAAATATGCCGGACCTAATAATGAAATCACCATCTCGGCCGCTCCGGATCCGCAAAATGAAATGATGACCGTCTCCGTCACCGACCGGGGGTTTGGGATCTCGGAAGAGGAAATCCCGAATCTGTTCAAGAAGTTCTATCGGATCAGAAACGAGTCATCTCGAAGGATCCGAGGGACCGGGTTGGGCTTGTACATTGTCAAACAGATGGTGGAGGCCCATGGCGGGAAGATCTGGGTAGAAAGCAAACTTCGTGAAGGCAGTACTTTTTCCTTTACCTTGCCTCTCGCCTCCTAATAGCTCGACCATTTCAGTTTGCCCCATGGAATCCAAACTCCTCAAAGCGATCAGGAAGTTTTGGGAACCACTGGAACCGGAGATTCCCACTCAACCCAAACCAGAGTTCCAGACCGGAGAAACCCGTTTTGCCATGCCCCAACCGGAGGACTACGACCTCTATCACCTCGATCCCCTCACCAAGCGGAAGATGACCATCTGCCATCTGTTTGTGAACCACCAGAAAGGCATCCGTGAGATCGTCGAACTTCTAGAAGTGTCAAGAGAGATGGTGATCGATACTCTGGACGAAAACAGACTGATCAAGGATCGTCGCCAGAAAACTCTTCCTGTTAAGGAAGACAGAAGACAGAAGACAGATATGACTTCTTGTCCTTCAATGTTCTTCAAACCGAAGGGCGTGGTTTTCCGAGCATATTTGTCCGGAAAGAGGTTAGGCGTTGTGGATGCCGTTCCGAGAAGAAGCCTCCGTCCCTTTTGCCGTTATTCTATTGTTTTGATAGCCGGGTTTTTGTTGCTCATGGGAACCACCGCCTGCCACCGCAAGCGCGTGACAATTCAGCTCCCCACGGGTCCGTCCGCTAATGCCACGCTTGCCGAAGATGAGCGCGTGGGTATCGCCTCTTGGTATGGAGACCCATACCACGGGCGCAGGACTTCGAATGGCGAAATTTACAACAAGTACGCACTGACCGCGGCTCACAGGACTCTCGCTTTTGACACTGTGGTAAAGGTGAACAATCTGGAGAACGGGAAAAGCGTGAAGGTCCGCATCAATGATCGCGGTCCTTTCGTAAAGGATCGGATCATCGACTTGTCTTACGCAGCTGCTCAAGAAATCAGCATGGTTGGCCCCGGTTCGGCCAGGGTCCGGCTTGATGTGCTCGAAACGCAAGTCAATCCGTATCCTTTGACAATTCAGGCGGGGGCATTCCGGCAGGAGGAGAATGCGGTTGACTT
>JBGOTQ010000234.1:0-12118 GCA_041476565.1 Terriglobia bacterium | reverse complement strand
TTCTCCAAAAAGAAAAAACGGCAGGGGTCGGAATCAAAACCAAACGTCAAGCGGCCGGCTGGGATAATGACTATTTACTCCAGGTCCTTGTCGGGAGCGATTCTTGAGATGCAATCGCCCTGCCGTGTCATTGACTTTGTTTTACGCCCATAGTCGCAGTGCGGCCAGTTCTTCGGCGGCTATTTCACGACCGCTGCCAAGTCCTTCGTTGATTGCAGGGCCCGGCCGGGTTGAGCCTGTCTCGGAGGACATTCAACTCGGGTCCGAGCAGAGCGGCAAGCTCCGAGCGGTGACTGTGGAGGAAGGCGAGCAGGTTCGGAAGGACCAGGTCCTGGCTGTGTTAGAGAACGATGATGTCCGCGCCGAGGTTCTTTCCGTAGAAGCCGAAGTACGGACCAAAGAGGCGACCTTGCGGAAAATCTTAAATGGGGCACGGGCGCAGGAACGTTCGGAAGCCCTGGCGTCGGTTCGGGCAGCCCAGGCCGTGATGGAGAATGCACAATCGGACATGGAGCGCCGCCAGAAACTATATGCAGAAGGTGTGATTTCGCGAGAAGAATTCGAACGCTATCGGCGTGAATACAACGTGGCGAAGGCCCAGCGCCAGGAGTCAGTGGAGCGGCATTCGCTGGTAGACGACCGGGCCCGCGAAGAGGACATCGCCTTCGGGGAGGCCGACCTGCAACTGGCCCGGGCCCGCCTTGAAGGGGCACAAGCCCGGTACAGGAAAACCTCCATCAAGTCTCCGATCGATGGAACTGTTCTCCGCAAGCATCACCGGAACGGGGAGAGCGTCTCCAACTCCTCGACAGCCCCGGATCCCGTCCTGACCATCGGTGATAAGAGGGTGTTGCGCGTTCGTGTGGATGTGGATGAGACAGACGTGAATAAGGTCCGGGTTGGGCAGAAGGCGTTCGTCACCGCCGATGCGTTTGGGAAGCAAAAGTTTTGGGGACACGTGGTCCGTGTCGGACAACTGCTGGGTCCCAAGAACGTGCGCACGGACGCGCCAACGGAACGGAAGGACACAAAGATCCTTGAAACCCTTGTGGAGTTAGACCAGGGAACACAGTTGCCGATGGGTTTACGGGTGGATACCTACATCGTTGCGGATAACGACAAAGGCGTAACAAGCAACAATTAGATTCTTGATGCGCGTTCGGGGGCATGACTGGCGGAACCGCAGAAAATTCAATGCCGAATATGTTGGCCGGGCCGCATCTGCAACAGGGAACAAAAATCTCCATTCTCCTTTTTTCCCTCAAGAAAGCCTAAATAAGCTGTTTTCCGTCGCCCGCAATTGACAGCCCACATCAACCGGCACGATAACTCAAAAGCCAGGGTGGAGTCGTCTTCTTAAAGGCCCCATTTTGGAGCCTACCGGCTCAGCGCAGATTCGACCCAAGCATGGTCAAGGGCGTCGTGCCTTTGAAGTATCCACAGGAACTGTTGCTTCAGCAGATGCCATCAAAACTCGATCCTGCACCGGGAGGTTTAGGCGGCGGCTCATGCTCTCTGAAATCAGCCTGTCATACAGCTTAGCGCGGATGTTGAGGCTTCCGCTAACTTGCGGAGGCAAAAGGATACGAAGGGTGTACTCCTTACTTTTTTGGGGCTCGATACGAGTGTCCTCCTCAACCCTATATGCTTCCCACGGCAGTGCGGCAGTACCATCCCGTGTAACAAGCCTCTGTCCGTAGGCGAACCTCTTCTGCTCCAGCACCTGGTCGCCGGGACCCAACACTTCAACCTCTAACCACATCTCTCGGATTCCGGGGATGCCGGTGGGTATCAGATGACCTGCGCCGCTATTTGTGACTTTGCCCATGACCGTAAGTTGGGGACCTTGCTTCGCATCACCAACTTTTCCGGAGATAGTTACAGTGGCCGCTTTTTTGACCATTTCAGTATGACCACCGGTGAAGACGTGTGCATGGATCTCTTTTCTTTCTTTTCCACCGCTTGCCGTGGTGCCGGCATATGCGCTCATATGGCAGTCCTGACAACGAACCCCTTGACGGCTCTGGGGAGATCTCAACCATTCACGATAAGTATCTTGAACCTCCGTACCCATTACCGGGTGCTGGAACTTATGGCATACGGCGCAAAGTTCGGCACTGACCAAAAAACTTGAAACTTCGGTCCGGTGGTAGCTGCTCTCCGCATCAGCATTTCTGCCGTATTTGACGGCCGTCGTGCCCTGGTGTGGGTAAACGTAAGCCCCTACTGAGATGTTCTTCCCAAGGTTTTCCTTGCCCGAGATCGTGTGACAGAAGTCGCAGGTCACCCCTTCACTTTCGATCTCGCTGAAAGTCCGCCAATCGAGAGGAACCGGCACTTGCTCGGTCTTGCCAGTGGAGCTGGCTACAGGAAGGTGACAGCTCAGGCAGAAATCTTTTCGCGCGCCCCCTGTCTGTCTTACCATTTCATCAATCACGGCTCGATATAAAGGATCTGTCGCCGATTTGGAGTGCATCGACTGGGACCACTGGCTGTAAATCTCCTGGTGGCATTTGCCACACTCTTTAGCCGAGACGAAATCTGTTTCGGACAGCTTTTTCGATTTCGCCTGAGCCTGGCCGGACAACACGAGAGTGGTCAAAATAAAGATGGTTGCAACCATAGAATTCTCTCCAATTTTGATAGCCCTCCGGTCCCACCTAGAAACAGGAGGTTCGATCACGCTTGGACCCTGCCGCCCGTGCCTTGCAGGCCGCGCGGCCAATACTGGGGTTGGGATTCGGAAAGAGCAATTTAAAGATAAACCAACTCACTGATAAACCCTAGCGATATCTGTATTGATCTTCAGAATCCCGACGGCATATTAGCCAATTCTAGCCAAAGTTCTTGTTTGCAGCCGCCCCCAATAATGTCTTGAAATACCTCATTCTCAATAGCTTGCAGATGGGTGCACCACAACCACTTATTAAGTCACGTCATTTCAATCAAGAGAGCATGCGGGGGTCAGACCTTATTTATTGCTTTTTCTTCTATCCGTTAGGCGGGTGCTCACAACACGCATGAGTTTTTGCAGGGGATTCAGTACGCTCCCGATCAATGTATAGGGGGAATATGCAAACATAATATAAGCATTATCAGCTTTACGATTTTGTGAATGGATGCAAGCCGAGCAGTTTGCGGCACGGAGCATCAATGAGATTCCTGAAGAAGGTTTGTCCCAGTGGTCCGGTTGCGTGATGTGGTAGGAATTGCCTTGGTCTCTTTCGTACCCGGATGCGTGACCCTAACATTAGAATTTTAGATCTTGTACGCTGGGCAAATTGCCGATATAGTGTATGTAGGGATTCACCTCCGACCTTTCCTAAGCTTTGCTTGTCGGCCTGATACCTCCGGAAAAATTATGATGATTATGAATTACAGCTGTGCGCAATGCGGCGAAGATCTGACCGTGCGAGAAGTGGGTAATCACCAATCTACTTGCTCCAAATGCAGCAAGCCGACTTCTTCAAATCCCGTTTCATCCCGCCCGCCATCCGCTGGTCACATTAAGGACAACTTCGATAGGCTTCTTAACAAGGAATTCAAGAAGTCTAGAAAGTTACAGCGAACTTAGTGGTCTCTTCCAGAACCTCCTGTCCTTGTTAGTCAGAGCAGGTCGGGTCAGACCTTAATTACTGCTTTCTCTTTGATCCATCAGGCTGGTACCAGCAATGACGATTGGTACTCGCTCTTTCCGCCGACATTCAAAATGGGCCGTCCTCACCGCTGAGCGAGAGGCATACCATTGACGGACAAGTCTTCTTGACCGCTGCATTGATAATCCTCCTCGTTGTCGCGCTCGTCCTCTTGCTCGACATCGAACTGCCCGAGATCGACTCAGAGAAGGAGGATGGGCGTGCGTCCTCCCTTGTTAAAAAAGGGCTCTGTTTCATCGGGAGGCGGGCGCCAATCGGCTGCACCTGTACGTCACATGCACCCCCCTCTTAAAAGGTCAGGGCTGCTACTCGCGATCATTGGGATCATTGAAGAGGACGGTCAACTTGATACTGCCATGTCCGAACTGCGGAAAGTTCAGGGCATTCGAGTTGCCCGGATCCAGATTCGAAGCCGTGTCGTCGGGCGGGAACAGCACCAGCGAACCCAGGAAAGCCAGGACCGCTGACTTCTCCTCCCCGTCCAAATCTGCAAAAGCATCCCTTGCCGATTGGGCTTCGCCTCCATGGCGCAGAATCACTTCCGTTAAGTTGAGGCTGCGTCCATCGTGCCCGTAAGGAGCAGTACTCCCCACACCCCACAGAGGTGTTGTCAGAAATTCCTTGCGGATTGAGCCGTCGTAGTTCCTTTCATAAAAGGCCGGCCCCAGATCGTGACGTTTGAAGTCAGTAAAGATGTTCTTCACCATAAAAGGCCCATACTTAGGCACCTTCAAGGCGGGAAACCCGCTGCCATCATCCTGCACGAAGTTCAACGGCGTGGCTGTGGCAAACAGGTTGTTGAAGATCCCGTTAACCGTATTGTAAACAGTCTCGACGTCCGCCACCCGACGGTCCCGATTGATCGGCAAATTGCCGACATGGCAGGACGTACATCCGATCTGACGGAGAATCTGTCCCCCCCGTTGGCTGGTGTCCGTCTGCAGGTAGGTCGCCGGCTTGAAGTAGTTAAGCAGATAGAATTCCATGAAATCCACCAGACTGGTCGGGATTTCGTTCTTTACCCCGTCTTCATCAGGATCGGCCAGGGGATCGCTGGCCGGCGGTGCGTCGATCTGATCCAACGAGCCATCCAGTATCATGCCACCCGGAGTGATGAATTTCCCGCCCTGATGCGCCAGCTCCAGCCCGGGATCGACGGCCTGCAACCCCATCTCATTTTGCAGAGCCCCCACGACAAATTCACGGATGGAGATCGTCCCGCCATGGGCAAAGAAAGGGCGCACCCTTAGGTCACTATCTACGCCTTGGACCTGGGTGGTGTCCAGCGTTCCATCGACATAGGCTGTAATCCAGCCATAGGAGATCCGTTTGCTGACCAGTTGCCTGGACACGGGACGACCCTTGGAGTGGGCTGCAGCCAGAGCTTGGGCGCGGATGAGGCGCAAGTCGCTGGTGATTTCATCGGCCAGCATCTCTTTTAATCCCAGCCCAAACAGGTGTGGTGCATCCCGGCTGTCAGGTCGTGTCACTACATCGCCACCGAAACCGGCTGAGCCCCGTGGACGCCCGTGGCAGCCCGCGCAACTATCAGCCAGTCCAGCACCGATCGCCAGGTTCGTTCCCACATCTCCGCTCCCATCGCCCACATTGGGACCCTGGCCCTCTGCTCGGGTGAACTTCCTTTGGAAGAGCTGGCGTCCCCGTCGAATTGCACGGAACGGGTCGCGCCTGATGATGAAGGCCGAGGAATTCGGTGTCATGATGTCCCCTTGCCCTGCCCCGATTTGCTCGGTCAGTGATTTGTTGATCCCTTCATTAGCCAGGTTCGGCGCTTTGGTTTTGTCTACTAGTTGGCCAATCACAGGCAGGGTCATAAAGACCATAGCCCCCGTGCAGGCTAGCATCTGAATGGTAAACCTTTTGTTCATGCTCATATCCTCTCTCCTCCTCTTGTTTTGTAGGACCGCTCCATGAGTCCGTGCCTGTCGGGCATCAAGCCGAAATGCGATGTGGACTTTAGTGCTGTCGTTTTCATCATTGAATTCGTTTCTCAAACCCTTGATATTCCACCGGGAACATCGGCCTCCAGAACGGATTCGGATCAGGCCCCGCTTGCTTTTTCATTAAGATGGAGTAAACTCCGACTCAGATAACAGCTAAAGAGCCAGAAATTCGCCACCCTGGTCGATATTCGATTTTTGAATCTCGAAAGGGGAAGTTGCTGAACTATCGGTCGTATTACTGCCGGCCCAATTTTTTGTCGACTGGGGAGCGCGGTCCTGGCCAAGTGGAAGGGTGTGTCTTTCATGAAAATGCTTCTTAGGCAATGTGGGAGGCGGCCTCCGTCCCGGCGATTGTTTTATACCTGAGATCGCCTGCCGGAGGCAGGCTCCCACATTGAAACCGCATTTTCGTCGTCGGTGGTGAACTTGAAAAGGTCATGGGTCATTTTTATGAAAATGGGGGTGGCACAGAAATGCCGTTGTCAGGCATGTCTGCGATCTAGTCCGCAGATATCACAGAAAAAGCGATGTCTTCGCCACCCGCCACCCAACCAGAAGGGTATGTTCTTTATCCCGTTCTGGTCCTGCGTTTTGTGGTGCTGCTTAACTTTGGGCGGGAGCCTCGTTAGTCCTGTTTTTTCGCAGTCGCAACCATCATCCTCTGCACTTGATTCCCCTCCATCGATAGTGGAGTCCGCTTTACGCACCGTGATGGAAAAGTATTTCGCGCTCTACGGCAGCAAAGACCTGGACGGACTGATGAGCCTGTGGAGCGAAAAGTCACCGGACTATGCTTCCCTCAAACAGAATCTGCAACGACAATTTGCGACTGAGGACAACAGCTTTAGCTCTCCTAAAATCTCCCGAGTGAAGGTAGAAAAAGAGAAGGACAGCCTGCGGGCGACGGTGAATCTAGCTATCATCGATCTGAAGAGCAGCCAGAAGCGAGAGCAGCAGATAGTGCGCAACTTTTCCCTTGTCAGGGAGGATGGAAAATGGAAGGTATGGCGATGTGTGCCTGCGGAGAATGACTTGGCGGAGGCATTGGTGAAGGCCAAGAGTGATGAGGAGCGGTCAGGGTTGCTGGCAGAAGAGAAAGAATTGGTGACGGCTGAGTTGGTGCGGGCGCTAATTGATCAAGGTAACCGCTTATTATCACAAGGAGACTACCCGCGGGCCCTCGCTATCAATCATCTAACGCAAAGCACAGCAGAGCAAATAGGTGACAAAACGGGAGTTGCCCGAACGCTGGACAACATCGGGAATATCCACCGTCTGCAAGGCAATTACGCGCAGGCGTTGGAGTATCACCGGAAGAGCCTGGCGATAAGTGAGGCTATTGGAGACGAAATCGGGACTGCAGGCACGACGATCAATATCGGAATCGTTTACGCTCAACAGGCCAACTATGCACTGGCACTGGAGTACTTCCAGAAGGGCCTGGCGATGCGAGAGTCTCTTGGAGACAAAGGAGGAATCGCTCGCGCGCTAACCTGCATTGGTAATGTCCATGATTCACAAGGCAACTATGTGCAGGCGTTGGAGTACTATCAGAAGAGCCTGGCCATGAGCGAGGCCCTTGGGAACAAAGTCGGGATGGTCAACTTGCTGAATGACCTTGGGCTTGTCCACTATCATCAAGGGAACTATGTGCAAGCCTTGGAATACCTCCACAAAGGTCTGGCGATGAGCAAAGTGATTGGGTACAAAGACGGAATTGCCAGCACACTGATAGGCCTCGGAAATGTTTACTCTTTGCAAGGCAACTACGTGCAGGCGTTGGCGTGCCTCCAGAAGAGTCTGAGGATATTTGAGGACCTTGGTGACAAAGACGGAATTGCCCGCGCACTGGGCAACATCGGGAATGTCCACTTTTTACAGGGCAACGATGCGCAGGCGCTGGGGTATTTCCAGAAGAGTATGGGAATACATGAGGACCTTGGTGACAAAGACGGAATTGCTGACGCCCTGGACAGCATTGGGCTTATCTACGATTCGCAAGGCAACTACGCACGAGCCTTGGACTACCTTCAAAAGAGCCTGGCGATGCAAGAGGCCGTCGGAGACAAAGAGGGAATCGCCCGGGGGCTAAACACGATCGGGGTTATTCACTATGAACAGGGCAACTACGCGCAGTCTTTGGAGTACCTCCGGAGGAGCCTGGCTATACGAGAGGCCATTAAGAACCAGGCCGGAATTGCTGTCACCCTTGGCAGCATGGGGAATGTTTACGAGAAACAAGGTCACGGCGCGCAGGCGCTGGACTTTGCTGAACGTGCTACTGCGATCGCGCGGCGGGTCAGTGACACTGATACTCTCAGGAAAGTCCGCATCACGACCGGCACTGCCTATCGCACTCTCAATCAGCCCGCCCAAGCCCGACTGGCTTTTGAAGAGGCCATCACTCTCAGCGAGACGCTGCGCACTCAAGTTGCAGGTGGAGAACAAGAGCAGCAGCGCTTTTTTGAATCCAAAGTCTCTCCCTACCACGCTATGGTTGACTTGCTTATCGCCCAGGGCAAACCAGCTGAAGCCTTAACCTTCGCCGAACGCGCTAAAGCGCGTGTGCTCCTGGATGCGCTCCAAACGGGCCGCGTCAACATCACCAAAGCGATGACCAGCCAGGAGCAGGAACAGGAGCGAAAACTAAACAGCCAACTCGTCTCGCTCAACACTCAGATCTACCGCGAAACCACCCGCCCACAACCTGATCAAGCTCGCTCGGCCGAATTCAAGGCCCAACTCCAACAAGCCCGGCTCGACTTTGAAGCCTACCAGACCCATCTCTCTGCGGCTCATCCTGAGCTGAGGGTGCAGCGTGGTGAAGCTCAACCGCTGAGATTTGAGGAAACCTCTGCCTTGCTGCCCGATTCAAGGAGTGCCCTGCTGGAATACGTTGTGACGGATGACGTGATTTTCCTTTTTGCCGTGACCAAGGCGCAAGACAAACCGGCAGCCGAGGTACAGGTCTTCCCGGTGCCCGTTAAACGAGCAGAACTGGCCAGGCAGATCGAAGCCTTCCGGCAACAGCTTGCCAGCCGTGATCTCAGCTTTCGTGATGCGGCCCGCCAGCTCTACGACCTGCTGCTCAAACCGGCGCAGGCGCAGCTTCGAGGTAAAACGAATCTCGTCATCGTGCCGGACGACCAGCTCTGGGAATTGCCCTTCCAGGCACTTCTGGCCGAGGGAGATCGTTACCTGATCGAAAGCTGTGCGGTCTCCTATGCTCCCTCGTTGACCGTGTTGCGGGAAATGAGGAAGGAGCGCACCCAGCACCAGGCCGACAGGACGACGTCCGGCCTCCTGGCCTTTGGCAACCCCGTCCTGGGAAAAGAGACGGTGGAGCGGGCCACGCTGGTGCTGCGAGATGAAAAGCTCGGCCCGCTGCCCGAAGCCGAGCAGGAGGTTCGGGCCCTGGGGCAGTTGTATGGAACGCAGGGCAGCAAGGTCTACATTGGTGCGGAGGCCCGCGAAGATCGGGTCAAGAGGGAAGCCGGACAGGCCGGAATTCTCCACTTTGCCACCCACGGGATGCTGAACAATGCCGCGCCGATGTATTCCCACCTGGTGCTCGCTCAAGGGGACAGCAACGAAGATGGACTGCTCGAAGCCTGGGAGCTGATGCAGCTGGATTTGAAAGCGGATCTGGCGGTGCTGTCGGCCTGCGAAACGGCGCGCGGCCGCTTCGGAGCGGGCGAGGGCATGATCGGGTTGACCTGGGCGCTGTTCGTGGCCGGGGTGCCGACAACCGTGGTCAGCCAGTGGCAGGTCGAGTCGGCCAGCACGCGCGATCTGATGGTACACTTCCATCGGGCATTGAAAGCGCGATCCCTGGGGGGACAAGCGAACCAGACTAAAGCAGAGGCCTTGCGACAGGCGGCCTTGATGCTGATGAAGAACCATGAGACCAGTCACCCGTTTTACTGGGCGGGATTCGTGTTGGTGGGTGATGGCGAGTAGGGCATCAGCGCTGCAGCGCCTGCAAATCCACGAGCCAGCGGCGGACAATCGGCGATTCCGGATTGTCCATTTGCAGTGCGTGCAACTCCCGTCGGGCCTCATCCAGCAGGCCGGCCTGCGCATACAGCAGTCCCAGCGTCAGATGGGATGAAGCGTAGGCTCGCCGGGCTTGCGCGATTTCATTAACTTTCGCCTGGTCAAGAACGCGGAATTTTGCCTGTGGCGCCGGCGGATGCGGAGATATGAATTCCAGCCCATCTTTGCTTGCCTTCACTTGCCAGGAATATATTCCGCCACGATTGAGAGGTTGCGGGGTCGTCCACGAGTTCTCCGTGAGATGTGGGCTAGTGGCCAGGAGGTTGAACTCGTCGTCGAAAACCTCAACCACATAGCCTGTCGAGCCTTCCAACAACGACCAGCGGAAGGTCGGACGATCAGACAACATCACTTTGCCGACCGGTTCAATCACCGAAAACTTGTTACCTTGTACGTCGCCGCTCATTAACGAACTCCCTGGCCGGTTCAGTCCAGCCAGCAGTGGTGACTCTTCGAGCTTCTTACTGGTGAGCGCATCCTTCAACATTCGCTGGTAGATGGGCGGCAGGTTATCAGCGCCCGAAAGCCGGCCTTCCCGGTCCAGCATGATGCGACCTTCGCTGTCATTGAGCTGAGCGACCACTGGTGCTGCGCGATCAGGCAGTGGGGAAGGCGAGGCAGTTGAAGTCCCTCCCGGCGTGGCCGGAGCGGTGACCGCTGGTGAGAGCCTCGTCACAGCGGTCTCCGGCTTCGACTCTTGGCCCTGTCGTGTCTTCCAAACCAGCCAGCCAGCCGCGAACAGCAAAAGCAACGTCAACGCCGAGCCGATAGCCAGACCGGGAGGCCTCAAAAGGTGGGAAGGGAGAGTTGCAACCAGGAGACGCCACCAGCTACCAGTCGGAGCTGGAACAGGCGCCGGATGATACTTTCGCTTGAGTTCCGGCGCAACCTGGTCCCTGAAAGCGCGCAGATCATTCACCGCCAGTACACATTGGTCACAACGGGTCAGATGGTCTTTGATTGCCTGCAGGTCCTCACTGGCGGACACCCCATCAACATATTCAGTTATTTCCTGAAGAGTCGGGTGCCACGTCCCTTCCGGTGAGGAAAGATTACCTGCCACCGCGTCGTCGAACAATTCGGAACGCAAGGCAAAGAATGCCGCACTGCTGTTCAGTGCTCTTTCGACCTCCCGGCGGCAGGCTTCGCACCCCGCTAAATGATCGGAAACAGATAGAATTTCCGCGGCTGATAGCTTGTGCCGGCAGTAATCATCAACTTGCTTTTGGGTAAGGTGTTCAGCCAAGTTGCTTTTACCTCACAGCCTGGGCTGCGGGCGTTTTTTCACCCACACCCATAAGTTGCTGAACCACCACGGTTATTACGGTGGCGTTTCAGATAAATCCTCTCAGCTTTCGCGTCAAGCGCTCACGTGCTGATTTGCGGGCGTTGATCACCTGTTGCCGTGTCAGTTTCAATAATTCAGCAATCCTTGCATCTTCCAGCGGCAGTCTTCCCCACAACTCGGCGAATTGTTCAGCGCTCATCTCCAGCGTTGCTGCCAGTTGGCGAAAGGTCGCAATCCCGGTTGCCGGAAAAAGCACAATGCAATTGCCTCCTTCAGTGTCCTTCAGGTTGAGCAGTAACGCCGCGCGCTGATTGCGCGGGAGGCAACATACTTCTTCCCATAGCCTTTCCAGAAAGATCCGTTTCTCAACCTGCCAGGCCGGATCCGGAGTTCGAGCGTCTGCCAACTCCATGGCCTTTTCGTTCTCCTCGGTTGATTCCATCGGCTGATCCCTTATCGGCAAGAGGGCGACCAGGGCGCCGACCAGTTTATCGAATTCGATCGGGCTACCCAGATGGTTGAAAATTGCGGCCAAGGCGCCACCCGACACTGCCTTCTTTCTGCCGGTCGTGAGTGTTCGGATTTGAGCGATCAGGCCCCCATCATCTGAGAGTTGTCCACCCCATTCCTCCGTGGCCCTTTTCTTTTGTCCCTGCCAGATTTCAAATCCGGCGACAAGCTTTCTATCTTCATCCTGCCAGAGTCCAAACCCCTTCTGATGCGTCAGCAGGTAATAAAGACGGTTTTTTAGGGCGTGCCGTTCGGGAAACTGGCGGCGCATCCAGCCTGAACAAGCTCGATGTGCAATCACCGCCGCCAACCCGCGCACATCACTAATTGGATGCGCATCGGGCTGCTGGCGGAATTGCTGCAATTCCGCCAGCAGTTGAACAATGCCTTCCTGACGCAGATCATCGGCTTCAGCCAACTCCGTCACATGATAAGGAGAAAGATGGAGCTTATAACGGATGATCCCTTTGATCACCGGCTCGGCATGCGACGTGATAAGTTGTGCCAGGAAGTTGGCAGACTGGTCGTCGTCGGCCAGCTGCAAAAGTGGCTCGAGCAATGGGTCTATTTTTGTCGCCGGCTTCTTCACTATGCCAAGAGAGTCAGAAGTGTTGTCAGTGTGTGGTCTTGAGCTCAGATAACCT
>JBGOTQ010000233.1:0-12141 GCA_041476565.1 Terriglobia bacterium | reverse complement strand
CGAAGCTCTCGCAAGATGACGGTACAATGTTCAACCCCCTCCTAGTGAGACCAAAACACATTGTCATTTCAGCAAGGACGATTCACGGACTTCTGATTTATGGTGGAGATTGGAATTAAGCCCAAGGCTGGATTGCTTCACGAAGGCTTTCAGGAAGGATCTGAGTTTGTGGTCAACCACCCCGGCAGGCAGAAAAATAACCACCACCGCCCACCCACCCGGGCTAACGGTCTTACAGGCTCTTAGCTCTTCTCCCTTATCCGAGACTAAAAGGAAAATGGAATCGACTGTGTTTCCGGCTCCGTCTGGGTTTTTGCCGAGCGCAACGTGAAAGGTGCAGGTTGGGCAGCGTTGCTGGCGGAGGTGCATGGGAATCGAACCCACCTATCCCGGCAAAAGCCGGGACACGCTGGTTTTGAAGACCAGGAGAATCACCAGATCCTATCCACCTCCGGAGTGAGCGAGGAACCGTTGGAAATTTAGAAGGCTTTCGGGGGCTTGTCCAGACATTTCTCTTCTGCCATTCCAGGGCCAATTTGTGGCAGAATTCCCCTGACTAGTTTCTGTCGCGAAACCGCAGGATTGCAAGAAAACTCCCCTCCTCAGCTGAGGAGGGGTTGTGGCGCGCAGCGCCGCGGGGGTGGTGCGAGGTTCCGCAATACCGATACTGGCTTGGCTTTTCCAGGATTTTTCGAACCACCCCGCCGCTGCCTGTGGCTGCGGCTGTCCCTCCTTATCCAAGGAGGGGAGCCTTTCTGCCGAGTCTTGCGACAGAAACTAACTATGGTCCTAGTAAGTTCTGGGGTAAATGAATAATGGAAGGGGCGGCTTTTCTTCGGTGTAGGGTTCCATGAAAGACGAATTGGTCTTGGGCTTTCCTCGGAAATTGCTGGATGATCTCGGGACCTTTCAAGGCATCCAGTTGAATCACATTGATCGTTACCTGGGGGCAATCCTCGATCCTTGCAACACGCGATTTCTGCCGAGATCCCGAGCCGAAGAGGACCCCAATTTCAAGCAAATCATCCCTTACGTTCTTGTTATGTGCAACAACGCATTTCTTCACTACGTTCGTGGCAAGAGCTCCGGCGAAAAGCGGTTGGTCGCCATGGGTTCCATTGGGGTTGGCGGGCACATTAACCCTTCAGATGAAACACTGTTCAGTGTCGGACAGGATTTCTACGAATGTGCGGTTCAACGGGAATTGCATGAAGAATTACGCACGGACCGATACTTCCATTCCAAGATTGTAGGTTTGTTGAATGATGATTCTACTCCGGTCGGCCAGGTCCATTTCGGGATTGTCCATCTTTGCGAAGTCGAGGACAAAGCTGTGGCCAAGGGCGAAGCCTGCATCACCGATTTGAAGTTCCTGACCTTCGAGGAATTGACGGACAAACGGGAAGAATTGGAGGGGTGGTCTCAACTTTGCTTGGCCCACCTTCAGGAGTTCCTTCACTTATAGCGTCGGCGATGAAAAAGCTCATCTTCTGTCTCCTCCTCTTTGCTGCGTGCGGACCCCAAACACACCGTTCCAGGCCCGAACCCATGGAGATCACCTATCGAGCCATCCAAGACGGTGAGATTTGGTTCAGGAACTCGGTCATTCAACTGCGCTTTGACAGCGAAATGTATTGCCGCGTCTACTTTGACCGGAACAACCGGGTCCTTTCCAACCATGACATCCCCATTCTTCCCTCGATTGCCAAGCCTCCTTATTTCATCGAAGTAAACGGAAAGGAGCTCAAGGATTTCGAAGTCGATTATCACAACCTGGGTGTATCCGACCTGAGAACCCCGCTGGGGGCCGGGAAAGAGTTGCACCTGACCGGGTATGCAAAGACGGAGGGCGGTCTAATCGTTGAAAAAAAACTTAATGTAGAATTCTACCAGGATTCACCGGATGTCGCCATTTTCTCGGTTTCTTATCGTAATATTGAGGCTGATAAGCACGTCCATATCAGCAAGGTCGTCAGCAATTTCTATCGCATGGATGCGGCCCGAGTCCACTCTGGATCTCTGCGTTATGCCTTCCACTATTTCGTGGGTTTGGGGTCAGGCCAGCCTGGGAGAGGTCCTCAGCCAGTCACTTCCGATTTCTCGCAGGCCTTCACGACCCGATCATCGGACCCTGACCCAGCGGGACAATTGCCGTTCATTGACCTATGGACCCGGGAAATGGGTATGGCGGTGGGAGATCTTTCCAGCCGGGAAGGAGCTTTAATCCTGCCGATAGTGGTGGCACTTGACCAACGTGTTGAAATCTCGATGCAGTCTCGAGAGTCAGTCGACCTGGGCCCAAATGAAAAGCTGCCGGTTACGAAGTCCTTCCTGATGGTTCACTCGGGAGACTACCAGGCTGCCTGGAAACGATACCTGGAAACCCGAAAGGCATTGGGTTCCAAGCCTTGACGGGTTGCCTGCTTGTGAATTACCCTTAAGAGAAGAGGGGGAGGGTGGCGAACCTCGTTTGCCATCTGGAACGCCATTCGAATGTTGCCTTATTGATTGGATTACGATAACTGGTCACTTTATGGGTTTGCCAAAAATCAAGTTAGGAAGGATGGTGGGGATCACCTTTCAGATTGACCCCACCTGGTTCATAGTTTTCCTGCTCATTACCCTCTCGCTCGTAACTCATTTCTCTCAACAATTTCCCGATTGGAACCCGGCTTATTTCTGGCTGGCAGGTCTCGGCACCAGTCTCTTATTTTTTGTTTCCGTGCTCCTGCACGAACTGGCCCACAGCCTTGTGGCCATCGCTAAAGGGATTCCGGTACGGTCAATCACCTTGTTTATTTTTGGGGGGGTGGCCCAGATCAGCCGCGAGGCCAATCGTCCCGGCACTGAGTTTCTGGTGGCCTCTGCCGGACCCTTGGCGAGCGGCATCATTGCATGCTTCTACGCGTTACTTTGGTGGTTGACGCGGGGCCGCTTTGCGATGGTGTCGGCCTTGGCTGAATGGTTGGTTGATATCAACCTCCTGTTAGCCGTGTTCAACATGATCCCCGGGTTTCCGCTTGATGGTGGACGCATCTTGCGTTCGATCATCTGGGCTATCTCGCAAGACTTCAATCAAGCCACCCGTGTCGCTACCACCATGGGAAGGGTCATGGCTTATTTGATTATCACGACCGGGGTAGTGGTAGCCGTTTTCGGAGAGGGCAACTTTTTGAACGGCCTTTGGATCGGGTTCATTGGCTGGTTTCTGTTGACGGCGGCGCAGCGTAGTCAGCAGCAGATTCAACTTCGCGAGGCATTGTCGGGCATCAAGGCTAATGATTTGATGACTCGCGACTGCCCGCGCGTCCCAGTGGGAATCACCTTGTCACGATTTCTCGATGAGTTTGTCTTCCCCTCCGGGCGGGATTGTTTCCTGGTCATGGAGCAGGAAATGCTGCGAGGGGTAGTGACCTTACATGAAGTGAATCGAATCCCCAAACCCAACTGGGAGCGGACTCAGTTGGAAGACATCATGGTTCCCCTCGAGCGCTTGAGATGGGTTCGTCCGGATCAGGACGTCATGAAGATTCTGGAACACATGGATCGCGAAGGCATCAGCCAGGTTCCGGTAGTCGATCATGGCCGGCTGCTAGGCATGGTTGGCCGACATGAGATTCTGCATCTGCTGCAAAGCCGGCTCGAAGTGACGGCTTGATGGCAAACAGAGAACTTCATTGCCGCCCAAGAACCCTAACCTTCCTCTTATTGAATCTTTCATTTCATAGTGACACCTCCCCCCTCACCCGCCCTTGTGGAAGCTTATCAAGCTTCCACCCCTCCCCCGTCGGGGGGGGAGGGACTGGGGTGAGGGGGCGGTGTCACTATATTCTGCGAGTCTTTATAGTACTAACTCTTGCGGCCGCACCGCTTGTTGCGGCTAAACGGGACAATCGAACGTCTCTCCCTATTATCGACTACCAAGGACACCTCAATCCCCACTTCGAGAAGCACGTTCGGAGAGAGACCCGTTTCATCATCGTACATTCCACGGAGAGTTCCTTGCCCAGCGCTTTAAGGACCCTTTCTCGAGGTCGGGTTCGCGGCGGACGCTACGTGACCTATGGGGGACACGCGCATTTCCTGGTGGCACGGGATGGAGCAGTTTACCGGATACTAGATCCCAAGTACTGGGCCAATCACGCCGGGGTGAGCATGTGGAATGGACTCTCCGGCCTGAGTGATTATTCGGTCGGCGTCGAGCTGGAGGGATTTCATAATGTGCCCTTCGAAGAGGCACAATATTCCTCGCTGCGACTTCTTCTCAATCTGCTCAAACACCGCTACCACATTGCAGACCGGAACGTCCTGGAACACTATCGTGTGGCCTATTCCATGCCTAACAGGTTCCATACTGTAAATGCCCGCGGCCGGAAGAGCGATCCCGGCATGGACAATTTTGATCGGATCAAGGCTGGCTTAATGGATGAGTATGCGCAAGACCCGGATGTATTGGCGGGAAGACTGAGGGGGAGTCCCAGCTTAATGCGGTCTGGCGGCCAGGCCGTCATGCAGGCGGAAGAGGAGACGGAAGAAGAAGAGGAAGCGCCGGAAGCGGCCGGAGCCAGCCCGGCCCCACGACTTCTCCACACCGGCGAGACTGCGTGGAGAGTGGCCGGGGCTCAATACAATTCAGCAACTACAGTCTATACTTTCCCCAACGGAGCCGTCTTCCGTGGCAGTGAAATCAAAGATTGGTCTGATGTTCCGGTGGGAACGGAAGTTCGTCTTGGAGTCCCGTTGGAGAAGATAGAGGGGGTGGCAGAAGTTGGAGTCAGCAGAGTGAAAAAAGTTGCCTCCCTTCATGGGACGGAAGTGATTGTCCCGGAAGTGACAACAACCCTGACGCCATGGAAGATCGCCAATGTCCTCCAGGATTCGGCCATTACCCACTATGTCTTTCCCGACGGCAGTGTTCATGCGGGGGATACCTGCCGAAACACGAGATCGATTCCGTTAGGTAGCAAAGTGCTAGTTGCCTACAGGCAGATCCAGCGGCCACAGACCCGGGACAAGCTGGGAGAGGACCTCGGAGAAATCTATTTAGACCCTCGCACGCTTTACCTGTTTCCCGACAGGTCACTCAAGTCCGGGGACCAAATGCAGGACTTCAGCGCACTTCCCTCGCGGATGTTTGTGTTTGCCAAGGTTGAATGAGTCCAAAGTCCAAAGTCCAAGGTTGGAAGCCATGGAATTCGGATGAATGTCAGGGATGCTTGGGTGTTTCCGATTGGGTCCAGGATCGGCTCGTAGCAACAGCGAGTCTTTGGGGTTTAACACTCACCTCTGGATTCTCGACTCGGAGCTACTGCGCTTCGTGTTTGGACCTTGGACTTTTGAACCTGTTTTCAATTCGCGCGGCTATGGTATAGTCTGGACTTTTGAAACAAAGCTTGAACTCTTAGGAAAGTGAGTTTCCGCCATGATCAAAGAACGACTCTTCACCCCGGGTCCGACCCAGTTGCTACCCCAGGTCCAGGTCGCCATGTCCCAGCCGATTTTGCATCACCGGACCGACGAGTTTCGCACGATCGTTAAAGAAGTGCTGGAGGATTTGAAATACCTTTACAACACCACGAATGACGTCCTGCTCTTTGCCTCCTCTGGCACAGGGGCGATGGAAGGTGCTGTGGTCAACTTACTCAGCCCCGGCGACAAGGCCATCGTGGTCAGCGCCGGGAAATTTGGAGAACGATGGATTGCACTCTGTAAGGCTTATGGGGTCAACGCTCAAGTTGTTTCTCTTCCTTACGGGGCAGCCGTGGACCCTCGGCAGGTTGCCGATCTCCTCGAACAGCACCCCGACACACGTGCCGTGTTTGTGCAGTACACTGAGAGTTCGACGGGGGTTCGGCACGATGTGAAGGCCTTGGCAGAGATTGTTCACCCTCGCGCTGACACGGTACTCGTCGTAGATGCCATCACCGGTTTGGGAGTTATGGAGATGCCTGTCGACGACTGGCATCTAGACGTGGTGGTGGGAGGCTCACAGAAGGCTCTAATGATTCCACCGGGCCTGGCTTTTGCCAGTGTCAGTGCGAAGGCCTGGAAAATGATTGAGAACTCGAAATCTCCCAAGTACTATTTTGATTTTCCAAAGGAACGAAAGAACCTGGCCAAGGGAGAAACCGCCTTTACCCCTGCCATCACGCTCATTGTCGCATTGCGAGAGGCCTTGAAGTTCATTCGACAGATCGGGCGCGACGACCTGATTTGTAACGCTGGACTCCTGGCACGGGCAACGCGTGCCGCAGTTCAGGCAATGGGATTGAAGCTCTTCGCCGCCGCCTCGCCTAGCGACGCGCTCACCGCTGTTTGTGCACCCGAAGGATTGGACTCCGGCGCCATCATCAAGGAGTTCAAGAAGAACTTTGGGGTCATTGTGGCCAATGGCCAGGGTGAAATGAAAGGGAAGATCTTCCGTATCGCCCACCTGGGTTATTACGACTTTCCTGATGCGGTAGCCATTGTGGCTTGCCTGGAGATCATCCTGGAGAAACTGGGCCTGCCAGTAGAACTTGGTTTCGGGGTTAAAGCTGCTCAGCAGGTCTACTTGCATCGTTAAGAGTTCAGGTAACGGCACATCAATAGTAAACCGCATAAGCACAGAGAAGGGTTTTGCCGCGCTGTGAGATCTGTGTCTCTGTGGCGAATTCACTATTTCCATTCTATTCCTAGGAAGATCACCCATGATGATTCTAGTTAGCGACAAACTTTCCCAACAAGGAGTCGATCTCCTTCGGAAGGAAAAAGATTGGCAAGTGGACGTGAAAACTGATTTGACTCCTGCCCAGTTGATTGAAGAAATCGGCAAGTATCATGCACTGCTAGTACGGAGTAATACCAAAGTCACGACCGCAGTGCTGCAGGCGGCCCACAATTTGAAAGTCGTGGGGAGGGCTGGCACCGGCGTTGACAATGTCAATCTCGAAGCCGCCACCAAAAAGGGGGTTGTCGTAATGAACACCCCGGGCGGCAACAGTATCAGCGTGGCTGAGCATGCCATGGGTCTCATGCTGGCCCTGGCGCGTTTTTTGCCCCAAGCCAGTGCCTCCACCAGGGAAGGGAAGTGGGAAAAGAAGAAGTTCACAGGCACCGAACTAAAAGACAAGACATTGGGTGTGATTGGGCTGGGGAAGATTGGGATGGAAGTGGTAAAGCGAGCCAAGGCTTTCCAAATGAACGTCCTGGTTTATGACCCCTTTGTTTCAGACCGGGTGGCCAAAGATCTCAATGTCAGGCTCGTGTCGCTGGATGAGCTCTTTCCCAATTCGGACTTCATCACACTGCATGTGCCCTCGGTGGATGCAACCCGCCACATGATCAATGCCCAAGCCATCGCCAAGATGAAAAGCGGAGTGAGGCTCGTCAATACGGCACGAGGGGAATTGATCAACGAAGCCGATTTGGCTGTTGCCCTGACCAGCGGGAAGGTGGCAGCTGCCGCGCTGGACGTCTTCAGTCAGGAACCTCCCGCGGCCGACAATCCTCTGACCAAATTGCCAAACGTCATTGTGACGCCGCATATTGCGGCATCAACATTCGAAGCCCAGGAGGTAGTGGGTGTGGAAATTGCGGACCAAGTCCGCGCCTTCCTGAAGGATGGAATCATTCGCAACGCGGTGAACTTCCCATCGGTGACTTTTGAGGAATATCAAAAGTTGGGGCCCTTCTTGAGGTTGGGGGAGAGCTTGGGGTCATTCATCTCGCAGATCGGAGAAGGCCGCATGGAGGAGGTGGGGATCCGTTACTACGGCGAAACAGTCGATTTGAACACCAACCTGGTAACTAACGCCATCATCCTGGGAATCCTGAAACCGATCCTCAGCGAAGAAGTCAACATCATTAACGCGCGGAAGGTCCTGGAGGAGCGTGGCATACTGTTGGTGGAATCCCGCAGCAACCGGGTGCGCAGCTACTCCAACCTGATTTCTGTGAAGCTCAGGACCGGCGATCAGGAAGAATGGATCGAAGGGACTCTCCTCTCCCTGGACAACACGCGACTGGTTTCAGTGGACGGCATCACCGTTGAGGCACCGCTGCATGGGACTATTCTCTTTATCCGTAACAACGACACGCCAGGAGTGATTGGACAGATTGGGACCCTCCTGGGTAACAACAATATCAATATTGCCAACTTCGCCTTAGGACGGTCCGATGGGAATCACCACGCGGTTGGCGTCGTCAATGTGGATAGTCCGATTAGTGAGACCGTTCTGCAGCAGATCCGGGGCTGTTCCAGCATCCGGTTTGCCAGGGTTGTGCGGTTGTAGGTGCCGGTTCTTAGCTGCGCGGATTATCACCTGGTGCGACATTAGGGTGAATTAGAAGTAGGAGTGGTCCCGTTGCCCGACGTACCTTAGACCTCAACCTTTCACCGGCTCTGACTTAGCAGGACCAGGAACCAAGGTATATTTTCTCAAACTCAGTGGGTGAGAGCTTGTGGATTGAATGACTGCCATTCTTGGAATCTCAGCCTTCTATCATGATTCTGCCGCAGCGCTCATCGTTGATGGCGAGATCGTGGCGGCGGCCCAGGAAGAGAGATTCACTCGAAAAAAACACGACGCAGGCTTTCCTATCCATGCCATCGAGTATTGCCTCAAAGAGGCCCACCTCTCCCCGGGACATCTCGATTACGTCGGCTTTTACGACAAGCCCTTTCTAAAGTTTGAGCGTCTGCTCGAAACCTATCTGACGTTTGCTCCCCTTGGATTCCGCTCGTTTCTGGAGGCCATGCCGGTGTGGTTGCGCCAAAAGCTCTTCCTGCCCCGTGAAATCCAGAAGGGCTTAAGACATGCCTACCACAGGCGGATTGTGTTTACTGATCATCATGAGTCGCATGCGGCCAGTGCCTTCTTTCCCTCCCCTTTCGAAGAAGCCGCCATCTTGACTCTGGACGGGGTAGGAGAGTATGCCACCGCCAGTTTCGGAACTGGTTGCGGGAATCGCATCTCGCTCAGCCACGAACTTCGCTTTCCTCACTCGGTGGGGTTGCTGTATTCGACCTTCACCTACTACACAGGCTTCAAAGTAAACTCCGGTGAGTACAAATTAACGGGCTTGGCCCCTTATGGTGAACCCAAGTATGTGAACTTCATCTTGGAGAGATTATTGGACCTCAAGGATGACGGCTCTTTCCGCATGAACATGTCGTACTTCAATTACTGCCAAGGACTAACGATGACCTCCGGAAAATTCGAACGCTTGTTTGGCGGTCCACCTCGAAAGCCGGAGGATCCCATCACCCAGCGGCACATGGATTTGGCCGCATCCATACAGAGGGTGACAGAGGAGATCATGTTGCGATGTTCCGATCATGTCCACAAGGTGACCGGAATGAGGAACCTTTGTCTGGCCGGCGGTGTAGCTCTGAACTGCGTCGGCAATGGGCGTATCCTGCGAGAGGGGCCCTTTGAGAAAATTTGGATTCAGCCTGCCGCTGGGGATGCCGGTGGCGCCATCGGGGCGGCCTTGTTCATCTGGCACCAACTCCTCGAGAAACCGCGGACGGCCAGGGCCTCTGACAGCCAGCACGGTTCGTTACTGGGACCGAGTTTCAGCCAGGATCAGGTTCGGCAGTTCCTGGACAGCAGCGGGGCCGCCTATCATGCCTTTGAGAACGAGCAGGAACTCTTGGAGCAGGTTGTGCAGTTGTTGTCCAGAGAGAAAGTGGTTGGCTGGTTCCACGGCCGAATGGAATTTGGCCCCCGTGCTCTAGGCAGCCGCAGTATTCTAGGGGACGCGCGCAGTCCGGAAATGCAATCAGTCATGAACCTGAAGATCAAGTTTCGAGAGTCGTTTCGGCCCTTTGCCCCCTCGGTCCTGGAAGAGGCGGCCCATCAGTACTTCGAGATTCGGGCTGGAGAGGTCAGCCCCTATATGCTGCTGGTGGCCCCGGTCAATAGCTCCAGGAGGATCCCATCAGACAGGAACGGCACCGACTTGAAAGGCATCGATCTGCTGAAAATACGTCGTTCTGAGGTCCCGGCAATTACCCATGTGGACTATTCCGCGCGGATTCAAACGGTTGATCCGCTCCGTCATGGGCGCTACTACAAGCTGATCCGAAGGTTCTACCAGACAACCGGGTGTCCCGTGATTATCAATACCAGCTTCAATGTCCGGGGCGAACCGATTGTGTGCACTCCTGAAGAGGCCTACCGCTGCTTCTTGGCTACTCACATGGATGCGCTGGTACTTGAAGACTTCCTGCTTCTAAAGGAAGAACAGACAATCGCTAAGGGCACCGTTACTCAGGGATACTTGGCTCAATTCGAGCTGGATTGAGGGATATCCGATTTTCGATTTAGGATTACCGATTTAGCTCATACAAGCGGACGCTTTTCAATCGGAAATCGGCAATCCCCAATAGACTGAGTCGCAGTACTGAATAACGCCTCCTACTTGCAGGACTGAATACTCATGGCTTTGGTTGAAATCAACAAGAACCCTTCCCGGCGCGAGTTGCGGCGATTTGTGGGCATTTGGCTACCAGGATTCCTCCTGTTGATAGGGGCCTTGGTCTGGCATCGCTGGGGTTTGTCAAACATTGCATTCTTCTTTGGGGCAGTCGCGCTTGTGGTCGCGGCCGTGGGGCTATCCTCCATCTCTTTTGCGCGGGTAATCTACCTCGGTTGGATGACCGCTCTTTATCCGGTCGGATGGACAGTCTCCTTCCTGTTATTGGCCACTGTTTATTTCGTCATCCTGACCCCTGTGGGTCTGCTAATGCGAGCCCTGGGGCGGCGGCCCCTCAGTCTGGGGTTCGATGGCTCAGTCAAGAGCTACTGGACTCCCCGCCCCGATTCCATTAATATCGAAAGGTATTTTCGACAGTTTTGATCTGAAACACCAATGGTGGTTCACCGCAAAAAACGTCCGGTCTCCCCAGCTAAAGAAAGCTTCTCCCAGTTGGCAGATGAGTCGTCTTCCAACTTATTAAGCGAGTTCTGGTGTTTCTTGAAGTACAACAAGAAGTGGTGGTTGACCCCGATTATCCTCACCCTGCTGCTGGTTGGTCTTCTGATTATTCTGGGGGGCAGTGCAGCAGCTCCGTTTATTTATACGCTTTTCTGAATCTGGAGTGAGGTCCCAGAGAATGTTTCGCATGAGTTGCGCATGCGCCTATTTGGTGCGCCACTGGCAATGAAAATGGCGGAGGGCCGAGCCCTGCGAGGGCAGGTGCAGGACCAAGTGAATTCGGCCCTACGGACTTCGGTCCTCCAAGTACCCGTATTTTCGTAAAAGTGCCCCATGGCCTTTCAGGCCATTTTCATACGAGGGCTGGAGTTGTTGACATGCCGTTTACGCCCAGTCTCATCGACTATGCTCTCCTGGTTGCATTTGCGTCCCTCTTTTTGCTTTGTGGCGGCCTCACTTCGGTGTTGTTTCTGGCTCCGCTTGGCCAACAGTCCGGTTCCAGGTCGACCCAAGGTGATGGTGGCCTTCATCACGTTGGGGTTATCAACTCCCTCGGTTTCCTGGAATATCTTTTGCTGGTTCCATTGTCGGCCATACTGGTCACTTCACTCATTCTGCTGATCACGGCAGAATTCGGTTTCTTCCGATTCCGTTATTGGCTGTCGTTTCTTCTCCTTTACGATCTGACTTTATCTCTGCTGTTGCGCCGCCGGGTTGGGCCTTGGATCCTCAATGCAGTGTTGGGGAGGATGAGGTTTTCGCAAATAAACTTCGCGGTTCTAGCTATCGGGGTGCTCGCTCTTCTGACATTTCGCTTTGTCTCTGAATATGTCACGACTCAAAGAGATCCGGGGGAATATGTCAACATTGGAGTCCGGGTCTCAGAGACCGGCTCTCTTCGGTTCCCAGACCCTGACTTCCAAGGGTTTGATTCGGAGGAAAAGCAGAACCTCTTTTTGGCTGCTCCTTTGGCACAGGCGCCCAGTCCTGAAGTTCTGCCCGGATTCAACCTCGTGGATCCCTCCAAAGGGTTATTAGTTCCCCAGTACTTTCATCTCTTCCCTTTGTGGCTTGCGCTGGGGTTCAAGTTGTGGCGATTCCAGGGCATCTTCTGGATGAATGTTTTTTTCGGGCTTCTGAGTGTCCTGGTGATGGTTCCACTTGCTGGCCGCTTTTTTAAAGGCCGAGCTGTTGGCTATGTTGCGGCACTCCTGATGG
>JBGOTQ010000232.1:0-12142 GCA_041476565.1 Terriglobia bacterium | reverse complement strand
TGAATTGCCCGTTCCACATTCTGGTCTACAAAAATGAATTGCGAAGTTATCGGGATTTGCCCTTTCGCTGGGCCGAGATGGGAACGGTCTACCGCTATGAACGATCTGGGGTGTTGCAGGGGCTGTTTCGGGTGCGTGGCTTTACCCAGGATGATGCCCATATCTTCTGTCAACCCGCAAAGATTGAAGATGAAATCCTGGGTGTCATCGAGTTCACCCTATCGATCCTGAGGAGTTTCGGTTTCCTGGAATTCGAGATCTTCCTCTCCACCCGCCCGGAAAAATATGTGGGGGAAGCGGAGGACTGGGACCGCGCTACCGAAGCCTTGCGTCGAGCCCTCGATGCCAAGGGCTTGGCGTTTAGCGTCGACGAAGGGGGAGGGGCGTTTTACGGCCCCAAAATTGATGTCAAGATCAGGGATGCCATTGGCCGTTCCTGGCAGTGCTCCACCATCCAATTTGACTTCAATCTTCCGGAACAGTTTGACATTTCGTATATTGGTGAAGACGGTAAACCACATCGGCCTTACATGGTCCACCGCGCCCTGCTGGGTTCCATGGAGCGGTTCTTCGGCATTCTCATTGAGCACTATGTCGGCGCCTTCCCGTTCTGGCTGGCCCCTGTTCAGATCCTGCTGATGCCCATCAGTGAGCGGCACCTGGAAAGGATCACTCAGTTGGAGGCCCAACTCACTAAAGCTGGATTTCGGGTGAAGTTAGACGTCCGCAATGAGAAAGTGAACATGAAGATCCGCAAAGCCCAATTGGAAAAAGTTCCCTTCATGATCATCATTGGGGACCGGGAAGTGGAAAAGGGAACCCTTTCGGTCCGTAACCGTTTTGACGGCGATCTGGGTACTTTTTCCTTTGAAAAATTTCAGGATTTGATTCAGGATTTGATGCAAACCCGGGCCGTCAAACCCTGAATTGATCTGCCATGGGGTTTTCGCTGATCTGGGTATGGGGGCGACCTGAAAAGATCGTCTTCTTCTTGATAAGGCAGGAGGTGTTTGTATCAACAACAGAAACGTGCGAGTCAATGAACGCATCCGGGCTAAAGAGATCCGGGTAATTGACGATGATGGGAAGCAATTAGGGATTCTGTCGCCGTTCGACGCTTTGAAGATCGCCTTGGAAAAAAATTTGGATTTGGTGGAAGTTTCACCGACTGCTCAGCCTCCTGTTTGCCGGATCATGAATTACGGCAAGTACCTTTACCAGCAGAACAAGAAGGCTCACGAGGCGAAAAAGAATCAGAGAATGATCCAAGTCAAAGAGGTCAAGTTCCGGCCCATGACCGATGATCACGACTACAATTTCAAGAAAAACAACATCGTCCGGTTCCTGGAAGAGGGAGACAAAGCCAAAGCCTCGGTCATGTTCCGAGGTCGGGAGATGGCTCACAAAGAGATTGGGCGGCAACTGCTCTCCCGGTTGATTGAGGAGTTGAATGAACAGGCGGTGGTCGAAGGGAATCCCAGGATGGAAGGGAACCACCTGTTCGTAATCTTTGCCCCCAGGAAATAGCTGAGTCTGGCGGTTTGGTTGCGAGAAACGGGTGAAGGAGAATCTTTATGCCTAAATTAAAAACTCACAAGGGCGCGAAGAAGCGGTTTTCCGTGACTGCTTCGGGAAAGATCAAAAGAGGACATTCCCATGCGCGCCATATTCTGACAAAAAAGACGACCAAGCGGAAAAGAAATCTGGATCAGTCAGGTCTGGTTAGCCCCTCCGACAGGGCTAGGGTTCGACTGATGTTGCCCTACTCGTAACAGGGTGGGCAAATTGTCACGATTGATAGTGGAATTCTGACTAAGGAGAATCTGCAGTGGCGAGAGTTAAACGTGGTACCAGCCGCCGTGACCATCGGCGAAAACTTCTCAAGTTGGCTTCCGGTTATCGCGGCACGAAGAGCAAGTTGTATCGTGCGGCCGCTGAATCGGTGAACAAGGCCTTGAAATATGCCGCTCGCGACCGCAGGGTGCGCAAGAGAGACTTCCGCCGGCTTTGGATCGTCCGGATCGGAGCAGCTGCTAAACTCAACGGCATTTCCTATAACCGTTTGATCCATGGGTTGAAGAAATCGGGGGTTACCCTTGATCGTAAGATCCTGGCAGACATGGCGGTGAAGGATCCAACCGCTTTTTCTCAACTGGCCAACACCGCCAAAGAAGTCCTTGCTGCTTGAGTGTGAAAGCTCCCACCGGAGTTTTCCAGACACTGGTTCGGGCCATTTTCCGTCTTTGTAAGGAGCTACCACCCGGGGAGCGATGCTCTCAGACTCCCTGAGCATGGGTGATCACTTCGGAAGGAAACGATTTGCGTGACAGGGGCTTCGAGCCCCTTTTTTTGTAACGTCCTGCATCTGTACCCTGGAAAATGACAATTCTGAGATGATCGAAAAGATCAGACGGACTCATGAGGAATTTCTTTTGGAGCTGGAGAGCATCAGTTCAGCTGAGGCTCTGGCTGCCCTTCGCGACAAGTACCTCGGTCGAAAGAATGGGGCAGTGACCCTGCTCATGAAGGAACTTCAGCAGATTCCGGCTGACCAGCGAAGGGAGTCTGGCCGTTCTCTCAACGAATTCAAGGCAAAGGTCGAGAATTCTATCGAGAAAAAAACGTCTGACCTTGCATCCAGAGTCCTGAGCGAACGACTGGCCCGCGAGCGAGTCGATATCACGTTGCCTGGAATTCGGCCCCCTTTGGGGCATAGCCATCCCCTGACCCTGGTTCGGAGAGAGATCGAAGAAATCTTTCACTCCATTGGCTACTCGATTGAAGACGGCCCGGAAATCGAAACGGCCTACTATAATTTTGAAGCGCTCAATATTCCGGAACATCATCCGGCTCGTGATGCCCAGGATACGTTTTACATTTCGAATTCGCTACTCTTGAGGACTCACACCTCCCCAGTTCAAATCCGGGTTATGGAAAAACGGAGGCCGCCGCTGCGCATCATCTGTCCAGGAAAAGTGTTCCGTCGTGACAACCCCGATGCCACTCACTCGCCAAACTTCCAGCAGATTGAAGGGTTGGCTGTGGACGAAGGAATTACATTCGCGGACTTTAAGGGAACATTAGAGTATTTCTTGAGGGCTTTCTTCGGGAAGAAAATCAAGGTGCGTTTTCGACCCAGTTACTTTGCTTTCACGGAACCCAGTGCCGAGGTGGATATCTCGTGTATCTTCTGCTCCGGCCAGGGCTGCCGGGTCTGTAAGCTGAGTGGCTGGATCGAAGTGTTGGGCGCTGGAATGGTGGATCCAGCCGTCTTTTGTTATGTGAACTATGACCCTGAACAGTTCACCGGATTTGCATTCGGCTTGGGGGTGGAACGATTTGCCATGGTAAAGTACTCCATCAACGACATCCAGCACTTCTACCAGAGCGATCTGCGATTCCTGGAACAATTCTAGAGACTAGTGGCTAGAGGATAGGGAATAGAGTGCAAACATTCGAGGATCGAGGATTGAAGATCTTTGAAGCTCGTCTACCCTCGATTCTCTGCCTTTTGATCCCCGATTCCCAGTTCTTTTATTAGAAGCACTATGAGAATCAGTTACCAGTGGCTGAAGGAGTTTGCTGACTTTGAAGTGAGTCCACAGCGACTGGCCGATGATCTGACCAACGGTGGAATTGCGGTGGAGACCGTTGAAGCCCTCTCATCCGATCATGTCCTGGACCTCGATCTGACCACAAACCGACCAGACTGTCTAAGCCACCTGGGCGTAGCTAGGGAGGTGGCAGCGCTCTATTGCAAGCCGCTTAGGAAAATAGAGAGACGTTTGCCGGAGTCTCTCCTTCCCACTGCCGGGACGGTCTCGGTGGAGATTGCCGCTCCACTTTTGTGTTCGCGATATTCCGCCCGGGTGATCCGTGGAGTCAAGGTTTCTCCTTCGCCCTTCTGGCTTGTTGATCGGCTCGAGTCAGTGGGAATTCACCCCATTAACAATGTGGCTGATGTGACGAACTTCGTCCTGATGGAGTTGGGTCATCCCTTGCACGCTTTCGACCTCCATAAGATCGACGGATATCGAATCATTGTCAGGGAAGCCTTAGATCGGGAAAAACTGGTCACCATCGATGGGGAGGACCGAGCCCTTTCGGCGGGGATGCTTGTCATCGCTGATCAGAGTCGGCCCGTCGCGCTTGCTGGAATTATGGGAGGGCTCGAAAGCGAGATCAGTGACACCACATCCACCGTCTTATTGGAAAGCGCCTGGTTTGATCCGGTCAGCATCCGAAAGACCGCCAAACAGCTGGGTATGCACACAGAAGCTTCCCATCGGTTTGAGAGGGGAGCCGACATTTCTGCCACCGTGGTGGCTCTGGATCGCGCTGCTGGTTTGATTCAGCAGTTGGCGGGGGGGGAAATTCTTCTAGGAGTGGTGGATGTTTACCCACAGCCGGTGAGGCGGGAGCCCATCTTCCTTCGAAAATCCCGAATCGCGCGAATCATGGGAGCTGACCTGAATCCAGACAGAGTGGAAGATCTATTGAATCGGTTGGAATTGCTCATTCTTCAGGCAACACCTGAAGGGTGGATAGTGGCGTTGCCGACTTTTCGGCTTGATGTTGAGCGGGAGATTGATCTGATTGAGGAAGTGGCCCGACATTTTGGCTACGGTAATTTCCCGTCAACTCTTCCCTCCTGGAAAGGTGAGGTGCACCGCAGACCGGAATACCTGCGCGACATCCGGATCAAGGAGAAGCTACTGCACCTCGGCTATTCTGAAACGTTCACTTATTCGTTCGTCAGTGAAGAAGAAACCCGGAGGTTCAGCCAATCCAAGCCGGTTCGGTTGCTAAACCCACTCTCTTCAGAAATGGGCGTGATGCGCACCTCGCTACTGCCAGGTCTTTTGAATTCATTACTGCGCAATTACAACCGCGGAATGAAGACAGTCCGGTTGTATGAAGCCGGGAAGGTGTTTCATGGTTGTTGCCATCAACCAGAAGAAACCGTGATGCTGGGACTGATCTTGACTGGAAACGCTCAAGATAGGGACGTCCACTGTTCTCAGCGGCCGTTCCGATTCTTTGATTTAAAAGGAGACCTTGAAGCTCTCCTTTCTTCCCTGTCTGTGCGTGCGAATGCAACAGAGTTCGCATGTCCTGAGGAAAGTGAAAGACCCGACTATTATCAACCCGGAGTGGTTGCCAAGATATGCTGCCAAGGTCGAGAACTTGGCATTTTGGGCCAACTCCATCCGGATGTCTGCGAAGCGTACAAGATCAGGCAACCAGTTTTTGTGGCGGAACTCCTCTTGGCGTTTTGGTACAGCCTGGAAGTGCCAGAGAGAGGATTTTCAGAAATTCCAAGGTTTCCGGCTATTCAGCGAGATCTGTCGGTTGTCGTCGACCAAACCATTGACTATGGTCGGATTGAAGCGACCATCAAGAGAGTTGGAATCCGCGAGATTCAGAAGACCTATCCTTTCGACGTGTACAAGGGGGAAGACCTGCCGCCGGGCAAGAAAGCGGTAGCCTTCACACTTCTCTTTCAGTCCCTGGAGCGGACCTTGGTCGAAGGAGAGGTCAATCGCTTCCTGGAGAGCATCCTGGAGCACCTAAAATCTGAACTCGGTGCCCAACTGAGGAGTTAGAGTGACAAACGCATTGGACAAATTCACCGAACTTGAAAACAAAGTCTATCGGGTAATTGAGCTCTTTCGGGCAGTCAAGCTGCAGAAAGAATCATTGGAAAAGGAACTCCTGAAAACGAAATCCCAACTCGAGCAAGCCCAAACGGAAAGTGACCGCCTGCAAGCTGAACTCCAGGAGCACCGAAAAGAGAAAGACCTAGTCAGGGACAAAGTGGAATCCATCCTGCAAAACCTCGAGAAACTCGCATTGTGACGAGAGGGATTTTCTCTATGCGAAATCCTGAAGATTCAACACGCGTTGAGATCTGCGACCAGTCTTACTTGATTAAAGGAAGTATGGAATCTGACTACATCAAGGAACTGGCAGCCTACGTTGACAGGAAGATGCGAGAAATTACGGGCTCCAGCAAGACGGCCGATTCGTTAAAAGTGGCGGTCATGGCCGCGTTAAACATCGCGGACGAACTGTTTCAAGAGAGAGAAAGCGCTAAGAAGTTGAATTCCTTCATTTACGAGAGAAGTGCGGAGTGTTCACGGCAGCTAGATCATGTATTGAAGAAGTGATCAAGGTTGCTACAGGGTCCAGGTGTAATAAAGTGAAATACTACTTGACCGATCTGCCCGGTATTGAATAAAATAGGTTTTGCCCTGCGATGTTAGTGTAGGCATTTACATATTTGTACCAACACCTATTTGTTTGGGAGCTTTAGTCTCTTTACGGTGTGTGAGCTTCACCAAGTGAAGATCCCTAATGTAAGAGCATGGCACCCACCTGGTAAACAGGTTCAAATAGAGTGCCTCACGGCAGAGCGGGGTTCTACCCCCTCCTTCTGATGGCAGACCGATCTTCTCTTCTTTCTTTATTTCCGGCTTTTCGATAAACTATATAAGTGTAGGCCTACGAAGTGTCTGCCTGATTTTCTCAATTCATCCATTCATTCTTAAGGAAAGGGTTAGCCGGCATGACCAACACACTCGGATGTTCACACAGGCAAGGTTATCCCTTCCGCTTCAGCTTCCAGGAAAGGGTTTTCCTGGATTCTAGTAGATTTAGGAGAGACCATGAACCCCGTGATTTACATTACGGCACTCGCAGTATGCCTGGCGATTATTCTCCTCCTGTCTGCGGTGCTTCTCAAAGCGAAACGGGCTCTGGGATCCATCAAAGCCGCAGAACAGACCGCACAGACGATTGTCGAGAGCTCCAAGAGGGAAGCCGAGAACATCAAGCGCGAATCATTGTTGGAAGCCAAAGACAAGGCCCTTGGACTTCGCGCGGAGGTTGAAAAGCAGACTAAAGATCGAAAAGTCGAGCTTCAGAACCTTGAGAAACGCTTAAGTCAGAAGGAAGACCAAGTCGAGAGAAAAGACACCACTCTGGCCCAAAAGGAAAAGGAGTTCTTTCACAAAGAGAGACGGCTTAGTGAAAAAGAACGAACCCTGAACCATGATGAGAAAAGGATCCGGGAACTTTGGGCTGAACAAAAGCACCAACTGGAAGTCATTTCCGGGATGACTGCGGAGGATGCCAGGAAGCATTTAACGAAACAGATGGAGGCTGATGCCCGGAAAGAATCAGTTTTTGTCTTAAAACGCATCGAGGAAGAGACAAAGGCTTCAGCTCAAGAAGAAGCCAAAAAGATCCTGACTGTCACAATGCAACGCTGTGCCAGTGAGCACGTCGTGGAAACGGCCGTCTCCGTGGTGGACCTTCCCAGCGACGAAATGAAGGGCCGAATCATCGGTCGGGAAGGACGCAACATCCGGGCCCTTGAAGTAGCCACAGGTGTTGATCTCATTATCGATGACACACCGGAAGCTATTATTCTTTCCGGGTTCGACCCGATTCGCCGCGAAGTGGCAAAAATGGCTATCGAGAAGTTAATCAGTGATGGCCGGATCCATCCGGCCCGTATTGAAGAGGTCGTGGAGAAGGTCAAGAAAGAGCTGGAGATCAAGATCCAACAGGAAGGTGAAGCCGCTGCGCTGGAGCTTGGGATTCACGACTTCCATCCCGAAATTATCAAACTGCTGGGTCGCCTAAGGTACCGCACCAGCTATGGTCAGAATGTGCTAAACCATTCCAAGGAAGTGGCTTACCTGGCTGGGATGATTGCTTCGGAGTTGAAGGTCAATACGGTCACCGCCAAGCGGGCTGGCTTGATTCACGATATCGGGAAAGCTATTGACCGGGAAGTTGAGGGGACTCACGTTCAACTGGGAGTTCAGATTGCCAGGAAGTGTGGAGAGAATGAAGAGGTTATCCACGCGATCGAGGCTCATCATTTTGACGTGGAGTTTCAGAGCATTGAGGCTCAGTTAGTGCAAATTGCCGACGTGCTTTCCGCTGCTCGGCCCGGGGCCCGGCGGGAAATCCTGGAGACTTATGTCAAGCGCTTGGAAAAGTTGGAACACCTTGCGGATTCGTTCGAGGGCGTTTCCAAGTGCTATGCCCTCCAGGCTGGTCGAGAAATCCGGATCATGGTCGAGAGTGACAAGGTCAGCGACGAACAAGCTCTCTGGCTTTCCAAGGATATTGCACGAAGAATTGAAAACGAACTCCAATATCCCGGGCAGATCAAAGTCACCGTCATCCGGGAAATGCGCGTGGTTGAGTACGCGCGTTAAGGGAAAAAACCTGGGGAATGCAGACAAGGGGCGGGGGATAGGGGAATACAATTGCATTGCCATAATGGTCTCAACAGAAGGCAGCCGGTTGGATTCCAGTATGGGTCTGGGTTGCTGCAGGGTCTGGCCTATCCTCTATCTCCTTATTGATCCATGGCTACGGAGCAGGTGCTATGTTGATTTGGGCGCACCTTCAAAAGGATGAAAGTACTGTTCATTGGAGATATTGTCGGCCGACCTGGCAGGAACGCCCTGAAAGGTCACCTGCGCGGGATTCTTGAGGCTCACAAGATCGATCTGTGCATTGCCAACGCCGAGAACTGCGCGGGAGGCAACGGCATTACTCCTCCATTGGCCCACGAGCTTTTGGACCTGGGCATCGACGTCCTCACTTCGGGAAATCACGTCTGGGATAAGAAAGAAATCCTGGACTATATTGACTCTCAGCCGCGCTTGCTGCGTCCCGCGAATTACCCCCCTGCTGTGCCGGGCAAAGGTCTCTACCGGGGGATCGCCCGCAATGGAGTTCCTTTTGCAGTCATCAATATCCAGGGGCGAGTGTTTATGCCCCCCACGGATTGCCCCTTTCGGACCTGCGAAGCCCTCCTGCAAGAGTTAAACCCGAAGGTCAAGGTCATCATCGTCGATTTTCATGCTGAAGCTACTGCCGAGAAACAGTCGATGGGCTGGTACTTCGATGGCAAGGTCTCGGCGGTGATTGGGACTCACACTCATGTAACTACCGCCGACGAGAGACTACTTCCTGAGGGAACAGCTTACATAACTGACGTGGGGATGACTGGACCTCATGAGTCGGTTATTGGGGTGGACCGGAATATCGTTTTGTCTAAATTCATTACCCAGATCCCAGCCAAATTTGAAACCGCTTCAGGCGATGTGCGGATCAATGGAGTGGAAATGGAAATTAACGCTGAGAATGGCAAGGGAGTGAGTGTGGTCCGGTTTGAGATGAAGTTGACGGAGGAATAGAAGTCCAAACTGCAAGGTCCAAAGTCCAGAGATGAAAGTTCGCGCCGTGGAGCTAGGAAGACCCATTGAGTCCCCCTTAAATTGATAGGGAATTCCGAAACGAAATCCGAGCTGACAATGCAGTAGCATTTGAGCCAAAGTATCGCACTTAAGACTTTGGGCCTTGGACCTTGGACCTTGATTTCGGAATGTCAACGGAGAAGTGATGTTCGACCAGTTAACACAAAGACTTCAAAAGATCTTTAAGAACCTCCGGGGGGAGGGCAAACTCTCACATACTCACATCGATGAAGCCATGAAGGAGATACGCATGGCGCTGCTTGAGGCCGATGTGAATTTCAAGGTCGTGCGGCAATTCATTGACTCGGTGAAAGTCAAATCGCTGGGGCAAGACGTTCTGGACAGCCTCACGCCGGGACAGCAAGTTGTTAAGATCGTTCACGACGAACTGATCCAGATTCTGGGAGAGGCTTCAGCGCGACTTAACTTTGAGTCTAAACTCCCCAGTGTATTTTTGCTCGTCGGTCTGCAGGGATCCGGTAAGACTACCACTGCCGGTAAAATGGGCCGCTGGCTCAACCGGAACGGGCATCGAGCCATGGTATTGTCTATTGACGTGTATCGACCCGCAGCTCGTGAACAGCTGGCGTTGATTGCCAGGGATGTCGAAGTGGCTGTCTATCCGGGAGTTGGCGAGGACGATCCATTGAAACTCTGTCGCGACGCTGTTCGAGAAGCCGGGAACACAGGCTGCGATGTGCTACTGATCGATACTGCAGGCCGTCTCCACGTTGACGCGGAACTAATGCAGGAGTTACGCCAGGTCAAAGAACAGGTCAGGCCTTCGGAAATCCTGTTTGTTGCAGACGCCATGACCGGACAGGATGCAGTCAAGAGTGCCCAAGAGTTTCACTCCCAGTTGGGGGTCACAGGCATCATCCTCACCAAGCTGGATGGCGATGCCCGCGGCGGCGCGGCTCTCTCAATTAAGGCTGTAACCGGCCAACCCATAAAATTCGTCGGTGTGGGTGAGAAATACGATGCCCTGGAGCTATTTCATCCCGACCGCATGGTCTCCCGGATTCTGGGAATGGGCGATGTGTTGTCGCTTATTGAGAAGGCCCAGGAATCGATTGATCAGGAGAAGGCCTTGGAGTTAGGAGAAAAGATGGTCACAGATTCCTTCACGCTGAAGGATTTCCGTGACCAGCTCCGCCAGATGCGGAAAATGGGGCCGTTAGATCAACTCCTGGGCATGCTGCCGCAAATCGGGCCCTTCAAAGACATGCAAAAAGTGAAGGTAGATGAAAAGGAATTGGTCCACATCGAAGCCATCATCAATTCCATGACACCCTACGAACGGGCACACCATCAGGTCATCAATGGCAGTCGCCGCAAACGCATCGCTCGTGGTAGCGGGACATCCGTTCAGCAGGTCAATCAACTGCTCAAGCAGTATGCCCAAGCACGCAAGATGATGAAGCAGATGAGCAAGGGTTTTCTGGGAAAACATCTCAGCCGCATCAAAATGCCTGGTCTGGGGTAGGAAGCCGCCACAGAGAAGACTAAGACCAAAAATCCTCGAGCGCAGCCCTCCGATTACTCATATAGTCCGTGCCTCTGACCGCCAAAACAGCAAGACACCAAGAGGAGAGCAAGGCCATATTCGAATCTGGCCGCGCCAAGGCGTTTCGTTGTGTTATCCGGTTTGGACGATCTCCTTAACTTGTTGCAAGGGATCGTCTCTAATATCATCTGGCACGGAACAGCCCGGGGAGAGAATGAATCGCCGTTTTTGCATTGCCCTTTGAGCCGACTCAATTTCGGACCTTAGTTCTTCGCGTGAAAGGTTGGCAATGTGGGTCTCGTCCATACCACCCATAATTGTGCCCGAAAACTTGGTCTTGGCGGTACCAAGGTCAATACCGGTTCCGTAGACCGAATAGTTGATAACCTGGACTGGATGAACAATCAGTTCGTCAAAATGGATCTTGTTTCCATGCATATGCAGGATGTTCAGATGCCCCCCAGTTCTGGCGGCATCCAAGACGATTAGATCTGATTCCCTGACCAATCTTTGATATTCCTCAGCGGACATAACGTCGGCATCAGCCGCCTCGACTGCCAGGAAGATTCCTGCGGCACCGGCATCCAGCGCATGGCGAACATGGTTGGCTTGGGACTGGGAAATCGTCCGCAATACCTGCCTCAAGAGATTGGGATTTTCATCCTTGAGCCTTGCAACTACCTGTTTCGAGGAGAGCTTTCGCGCTACAGTCCAGGATTGGAAAATTGTCTCGACAAAGAGGACCTCACCCTTCAACTCTTTTTGGATAATTCTCAGTGCCTTGACCTGTTCGGGAAAGGGGTTCTTGAGAAGCTCTAGCTTGCTCCAATCTGCCTCCTCTTCTATCTTGTCGAGGCCCTCGGGGAGAGGATAAGGAAAGTCGCTCATGACCTTCAACAGGTCCACATCAAACTTGCGATAAAAGGCGAGGGTTGCCTCCGCGTGCTTTTCCCCGGGAAATTTATCCAGTCGGAAATGGTGCCAGAACGTAAAAGGAACACGGTCAACCTTTTCACCCTGCAACACAGCCTTTACAATCTGGACCTTGGAAGTCTTGGATTTGGCCGCACGGACCGTGCGACGGGATGCGACCAGAGCGGAAGACAGGATACCACTGGAACGAAGGAAAGTCCGACGGGAGCAATGTCTAAGAGCCATGGCGATTCCTTTCTTGTTTTCATTCGAGCTTAACCCGGCATCTTATCATTTCTCGTAAGCTTCCCGGAAGTTTCAGTTATACTCTGGGTTAATTTGTCAGTCACATGGGGTTGTTATGCAATTCTCCAGAATGATCCTTTTCTTGCTGCTTGGCTTCAGTCTAATCTCCTGCAGAAAAAGCCAGCAGACGAGT
>JBGOTQ010000231.1:0-12144 GCA_041476565.1 Terriglobia bacterium | reverse complement strand
TAATGACTATTTACTCCAGATCCTTGTCGGGAGCGATTCTTGAGATGCAATCGCCCTGGTTCAAGTAGTCGTCGGCGTTACTACAAAGATTTTGATAGAATCCCAAAACACTTTCAAAAACAAAAGGAGAGGAATAGATCATGAATCGCAAGAGTTTAGTTGTAGCCCTTAGTGGAGTCGTGCTTATTCTGTTCGTCGCCTCAACGGTAGCGGTTTCCCAGCAAGCCAAACCAGACAGCAAATCTGACGAAACAGCCCAGAAGGAGACCAGCAAAGCAGCCCCTAAAGCTGACTTGATCGACCTGAATTCCGCCACCAAAGACCAGTTGATGACGCTCCCAGGCATCGGCGATGCCTATGCAGATAAAATCATTGCCGGCCGACCCTACAAGATGAAGACTGACCTGAAGGCCAAGAAGATCATTCCTGCGGCAACCTGCACTAAGATTTCCGATAAGGTCATTGCCAGGCAGGCGAAGTAAGACGTCTATGACGTATAATGGCCTTTTATTCTTCTACATGCCCGCAGGGATCCTTCCCCAAGGCGTACCGATAGCCGTCTTGCTCGTTTTCCATCTACCGTGCGGATTTCTCCGCATGTGTAAGCTGCGTAAATGACGGCGATACCATGGAGGTGTCACACAGGGGAAAGCCGAGCAAGTCAGATAATCCCCCGGCACATGGCAATCATTTTGTCAGCGGGCATCATGGCTGGCCCAAAGGCCATAAAGGAGGAGTCGAATGAATTACTGGCTCGTCGTCACGTCGGCAGATAATTTTCGACACGATCGAGAAGTAGTGAAGTTCAAGGCGCCGGGCCTTCCCCCGCAGGAAAAAACTCCGCTAGGTCAACTTCGGGAAGAACTCAACAAGGAATGGGGCCGGACAAGCCGTACAGCACACCTTGCGCGGCGATCGTGGTTGCCTCGCCCGACAAAATCGACGCTGGCCTCGTCTGTGCATGGTGTACACGTGCAATTTTACGCTAAGGGGACAGCATGGCCCACCACTGAGAACAGCACGCTGCTGAGTTACCTCGAGGAGGGAATACGCCCGCTCAGCCCAGGAACCGACCTTTACGTGGTAAACAATAGTTTTGTGATTCAACTGCCCAGCGGCGGGACATTTGTCTATGCGAGTCTGACAGGCATGGCGCCGCCCTTAATCGAGAACAACATTTTCTTTGCCCCCGGAATACTGACCAACCAAGCTAACCCGGTGCTCATAGCCAACTTTGTCGGCGATCCGCTTTTCGTTGATTTAGCTAACTTTGATACTACCTTACCGCAGGATCCCCCGCGATCAATGCGGGGGCGGAGCCAGGATCAGCTAACGGATACTCGCCGAAGCCCAGATATGAATATACGTGCCCCCGGCCTGTGGGATACGGCGAAATACGATCGAGGTCATTGATATTGGTACGTATGAATATGGCGGGGCTGGCCGATCTCTCTCTTGCCGATGAGAGGAATATCAACGCATAATAATTGAGAAGGGGCAATGAGCACTCATCAAGACAGTGATAATGGCAAACTAGGGTCACCCTGGAAGAGCCAAAAGGTCAAGTGCGGGACCAAGCACATACCATCTTTCTTGCACCACAATCATCTGGACCGATCGAAGCGAGCGCCATGTAATTCAATAAAGTACCTGATACGCACTACGTCGTTTACGCTCGCTGTACTGTTCGTCTTGCCGGCGGGTGCGGCTGAGCTGCAGAAGAGTTCGTTCACAGTCCAGATGAGGGTCTTCGCCGACCTGCTTAAGATTCCACTGGAACCTCCGGACGTCAACCCAACGGTCCACAGTACGAGGGAGGAGGACGGGTTGGTCATTGAGGACGTATCATGGCCGTCCATCGACGGCGAGACGGCGCCGGCCTTTATCGTCCGCCCGGCGAACGCCACCGGGCGCCTGCCCGCCGTCGTTTGCTTGCACGGGAGCTCGACGAACCGGGAAGTGAACATTGCTCCCAAGTTCGGCTATGCGGAATGGACGCGTTATGGAACAGACAAGAAAATCACGACGCTCTTTGGTTGGGCACGGGAACTTTCCCGTCGCGGCTATGTGACCCTCTCCCTCACGCAGCGCGGTTTGGATAATCGGGAACCAGACACGGAGGCTCGAAACAAAGCTCTTCTAGTACATGGTCGCAACGTGATGGGGACGATCGTCTATGAGATCCGCCAGGCGGTGACTTATTTGCGCCAGCGTCCCGAGGTCGACCCGGAGAAGATCGGGATGACCGGCATCTCATTCGGCGGCATCACCACCTTTTACACGTGGCTAGTGGATGACCGGATAGCCGCGGCAGCGCCGATCTGCGGGGGTGTCGGCTCGGTTCAGGAGTTCATCGAGTGCGGGGCACGCGACTATCATGGCATTTACTGGTGGGTGCCTGACCTGCTTACGAAGGGCGACCACGGCGAATTTGCGGCGGCGATGGCGCCGCGGCCGCTCATGCTGTGGGCGCCGCGGAATGATATTGGGATGCCGAACGAGGGAGTCGACCGTTTCCTGGAAGCAGCGGAACCGGCATTCAAACGGGCGGGGGCAGCGGACCGGCTGGTCGTGCACCGGCCTCCCGGCGAGCACGCAATGACGATCGAATCCTTCGAAGCGGCATTCCAGTTCTTTGAGAGGTTTTTGAAGGAAAAGTAGAAAGAAGGTTTAGCGCCCGGGATACGCCTAGCTGGATCTTTTGATAAGACGATCACCAGCAGCATCGTAGAGCTCATTACTGCAAGACGGTGGGTGCTTCCGTAATCAACTGTTGGTAGCTCACCTGTAACTTACTCTCGTGGTATAGTTTGAGGCCCAATTTGGAGCCAGCAGCTCTGGCGTCGACAAGGCCCACCAACCATGAAGAGTCTCAACTTTCCAAATCCGCACTGCATCCCATCAAAGGAAGGTGACACCGGAGTCATTACTCACCACGGCTTTTACAAGACCGGGTGGGGAAGGCGTCGCCGCTACCAGTGCCAGGCGTGTGGAAGGACATTCACCTCGACAAACGGGACGGCTTATTATCGACTCCAGCACCGTCACGCCACGTTTGATGAAGTTGCTTCTCTCAGTGTGGAGGGCCTGAACAAGTCCGCCATTGCTCGAGTCAAAGGACTTGCGTGGAATACAGTGCATCGCTGGCTGGAAAGAGCGGCCGCCTGGTGCCGCCGGTTTAACGATCGAAGAATGAGAAGGCTCTCCCTCGCGGAACTTCAAGCCGATGAAGTCCAAACGATCGTCAGAGGAAAGCAGCAACATATCTGGATCTTTGTTGTCCTTGATGTCTGGTCTCGGCTTTGGCCGTCGACGGTGGTCGGCAAACGAAGCTACCGGAACACGCTGGACTTGTTTCGAGATGTTTCGAAGCGGATGATTCTCCCTTCGGTCCCATTGATTGCGACGGATGGATTCAAATTCTACGAGAGAGCCATCGGGCGGGTGTTTGGGCCAGCCTGTGTCTATGGTCAGGTGATCAAGACGCGGAGGAACGACCGAGTGATCAGAGTGGAGCGAAAAGCCTTAATCGGAGCGGGACGCTTGAAACAAGCTCTGCATGACTCGGAGGATTCAGAGACACTGAATACCTCGTTTGTCGAGCGGCTGAATCTCACCATTCGACAGGACTCAGCGTATCTGGGTCGTCGAACTCTAGGTCAGGCGCGGTGGAAGCAGTGTCTCGACGATCACCTGGAGTTGTTGCGTTGCCATTACAACTTTGTGAGGCTTCACCGCGCATTGAAGTTTGGACGGGAAGTCCGGACACCGGCCATGCAGGCTGGACTGACCCGTAGGCGGTTAACGTTCAGGGAGATTTTCTCCTCGACGATGCATAATTTGGTGCTGCGAAATGTCACATGGGTGTTCTTGGACGCTGTCTTGTTGGTCAAGAGGGAAGATTCGCGTCTTTCTATGGCGGCGTAGCAACACTGGATGACGGAAGCACCCTTCCGTGTCATGCAAAGGGCGCACAACGCCGAACGCGTGCGGTGGCAGTGGATTGCGAACGACGCAGCGGAGGATATAGTGAAACTAACAAAAACATGAGAGAAATCAAGTTCAGGAAATGGACGGCAAACGGTAATGGCGGTTGGATGGAGTATTCAGATAATTCTCAGGTATGGCTTATCAATCGCGGCGAATATGAAGGATTGATGCAATTCACCGGCCTCAAGGACAAGAACGGGAAGGAGGTTTACGAGGGAGACATTTTCAGAGAAGTTTATGATGATGAATCTGGAGCAAAATTAGTCTTTTGGTCAATCGTGAAATGGGATAAAGAGCGAGCGTGTTTCTTCGCGGGGGAAAAAAATCAAGAAAGTGACGAAATAGGAGGCCTTCAAGAAATAGTTAAAGAGTTTGCAGTTATCGGCAACATCTATGAAAATGGCAATCTGCTTCAAGGTTAAGAACTACGGTTTGAGGGTGTCCCTGTCGAATTATGGGGGGTTTCCGTCATCAATTGTTGGTAGACCGGTCTTAATTCATTTGCGGGGTATAGTTTGATACTCAATTTGAGGCCAACAGTTCTGGCCCCGACACGGTCCACCAACCATGAAGAGTCTCGACTGTCCCAACCCAGACTGCACCCCATCGAAAGAAGGCGCCGCCAGAGCCATTATTTGCCACGGCTTCTACAGGACCAGGTGGGGGAAACGACGTCGCTACCAGGGTGCTTCCGTCATCAATTGTTGGTAGAGCAGCTGTAATTCATTTGCGTGGTATAGTTTGAGGCTCAATTTGAGACCAGCATACACTATCAAATCAGGCTGCGGCTAATGAAAAGCCCTCGACACTCTTTCCACTTACAGTTGTTACAGATATTTCTTTTCCGGTCGCCGGATGCATTCGCTGGAAAGCTGCACTTTGTTGCCACATCATCTTTCTGTTTTGGGTCTATGCCAAGGCAAGCTTACTTCTGAATCACTGACTGGCGTTATTTGAATCCGTCTCTCGACGGCCGCCTTTGACGAGTCCGTTTGGCTGTTTCCTTTGGTCTTCGAGGTATCCTTCCTCGAGAAGTATCCTGACGACCTTCCGACGGGACAACTTGTAGTGATGGGCAACGGTGTCAACAGATTTTTCGATGTTGGCGAACATGTTACACACGCCCGCCCTTCTCTTTCGTTCGGCATCGAATTGGCCGAAGTTGCTAGAAATGGCGTATCGCTTCCCGGTGGGTTTCAGCTTTGAAGGAGTATTGAGGGCGATTCGCAGTCGAACCAACGTACGCTCAAGCAAGGGATTCATAAAGACAATCATCGGAATACGAACCGAGACACTTTAGCTCGCAAGGTAAAGCACCATGCTCGAACACAGTCTTGGGTGACAATTCAGGAACTGCTTACTAAGGGGTGCTTCCGTCATCAATGGCTGGTAGACGAGTTGTAATTCGTTTGTGTGGTATAGTTTGGGACTCGAATTGACGTCAGCAGTTCTATCGTCAAGAAGGTCCACTCACCATGAAGAGTCTCAACTGTCCAAGGCCAGACTGCACTCCATCCAAAGCAGGCGCCGCCAGAGCCATTATTCGGTATGGTTTCTACCAAACTAGGTGGGGGAAGCGCCGTCGCTACCAGTGCCAGACTTGTGGGAAGACGTTTTGCTCCACAAGCGGGACAGCCTATTATAGACTCCAACACCGGCGAGTTATCTTTGATGAGGTTGCGGCTCTCAGCGTGGAAGGCTTCAACAAGTCTGCCATCGCTCGAGTCAGACGAATTGGCTGGAATACGGTGCATCGCTTGTTGGAAAGAGCCGCTGCCTGGTGTCGACGGTTCAATGATCGAAAAATGAGAAAGCTCTCCATTGCGGAGCTTCAAGCCGATGAGATCCAAACGATCATCGGAGGCAAGAAGCAGCCGATCTGGATCTTTGTGGTCCTTGATGTCTGGTCTCGGTTATGGCCATCGACCGTAGTCGGCAATCGAAGTTACCGTAATACCATGCACCTGTTCCGAGACCTCTCCGACCGAATGAATCACGCGGTTATCCCTTAATCACCACCGACGGATTCCAGTTTTACGAGAAAGTCATCGGGAGAATATTTGGGCCAGCCTGTGTCTATGGGCAAGTGGTCAAGACGCGCAGGAATGATCGAGTGATCAGAGTAGAGCGCAAAGCCCTTATCGGAGCTGGGCGACTGAAACAAGCCCTAGGGGACTCGGAGGATTCAGTGAAACTGAACACCTCGTTTGTCGAGCGGTTAAATCTCACCCTCCGACAGGGCTCGGCCTATCTGGGTCGTCGAACGTTAGGTCAGGCCCGCTGGAAGCAATGTCTCGAAGATCACCTGGAGTTACTGCGCTGCCATTATAACTTCGTGAGGCCACACTTGGCCCTGAAGTTTGGCCGGGAAGTCAGGACACCAGCCATGCAGGCTGGGTTGACCAACAGGTCGCTGAGCTTGAGAGAAATCTTCTCATCGAGGTTGCTTTCTGTGTCGTCAGAGAATGTTCTCTTTGTACTCTTCAGCTCGGTTCAGCCAATCAATTTCTTCTTTTGGGATGCGCCTCTTGCAGCTTAGCAACAGTTGATGACGGAAGCACCTGAATGTACTCAGGTGGGTTTTCGTGGAGACAAACCAGCTTGAAATATCTAGGCATCACTATCCCTCCGAATCTGGATTGCCAAGCTACCTTCTGAAACCGATTTCTTTATGAAAAGGGGTTCTTTCCTAAGCAGTGTAGTATCTAGACGACCTCTTAGCCTTGTGAAGGGTTCTCCAACGCGGTCATTATACTCCTTGCGAGTTTTTCTGCGCTTTTTACGGACAAATTTAATTCGTGACTGCAATTTGAAGCGACTTGGGAGAGACAAAATCAAATTCAAGAGATTCTCATCCTCTAATCCCTATTGTTTTATAAGAAATCACGCGCAGCACGCATTCTATATGCTATTGCAGCAGAGTCTCCCATGAGTCCTGTAAATGGAATTTCCAAGACGTCAATTCTTTGAATGAAAGGCTCCGTCCTCTGCCGTAGTTTCTCTGAGGCTCGTGGATGTATTCTGAGACTTGGTCCGGCCCCGCGGGATCGCCTTTCCGGGTATATAAGATCACACCCTTCGCATCCACAAAACTTGCCTCCCCTCCACCAGGCTCTGTAAGTGAAGGGAATAATAGGTACCTGGGATGACGAGATATTGGTCGTGAGTGGTGGAAGCTACGCCAAGACTGTCCCTGCAGAATAGCCAGATTGAATAGTCTCGCGGGTGTATAATTAAAACGCACTAAACCTAATAACTCGGTGCTTCCGCAATCGACTGTTGGTAACCTACCTGTAACTCAGTCTCGTGGTATAGTTTAAGACTCAATCTGAGACCAGCAGTTCTATCGTCAAGAAAGTCCACCAACCATGAAGAGTCTCGACTGTCCCAACCCGGACTGCATTCCATGCAAAGATGCAACCACCAGGACTATTATTCGCTATGGTTTCTACCAAACCAGATGGGGGAAGCGTTGTCGGTACCAGTGCCGGAATTGTGGTAAGACCTTCTGCTCGTCAACCGGTACCACGTATCATCGGCTCCAACACCGGAGAGCGACTTTTGATGGGGTTGCGGCTCTCACTGTCGAAGGCCTGAATAAATCAGCCATCGCCCGAGCCATGCGAATCACCTGGAATACGGTGCACCGCTGGCTGGAAAGTGCAGCCGCCTGGTGTCGCCGGTTCAATGACCAAAAAATAAAAAGACTCTCCCTCGCGGAACTTCAGGCCGATGAGATCCAAACGATCGTCGGGAGCAAGAAGCAGCCAATCTGGATCTTTGTTGTCCTTGACGTCTGGTCCCGGCTTTGGCCGTCGACGGTGGTCGGCAAACGCAGCTATCGCAACACCCTGGACCTGTTTCGAGATATTTCGAAGCGGATGATTCACCCATTGGTCCCTTTGATTGCGACTGATGGATTCAAATTCTACGAGAAAGTCATCGGGCGAAAATTCGGACCAGCTTGTGTCTATGGTCAAGTGATCAAGACACGCCGGAACGACCGAGTGGTCAGAGTAGAGCGAAAAGCCCTAATCGGAGCGGGAAGATTGAAACAAGCTCTACGGGATTCGGAGGATTCAGTGACACTGAACACCCGTTTGTCGAACGGCTGAGCCTCACCCTCCGACAGGGTTCCGCGTATCTGGGTCGCCGAACATTAAGTCAGGCTCGGTGGAAGCAATGTCTCGAAGATCACCTGGAGTTACAGCGCTGCCATTATGTCTTCGTTAGGCAACACCGAGCATTGAAGTTTGGGCGGGAAGTCAGAACACCGGCCATGCAGGCTGGGTTGACCAACAAGTCGCCACCGCAACGAAACAGATGTGCACCGACATTGTCGAACTGTGCTTCCTCGTTGACTCCCTTGAAGCGAAAGGAGCAGGGCGCTGAAATATCCCCAATTATTCTGTAGCCCTTTTCGATTCTTTGAAATTTTACCAAAGAGCCGCCGGAGTGGATCTCGAGGTTCCAACCATCTATAAGTTCTTGCTCGATGTCATCAACGAAGATTCTCCCCTCGTTTGCGAAGCGAGGGGAGAACGCAAAGGGTAAGCCGCGTTCACCGACGTGCCAGCGGCCGGAAACGTCGGCTTCACCCGCTTGTTCGGCGGCATCACTTCGCGGCAAATCCTTCGTTAGAATAGAATTCAAGAAACCCGCATCCCTTACAGCAGAAAGCGCCAATGGGTACTCTGTCTTTAGAGGGAGACTTTGTGCCCGTCCAAAATGATTTTCTAGGTCGGCCTTTGATCCAGCTGCTTACACGTCTTACGTTCCCATGACCAAAATCCGCGATGAACCCTTGAAGCATTTCGCCTTTGCATTTCGGGCACTTCAAAATCTCTTTCATTGTTGTTCCTCCCTTGTCCTACGCAAAAAATCGTCCGTTAATGGAATCAACAACTTCGAGAATTAGATGTCACAATGTTACATCCGGCGCTTGGATGCCCAGAGGGAATTTTTGTGCAGGATAACCTGCTTCTCTTAAGCTCACCGGGACATGACGTTCTCAAGTTCTTTCCGAATATAATCCGTTCCCAAATTGAGGGCCTGCAGTACTCCTTGGGTTGTCTTCTCGGTCCATTCCCGACCTCGGTCCATGCCCTCTTGCACCTTCTCTGAAATATCTTCAACCAAATTCTCGATTGCGTGACACATTTCTAATTGAATCTGTTCCGATTTTCCCTTGGCCATTTTCTCCAGGTGAACGATTTCTCGCCGCGTCCTCCTCCCCGATTGACGGGCCAAAAGGAGAGCCAGTCCTGCTCCGAGTAGACTTCCTGCAACAAACAACAGAACCCCATTGAGTTTTTCGTATTCTTGCTCCCATAACATCCTCCACTTTCCGAACTTAGCCAGCACGTAAGGTCTTGGAGTCTTGGGGATCCGACCGGCCGAAACAAGGAAATCAGAAGCATTGAAGAATATTCGAATTGCTTCCAATCCTTGGTACCTCCGTGCTTTAAGAAATAAACACACTACTTCGCATATTTTAACAGCAAACAGAGTCCTGCCCGCCAACCCAGGAAAGCGCCTGCGAGAGCCGGGTTGATTGCCATAAAAAGATGCAAGGAACGGTCAATTGGAGCCCAGTGTCTCTTGCGGCAACTCGGCACGGTTCTCGCACTCAACTAGGCCCATTGAGAAAAGGATCGGTGCTGGATGCGGCGACCCAAATCCCCAGGCCAACTAACAGTCACTGGCGGATGGTTTCGTAGCTGACGATGACCCCACGCTCGGCCAGAAGATCTTCAACATCTCGGAAGCTCAAGCAGAAGCGGTAGTAGAGCCAGACAGCATGACTGATAATTTCAGGGGGGAATCGGTATCCGCGATAGCTGGACTTGTTGGTTGTCATAGACCGAGTTTGCCAGTGATCGCCTCAACTTGACAATACCCTTCGATGAGCTTCCCGGTGTCGCCAACATCAAGATCCGAGAACCGGAAACGCGGTGAAAAATACAGCACGTCGCCGGTCCTCATTTTTGCGCCTCGGAGTTCCGCGTGAAAGAAGTCAGATAGGCCTCTTCTGCGGCGGAGACTTCCGCCTCCGTCAGGCGCGCAAATTCGCCTTCGCGCGCGCGCCGTGAGAGGCGACCGGCGTTCTGATGAAGAAAGCGAAACAACAGATCGATGGTACGTTCTGGCATATCGACAATCGCTTCTATGCGGGAGCGAAACTGGTCGTACCGTTTCAGAAATTCGGTTTCGCGCGGGAGATCCTCCTCAATTGTCTGCTTTACGCAGGCATAGAGGAACTCGGCATGGGGCGTGGCATCGAAGAAACGGTAGAGGTCGGCCGTGTCGTTCAGGACGTTGACGTTGCCATTGTCGGTGGGCCGCCAGTCGATCACCGTCAGCAACCGCTGTGAGTAGTCCTCCAAGACGGCGCGGTATTCATCTAGGCGCTCCAATATCGCCGCCGAGACGGGAAACACGACGCCGGCGGGACTAAACCCGCGCTGGGCGAGGACGTGATGGATAAGGTAACGGTGGATGCGGCCGTTACCATCCACAAACGGATGGACATAGACAAAGCCGAAGGCCAGAACGGCGGCGGCGATCACCGCATCCAGGCTCTGCGCCGCGCGGTGGCCAAAGGCGACCATGCCTTCAATCAGCGATGGTAGATCGTCCGGGCGAGCGCTGATATGGTCCGGGATCGGCATGCGGGAGTCACGGTCGTGTTCGCCGACGAATCCTCCCTCGTCCCGCAGACCGAGACGCACAAACCGAGCGTCGCCGATGACGATGACCTGCAGGCGCAGCAGCTCGTCAAGTTCGATCGGCCGCCTTCCGGCTTCGCCGATCGCGCGTCCCCATCGCTGGATGCGATCCTGGGGCGGGCGCTCTCCTTCTATGGCATAGCTCGCTCTGGAATCCTTGAGCAGCAGAAAGGCTGCGGTTCGCGCAAGAACATCCTTCGGCACGTTGGCCACAACTTCCTGCGCTCGGTGGACGATATCCATGGCGACGAATTCTTCAAGCGCCTTGGTCCTGAAGACCAACGGGCAGAATTCCGGGGTGCCCGGCATGTTGTTGCGGACGCGATGTCGGGGTGAGTTTTCGCCCGGCACAGCCCATTGCTGCTCAGTGTCTACGACCGGTTCATATGTGCCCTTGTCGGCGTCGGGTAGATCGAGCCGCCTGCCGATGAGCCACTCGTAAAGGAACCAAATCCGCCGGGAATAGCTCCCGGTCGGCTTCGCCCGCACAATCGTCTCTATCTCGGCAGGGGCCAGCGCAGCGAATAGCCGCTTCAGAACCGCGAGATCGAGGCCCTCGTATTTCAGCGCGAAGGTAAGATGCCCTTCCAGGTCGGGCGACGGGGCGTGACGCGGGGTCAGAACTCGCCATCCCGCTTCGTTCCTTGTGCGGTGGTGCTCGCCGGTCGCGGACAATGTCCGCGGCAGTGGGACCCGCAAGCCGTAGGCGTCGATGAGCGCAAAGTAACCGGCTGGCGTTGCCCTTTCCGGCAACGCCCGTTCGTGAAAAACGGTTACCGGGCCTGAAAAACGATGTTGATCTGCCATGTTCGTCGAAAACCCTGTAAGAATCGTGAAATGTGGTTTCTGTCCTGTGTATCCATGAAAAACAATGATACACCATGAAAACAGCTTCCGCAATGGGCATCAACATGAAAAACAATTACCAGTTCAGGCCTGTGTTAAGCAGCCTTGGACTACCATCTGCTTGGCGGAATTCTGACACGAGAGCCGGATTCTTTTCGGCAGGTGCTCCTCTTCAAGTTCACGTCCTAAAGCATCGTGTATTAGGGCGGCCAAACCGGCCAGGCGATCGACCACATACCCCGAACGAAGAGCACGGTGACGCAGATGTTGCGGAGAATAGGCCGGACAATCGCCGCACGATCCCACCCTGCGCGATCCGGAAAAGCACCTGACCAGGTGTGCTGCAAGCACCGTTCCTCTTTCACTTGCGGCGCTTCTTGCTGTGAAAACGAAGAATCCCGTCCAATTCCGGTAATAGCTCGTCCTCTTCTTCGCGTCCCCAGCCTTCGCGCTTAGCTGGCGGCGGGACTTCCTCATCCTCGAACCACAGCAGCGTTAGCGTTTGATCCCATCGGTCTAGGTGCCTTGTTTCCTCAAGCAGAACACCACCACGATCCCAGTCACTGAACCAAACGTCGGC
>JBGOTQ010000230.1:0-12244 GCA_041476565.1 Terriglobia bacterium | reverse complement strand
GCGCTGAAAACACTGCCAACAGTGAGCTCTGGGGAGAGTTGTTGCGGCGTTACACCCCCCCCATCAAGGTGTTCATTCGCCGTTGCCTGGGCCGACCGTGGGGGAATGCTGATTCCCGTATGTCTATCGGTGAGGTCCAGGAAAGTGACTTGTTCCAAAATGTCATTGGCCACCTCGTGAAAAATGACTGTGCCCCCATGAAACAATTTTCGGGCGAGAAGGAAGAGGATCTGCTGGCATACCTGGCGGTTATTACTCGATCGGTGGTCAGGGATTGTCAGCGCAACCAGTGGGCCTTGAAACGTGCTTCCGATCGTACGGATACGCAACATCTCGTAACTGCTCACCTGCAAAGCCTCAGCCCGACGGGGTTCTCAGAGGTTCGAGCCATCGAGCGCCGGCTTCCGGCCCGGGAAGTAGTTGAACTCAGCGCGAAAACGCTGCAGTTCCTGCCAGGGCCCTATTTGGCACGCGATCGGCTGATCTTTCAACTGTATTTCCTTCACAACCTGTCCGTAGACCAGATTCGGCAGTGCAAGGGGATCAACCTTTCTAAGGCAGGATTGGAGAAAGTGCTCAATCGTTTAAAGGAACGAATCCAGGTAGTTCAACCGGCCAGCCAAGGCGCAGAGGTGGGCCAATGAAACCGTCGTCCAAAGCCGAGCAACTCTCAAAGAGCCAGTGCATGAGCGACATGGATCTTTACAGCTACCTGGCTCGGGCACCGGGAGATCGAAGTCTGGCCAATCTCGAAGCACATATATCGACTTGCTCGCACTGCCTGGATGAATTGGCAGAACTGATTAAACTTCTCCATCCCGAGCCAGAGCAAGGAGGCCAAGCGGCACAAGAGGCATCCCAGGTGGAAATCTTGAAAGCGCGAGTGCAAAACCATTCCCTGTCCTCTTCAACGCTCCGCCAGGTTTTGAATACATTGCCGGAAGAGGAGTTTTATTCCAGGGGAATTGACATCCTGAGTCTCTTTCATTCCGGTCTGGATGTGAGCAGAGGCCTGACCCCCAGCCAATTCCTCAGCGGCCCCCGCAAATCGGGCAAGACGGAAATCCTCAAGCGCGTCTATAACCGGCTATTCCTAGAACAGTCTACCGTCATTCCTTTTTACCACTCGATTCCAAAGTCATTGCCCTCGGCGGAAGTTTTCTGCCGGGAATACTTCCTTAACAGCGTGATTCAGCTCTTGGCTTTTCTGAAGCGGGAGCCGGAGTTGATGGCTGCCGAAGAACTAAATCCGAACACAATCTTCCAACTGGCCTATGAAAGCAAGCGCCCCTGGCTAGTAGAATTGGTGGACCTTTTTGATTCCAGCATGCAGAAGAGGGATCTGCAGATGGTGGCGAAGCTGGCGCTTCATTTTCCCGCTACAGCTTCCGTCCGAGGAGGATATTGCGCCTTCGTGATCGTGGACGACTTCCACCATATGGCCTCTCTCAAGTCGGGGGAGGAACTGGCCCTCTTGACGGGTGGCTTCCTCACTACCCTACAGTCCCGCCTGGCTCCCTATCTCCTCTCGATCCCTTCCATGCAAGTTCTCCACGGGTTGTTCAAGACCGCTGAGTTTCCGGGCAATGCCGAGGTTTATCCATTAAAGCCGCTGGATGTCCAGGGCGCCCGCCGGGTGTTGGAGGGCCTGTGCAATCGCTTCGGGGTGGCACTCGAGAAGGACTTGAGCGTGCCCATCGTCGAACAGTTGGAGTACCAGCCTTTTTACATCCGGGCTATTGTGCAGGGGGCCCGGCGAAACCAAGCTCATCTGCAGTCTCTCCGCAGATTCGCGGAAGTCTACGTTGCGGAATTGACCGAAGGTTCGCTCCACGTTTATTTCAATGGCGTGTTCAATTCTGCCAGGCTGAATTCTCAGGAACGGACCAAGGCTCTGGAACTGTTGCATGCCTGTTCCCGCCTCCACCAGGACGCTTCGGTCCTCGAGTACTTCCGGCGTGAGCCACCTGGCCAGGGCTGGGAACCGGCTCGGGTGATGGATGCGCTAGGGGAGGTCCATCTTATCGAAACTTCCCTGGGAACCGTGAGACCCATCGACGACAGGGTTCTGGCAGACTGGGTCGAATGGAATGTCCAGCACACCCTGCACGGGCTTCCACGGAGCCAAGCCACATACCGAACGACCGCCGACCTGCTCATACATCTTCATGAAGGTCTCCAGTTCCGGGAGGAATCCGACCGGTTGGAGCGCCTCGAGCGCCTGCTCGGCCAAATGAATTGCCAGTTGGTCCCTTCGTGCCTGCTCGATTTTGACCAACTGGCCTCTCTCGAACAAATCCACGAACCTGAGAAACTGGGTTCCTTTCTGACCAGCCAGGAGCAGCTCTTGTTGCCTGAAGTCCTATCGGTCAACCGCCTGAAAGTGAAGCCGTCTAGCGGCACAGGCTATCCCTGGAGCCTGCTGACTGCCCTGGGATTTGAGGACGGACATTACATCGAGGGCACAGATACAGCTTGGGTGGCCGCCTATTGCCTGGGCCGTGATCCTGTCGGTTTGAACGAGATCCAGGACTTCTTCATCCAATGTCAACGGATGGTTAAGGAGACCCGACTCGAACGTGCACACCTCTGGCTGGTGGCCGAGTCCCGTTTCAACCGGGCAGCCATGAGCTTTGCCCACGACAGAGGGATCATGACGTCTAACCCACTCCAGTTCGCTTTGCTTGAGAGCCAGATTCTCCCTGCTCCTCTCAAGAGCGAAGAGCATATTCTTCCTTCTGACCTCACCATTTACGAACTCACCATCCCATGCAGTCCCGACGCAGAATTGGTGGCTATGAGGGCCCTGGAGCAGGTATGTGAGATTATCGACTTCGAGGAAAAGATTAAAGGCCAGGTTCGTACGGCCCTCATGGAAGCCTGCATTAACGCAAAAGAGGCGGCTGGATCACCCAAAGCCAAGATCCATCTCCAGTTAAAAGCAGGCCAGAACTGTCTTTTTATCCAACTCAGGATCGATTTGCCGGCAGGCAAGGAACAGATTCTCGGCAAGCCTTCCACAAAAATCTGGAATCTAAGCCTCCTCCAATCCCTGATGGATGATGTCAGGGTCGTTCATACCCATTTGGGTTGGGAACTGTTCATGAGCAAGTACCAAAGGGACTCCACCTCACCAGCTACTTTGGGATGAACCCTCCAGATTAAGCGCTATGTTCCGAAAGACATTGATGTTGGTGAACTCGCCGAAACAACTTATCCGTGGGGTACAGCCTCCAGCATCTGGAAGAAATCAAGGGCCTGTCGTCGACACAGGGGACATTGAGCCAGGTGTTCATCGAAAATGTGCATTATTTCCGGGCCGACCCTGCCGGCCCGGATTTCGTAGCAGATCAGGTCGAATAACAGTTGCCTGCACAGGGAATGATCGAGGAAATCCACGACTGACCTCTGACTGTTGTACATATGAGGGTGTTAACTTCTAGGAAGAAGCCCGGTTCAGATCGGGTGGTGTCTTCACGAAAAAGGGCATAGGGAGATCAACCTCCACCCCCGGAACATACAGATGATCAAAGATTTCCAGGTTCACTAGCGGAGAATGTTCCTCGGAGACTCCAGAAGAAAGAGTGTTCTGTTCTGCGGGCAACCCTTCCGGGGAGGGCGTAATACGATCGGAAATTGACGTAACACCCTCATTGGAGAGAGCTTGAGCATTGGACGTCGTTTCATTCCAATTGCAGCATCGCGGTGGCTGTATGGATCCTCCCTGACAAACAGGTGGGAAAAGCCAAACGACCAGTGTAACTGAGGCAAAAAGCAGGACAACTTTCTTCATCTTAGGCTCCTTTAAGAGTTTGACTAAAGGTGTTGATTTTTCAGGGTTTTCCCCGACTGTTGAAATCTGAAATGAATGGAGGTAGAATGGGGTGGCGCGATAGCTCCAAGCATCTCGTTAGGCGGGGTTACTTCAGGGCACTCGGGCCACCTCCTGGGGTCGGTTGCCATTTGCGGGAACAACCATTTAAATCACTCAAACTACAAGAACGCAAAAGCCGAGTGCCCGCCTACTCGAAATTTTTCTGCTTGGGCATGGGAATACTTGCATCGAGTGGATTGGTAAGCGGGGTCTCGAGTGGTTCAAGGTTGCACAATGTGAGGTGACAGGCCCTTCGCCCCTTGACTATCTAGGTCTTCCAGAGCGACTCTAATTTCATCTTATGCCACCTGATCCCCCTGTGAATTCGCCAACCGCCGGGCATCCCGAGGGCATCGATCCTATTAAGCTATTCTCGTTGTGCGCTGAAAGCACAACAAACAGTGAACTCTGGGCGGAGTTGTTGCGGCGTTATACCCCTCTCGTCAAGGCATTCATTCGCCGTTGCCTGGGCCGACCGTGGGGGGATGCCGATTCGCGTATGTCTATCGGTGAGATCCAGGAAAGTGACTTGTTCCAGAATGTCATCGTCCGCCTGGTTAAGAATGATTGTGCTGCAATGAAACAATTTTCGGGCGAGAAGGAGGACGACCTGCTGGCATACCTGGCGGTCATTACTCGATCGGTGGTCAGGGATTGTCAGCGCAGCCAGTGGGCCTTGAAGCGGGCTTCCGATCGTACGGATACGCAACATCTCGTAGCTGCTCACCTGCAAAGTCTCAGCCCGACGGGGTTCTCAGACGTTCGGGCCATCGAGCGCCGGCTTCTGGCCCGGGAGGTGGTTGAACTCAGCGCGAAAACGTTGAAGTTCCTGCCAGGACCCTATCCGGCACGCGATCGGCTGATCTTCCAGCTATATTTCCTTCACAACCTTCCCGCTGACCAGATTCGGCAGTACAAGGGGATCGATCTTTCAAAGGCAAGAATAGAGAAAGTGCTCAATCGCTTAAAGGAACGAATTCGGGCGGCCACATCAGCCGGTCCGGACACGGAGGTGGGTCAATGAAATCATCGTCCAGAGCCGAGCAACTCTCAAAGAGCCAGTGCATGAGCGACATGGATCTTTACAGCTACCTAACTCGGGTTCCGGGAGACCGCAGCTTGGCCAGTCTCGAAGCACATATATCGACTTGCTCACATTGCCTGAATGAGTTGGCAGAACTGATCAAGCTTCTCCATCCCGAGCCAGAACAAGCGGGCCAGCCGGCACAAGCAGCATCCCAAGTGGAAATCCAGGAGACATTTGCATTAATCCAGCAAGTAGCTCGGGGCGAAACGCGGACCGAACCGAGGCCCGAGCCCAAGAACAGTTGGTACAGATGGGCGCTGGCAGCTACAGCCGCTGTTATTTTCCTGGGCCTGGCCCTATGGAGCTTTGAGTACTGGAGGGACATGCGGAGATCGCAAGCCTTTTTCGAAGAAGCCCGGACTCAATTGCAGGGGGTCTACTCACCGCAAAGCCCTAGCGGTTTGAGACTTAACCTGCCTTTCGAATCCGCGGCGGTGCGCAGGGATTCTGCCGGCGACGATAAGTTAGGTGATGCTGAGAGGCTCTTCCAACAATCGCTTGCACTTCGCGAGCAATTACCTGAGGCCCACCTGGGATTGGGATATATCTATCTTCGCAAGGCCCAATTCTCCAAGGCGCTAAGCGAATTCCAAAGAGCTGTGGATTCCGCGCCAAACGACCCCCGGACATTGTTGGGCCGTAGTGTTGCACTGTATGAAGATGGGCTGTCCTCCAAGGATCCGTTAAGACGTAGTTCTTGCCTCCAACAGGCCCTAGCGGACTTGGACCGAATTCTCCAAAAGAACGGAGACTCCAGAGAAGCTCGATTTAACAAATGCCTGACTCTTTACGAGGCTGGCCGTCACAAGGAGGCCATACGCGAGATTGAAGAATACCTTTCTCACGACGCGGTATCTTCATGGGCCGAACGGCTAAAGGCCATTCAAACCCGGATTCAGTTGAGCAATTCATTCGTTTTCGAGCAGGAGGTAGACCGTGCAGTATCGGCCAGAAATGCCGAAAGACTTGAGACCATGGCACGGACTATACCCTACCAAATGCCGGCAATAATCCGCAAGATGCTCAGGCGAGCCCTCGAGACGGAGGATTCCCTCGTCCAGCCTCCAACCTCTTCTGCGACGGACTTGCGGTGGGCGGTTGAGACAATGGGACCTGTCTACGCAGCAGTTACTAGCGATAGGAGCTACGAGGAATTAATGAAGTATTATGATGGCTTGTCACCGCCCCAAAGAAAAGCAAAGCAACTCTTGGATGTAAGACTTCAAGAATTGATCGACTTGCATCAGAAGGGAGAATTGTCGGCCGTTCTGCAAACAAGCCTTCCGTTGCAGAGGGAGTTTGAAAAGCTTCATGATTACTGGCAACTCACCAATCTACACCACCTTCGCGGGAACTGCTTCTATTACAATCAGGCGGATTTTGACAGGGCCCTCGAAGAGTATCGTGAAATGTTGCGGTGTGCCGAGCGATCCGGTGCCCAGGATCTCATCGCCAGTGCACTGGGTGCATCCGCCGCGGTGCTCCTGGACAAGAGCCGATTCGACGAAGCCTGGGACTGCATTTCAAGGATGCAGGGTATTGCTGCAACTTTTCACCTCGAATCCTGGGCCGCATTTGCCTATTGTTCTCTGGGAGAACTGTACCTTAATCTGAATCAGTTCCGAGACAGTCTGGACGCTTACTCCTCTGCCCTTTCACTGGGGTACCATCTTTTTGACGAATCGGTCGTAGTAAACACCCTCGAAAACATGGGAACTATTCTGGAGCGGATGGACCGATTCGATTCGGCGCGAGAGGTATATCTCGAAGCGATGCGCTGGCAGGACTTCTTCGTCCAGGATGGCAGCTTGGAGATAGAAGCTTCAATCAAGGCACGTCGTGCCAATCTTTTGCATACCCAGGGTCGCCTGGCGTTGCGGATGGGGGACCTAGTGACAGCAACGAATTGCTTTAGGCAGGGACAACAACTTGCCGCCACTGGAATGCGGGAGATTGAAGTGAAGAACCTGCTCGGCCTCGTGCAAGTCCACCTGGAAATGAAGGACTATGAGCGCGCTAAGATTGAGCTTCGGGCTTGCATTACAATCACAGCATCAGGGGAATTCCCCGAGCTCGAGTGGCAGGCCAGTTGCTTGGCCGGGATCCTTTCGAGGCAGCTCGGAGATTATCGGAATGCATTTACCAGCTTCGAACATGCGACAAAGGTCCTTGAGGCGATGCGTCAGAGTATCTCCTCTCGCGAACTCAGATACGCATTTCTCAATCGTCGTTTCGACCCCTACCAGGAACTGGTTTCTCTGCTCTTTCATTCAGAGAAAGATTTTCCAAAAGCCCTTGCCTATGTGAACCGGGCAAAGTCCATGACGCTTAAGGAGTATATGGAGGAAAACGGCCGTCGTCTTAATCCGGATCGTTCGACAGCAACTCCCACGGAAGCGGTTAGACTGCCCGACGGTTATAGCACTGTCGAGTATTTTTCTCTGCCTGATGAGCTTCTAGCATTCGTTGCCGGACCTGATGGAGTACGGGGCATTTCGATTCCTTTGTCTCACGCCGAGCTGGAACAGAAAGTTCAGAACTATCTGGAAAGTATACGAGCTGAGGACTACAGAGTTTTCCGCAGGCTTTCACGTGACCTTTACGATGAACTGGTGGCTCCGGCTGTGAGCATTCTTGATACACATCGCACAAACGGACTTATAATCGTGCCGGACGGCCCCTTGCATGTCCTGCCCTTCGCAAGCCTGCGGGATTCAAGTGGGCGCTACCTTCTTGAGAAATACAGCCTGGCATACGCTCCTTCACAAAGCGTCCTGAGATATTGCCTTTCCCTTAACCGAGGAAGTGCCGCGCAGGATAAGGCTATCCTGCTTCTGGATGCGGCATCGAGCCTGTCTGGTGCATCTGATGAGCTGGCTGAGATCGCAAGTATCTATGGGGGAAAGGTCACACTGGTGGGCTCAGCGAACCTTTCGTCCTTGGATCAAAAGGTTCAGGGTGCAGCAATCATCCACTTTGCCGGTCACGCCACGATCTCGTTTGGAAAACCAAAGCTGGTATTTGGAACATCACCAATGGCTGCATATGTTGACTCATCCAGGGTCGGCAAATGGCTGCTCGGAAACACTCGCCTGGTTTGGCTCGCTGGTTGTAATACTGGGATCGGTCCAATTGCCCAGGGGGAAACTTCCTGGGGGCTCGTGCCGGCTTTCCTGGGAGCGGGCGCACCTGCCGTGGTCGCCAGCCTCATGCCAGTAGATGATGCCGCCACCAGGACTCTGACCGTACGGTTCTATGACCTGCTAGCCCACGGTTCGGTTTCCAAAGCCAAAGCCCTGCAGCAAGCCCAGCTATCCATGCTTGGGAACACCGCTACAGACGCAAATCCACAGCCACTAGAATGGGTCCCGTTCGTCTTAGTCGGGGATCCCCGTTAACACCACTTTCGTACCGGTAACAATTCCTGCAGCTGCCCAAAAAGCCTGGAGATTCCCGTTTGGAGGAAACTGATTAATTTATACACCAGAGATATTTCTCGTAAATGCCGTGGAGGGCCAGATTCATGCAGATGATGCTGCAAGATATACGATATGGCCTGAGGATGATGGTGGAGAACCCCGGTTTTGCGACCGTGACGGTACTGACACTCGCCATTGGAATTGGTGCGAACACCGCGATGTTCGGAATTGTCGACTCTGTACTCCTTCGGCCCCTGCCCTATCCCGATTCTGACCGCCTGGTTGTGGTCTGGGAAAAACCGCCCAATAGGGACCGCAACATGGTCTCGGCCGCAAATTTCCTTGACTGGCGAGACCAGAATAGCGTTTTCGAGAACATTGTCGCAATGACCTTCCGAAGCTTCAATCTCTCCGGGAAAGATCAGCCGGAACAGGTGCAAGGCATGAGGGTCTCCTGGGATTTTTTTGAGCTACTTGGGACCATGCCGGTAAAGGGTCGGGGCTTTATTCCGAACGATGATCGTCCCGGTGCAGCGCACGTGACCGTGCTGAGCAGCGGGCTGTGGCAAAGGAGGTTCGGCGGGGATCCAAACATTGTCGGCAGCTTCCTTACGGTGGATGGCGAGAGCTGCATGGTGATTGGCATCATGCCTGCAAGGTTTCGATTTTTCGGCAGCCCCGAGATGTGGATGCCGCTCGCTCTGGACCGTGCCCAGGCTGCCCGCGACTTTCATTGGTTGGTGCCGTTGGCGAGGCTCAAACAGGGCGTGTCACTCGAGCAGGCCCGTGCGGAAATGGAGGTCATTGCTCGGAACATCGAACGGGATTATCCCAAATCGAACAAAGGTTGGAGTACGTTCGTCCAGCCCATCCGCACTTCAATTGTGCAGGAGGGGCAGCGGGATCGAGTACTAGTGCTGTTCGGAGCAGTTGGCTTCGTGCTGCTGATCGCATGTCTGAACGTGGCGAACCTGTTATTGGTAAAGGCGGCCGTCCGGCAGAGGGAGTTGGCGGTACGCGTGTCCCTCGGAGCCAGAAGGCTGCGCCTTGTGCAACAGTTGCTCACCGAAAGCCTCTTGCTTGCCGCGGCAGGCGGACTGTTCGGGCTGGCCATGGCTTTCTGGCTCGTGAGACTCGTTCGCGCTCTCTTGCCTCAATTTCTAGTTGCAGGTATCGCTGAGATCAATGTGGACTGGCGCGTCTTGGGATTCACGCTTGCGCTATCACTTTTGACAGGACTGCTATTCGGCGTTGCACCTGCCTGGCTAGCGACAAAGATGAATCTGCACGATTCTTTAAAAGAAACTGGCCGTACGTCATCTGGAGGATCTGGCAGCCCTGGGTTCCGGAATGTACTTGTCACCGCCGAAATTGCACTGTCTATGGTGGTTCTTGTAGCAGCAGGTCTAATGGTTCGAACACTACTGGCGATGCAGACTGTAGATCCTGGATTCCGTCCGGACCACGTCCTCTCTATGCATTTGTCCATGGCATCCGAGAGATATCTTCTTGCCTCCCAAATCCGGTCTTTCTATCGCCGCGTCCTCGACAAGCTCAGCACGTTGCCAGGAGTGCAAAGCGTATGCATTTCAATGACCCTGCCACTGCAAGGTTCAAGCTACGGCTTGCCATTCCAGATTGCCAGCCATGCCCAGGTTCCGGTTTCGGAGGCACCAGGGGCCCCGTTCGAGATGGTAAGCCACGATTTTTTCCGAACTTTCAGCATGACGCTGCGGGAGGGACGGCTATTCACGGAGAGGGATAACGAGAATGCCCCACGGGTTGCTATTGTGAACGAGACCTTCGCAAAACAATTCTTGCCCTATGAGAAACCTCTGAGGCAGCGTTTACTCATCAAGGAACTTTTCGGCGGAAAGGCCGGGCTTGGTCCCTTGCTAGGATGGGAAATTGTCGGTGTGATTGCGGATGCGAAGTTCGAGGGCCTGAACGACAGCGGCCAGCCCGAGATATACGTCCCGATCATGCAATGCACTTTGCCAGGCGTTGCGCTGGCATTGCGTACTGAGACTAAACCAAAGAGTTTAGCCCAACCTGTAAGGAGCGCGATCGCGGAAATCGATAAAGACCTTCCGATTACCGGCGTAAGGACGATGGATGAAATCGTCATAGCTTCAATGTCAGAGTCGCGCGCGCAGACGTGGCTCATCGGTGTGTTTGCCGCGGTAGCACTCGCTCTCGCCGCTTTAGGCATATATGGCGTCATGTCTTATTCGGTTGTGCAGGCCACCCGCGAAATAGGTATTCGCATGGCACTGGGCGCACAGGAGTTCGATGTGTTGAAGCTGGTGCTCGGAAAAGGGACTCTGCTCATCGTCGCCGGTCTTGTGATGGGTCTCGGGGGAGCCATTGCGCTGACTCATCTGCTGTCAAGCCTGCTCTTCGGGGTCAAAGCCATTGATGCATTGACCTTTCTAATTGTCACGATGTTGTTAGGGTCTACAGCGCTCTTGGCATGCTATATTCCCGCACGCCGTGCCACCAAGATGAAACCAATAGAGGCATTGCGATACGAGTAACTGTCCCTCGCCAAAATTTGATCCGGTTGAAAACCATTGATTATTTAACCTGTTCCCTCCACACTCCTGCTCATGATAGAGACACTTCGATGGCTAGGAATTTTGACGATTACAGCCTTCCGAGATCGACGTGACCTGGCTCTAGAGAACTTGGCTTTGCGACACCAATTGGGAGTGCTTAAAAGGAAGGGAGTCCCGAGATTCCAGCGGAAAGACCGAATATTTTGGGTCGTGCTCTCTCGAATCTGGCCCCGTTGGCGAAAGGCCTTGCATCTGATTCAGGCGGACACCGTCGTCGGCTGGCAGCGGAAGGGCTTCAGAATTTATTGGGCCAGGATTTCACAACGTAAAAGTGCTGGTCGAAACCCAGTCAGCTCAGAGGTTAGAGATCTCATCAAAAGGATGGCGACAGCCAATCCGTACTGAGGAGCGCCGAGAATACATGGGGAGTTGCTCAAACTCGGAATTGAGATTTCCGAACGCACCGTTTCTCGTCTCCTGCCCAAAGGCAGGAAGCCTCCTTCACAGACCTGGAAGGCTTTTCTGAATAATCACCTCAACGATCTGGTCTCGATTGACCTCTTCACTGTGCCCACCGTCACGTTCCGAGTGCTGTTTGTCTTTGTTGTGCTGTCTCATTCCCGTCGGCGTGTGGTTTACTTTAATGTCACTGAGCATCCGACAGCTTTATGGACAGGGCAGCAGTTTGTTCAGGCGTTCCCCGAGGAAACAGCACCCTGTCCTTAGACAAGGATTCTCCTGAGTCCCGAAATGTTCAGTCTCCGAAACTAGGCGAGGTGGTGGAGTTCCCAGAAGTGGGTGGCCTTCATCATCGGTACGAACGGCGGGCCGCCTAGACACTGACTGGTCTTTCTCCCACACACAAAGTTCAGTTAACTGCGAGACCGGGCAGAACTCGTCTGCGACGGGCATCGAACCTAAGCCAATTCTCCACAGGGAAGCCCGTCCCGGAGCTGCTTCTCGGCTAAGGCAGTCATTCCCTTTTCTTGATATGATACGGCAGCCTCTAATCCCGAGAACACTCTACAAAGGACGGAATAACAAGGAAAAGCAAATCAAATTGGAGTGGATGAGATTTTGGCGAAGGACAGCGCTGGAAGTCATATCCACAAAACGGGCGGAAGAGAAGTCGAGAATTGCGAGAGTAAGATGAGCGTTTCTTATATGGAGTCGCTACATTTTCCGCTACATTCAGCGTTTTTTGAAGGTAGGAATTCTTCGTAAGTGATTGGCTCCTCAGGTAGGACTCGAACCTACAACCCTCCGGTTAACAGCCGGATGCTCTACCATTGAGCTACTGAGGAGT
>JBGOTQ010000229.1:0-12250 GCA_041476565.1 Terriglobia bacterium | reverse complement strand
TTCGACCACGGCATCCCCTCCTTAACCAAGGAGGGGAGCTTTCGGCGCAGGTTATTTCTTCACGGTGTCTAAACCGGCATTGAGCTTTTTTCCGTTTGTCATTCGACATTTGCTATTCAGCATTAGAGTCATTAATTGGGCAATCTCTTCAGTTCTCCCACCGTGCCCCCAAATCAATCCATTCCACGATGGCCTTCTTTTCCTCGTCCTTCAGCAGTTCCAGATGTCGGCTTCCCGGACTGGATGGCTTGCCCATGAGGACCTGTACCAATCGGCTCCTCCGCGCACTCCCCGGCACCACGTAGGGATCTTCTACATCCGCGGCTCCTGCGTATCGGCTAGCCATCAGGTGCTCGTAAGCTTTATTGGCCTGTTTGGTGGGCGTCGAAGCCAGTTCCAGATGTCCTGCAGGCGTCTTGCCGCTATGGCAGGATGCGCAACGGGCTTCAATGATTGGCAGCACCGTCTTACGAAAACTCACCACCCGGCGCTGTTCCGGAGGGATGAGCATTTCGGATTGCCGTATCTTGACCAGAGCCTCGGTGACTCGGTTTTCCGGGGCCAGTTCCTTGTTTTCATGGCAGCCGATGCAGCCACGACTGGTACCCCGCCTTATCCAGATCCAATTCGGCATGGTCATCAGCGCCATCCCTTCTTCATTGAGGGCCTGGATGTAAAAGGGGGTATCCCCGGGGAGCTTGAGGAAAAAAGATCCATCGGATTCTACCGGGGCTTCTCCGAGGATCCTGGTTCGACTCCAAGGTAGGCTCAGCATTCGGGGAGCAATCTCTCCAGTGCGTTGCTCCGAAACTGGCACCCCTTCAACCAACCTGACCCGCTTCACTTCACCTTTCTTGATTTCTGCGGATTCGGGCTGATCAGAGTCGTAGACGTTCAAGCATTGGATATCAGCCGTAGATTCTGAATCCACTAGGGAACTGATCAGCCCTTGAGGTTCGGTTCGAATCCACAGCGGAATGGCTTCCACGCTCTCCCAATTGGGATCCTGGAAAAGCCTCTCACCCGGTTGCCCCTTGTCGTAATCGAATACATACAGCCCGTAAGGCTCTTTGTCGACTCGGTAAGAAACCAGGAGTCTTCCGTCAGTCAATGGAACCGGGTTTCGGTACCACCCTCTTCCTTTGCTTAGCAGTTGGTAGCTATGCAAAGGACGTTTGAAGGAAACCCGAGCCAGCCGGCCACTTCCATCCGGAGTTTCTCCCTCCGACTCCACAAAGACCAGCGTCCGGTCTGGCATCTCGCAGGCCATGGTCTTGAGTGTTGCGCCCTGGCTGGTTCCACAGAAGAGATTCACGCCGGTTCCGTCCCAGTTGCCGGCCAATAAAAGGAACCTGCCGTGCGGATATCTGCGAAGATCTCCTCTTTGGCGGCTGGTGAAAATGATCCGGCCATCCTGAAGAACGGTTGGGGAGAAATCGCTCGAAAGGTTGAAGGTGCTGCGTCGTGTGACCAGCCCCCGGCCTTGGACCGGCTCCAGGTTTCTTGCGTAGAGGGCCGTCGACAGGTCCGGTCCTAACTCATCGAGAGTATTGCCAGCATTGGAGGTAAAAGTCATCCAGCGGACTTTGTCTTCAAAATCGGGAGGAGTAATCGAACTGGTAGCCAGGTATCTAGGTTCGCGGCAATCCCCAAAATGCTCAGTCACTTGCTTCTTGTTTTTTCCATCGAGATCCATTTCCCAGATGTTCCAATTGTCTTTGGGGCCCCGTTTGCCGGAAAACAGGATCTTCCTCCCGTCGAACCGGACGTCGGGTTCAGCCGCAGCATAGAATTCTGCGGTCAATATCGACAGAGTCCCGTCCGGGGAGAGGGCCACAATTCGGCTGCCTTTTGGAGGATTGTCTCGAAACTGGAAGCTGGGAGTTGCCTTGGCGGGACGTTCCGATTGGCGGGGCATCTGGGTGAAGACCAGCGAGCCCTTCCGCTGGTCTGAGCCCACCTTTGTCCCGGCGGCTACCACAAACATCACCGCCAGGACCAGAAAGCTCAGGACTAAGCGCGAGGTTCGGTAACCTTGACGACCTGGTTGACCTTTAAATCTCTGAGCTTTTGTGTAACCCCGCTTGGCCATTTAATGGTCACCTCATCGACCTTGGTCAGCTTATTGAGACCAAAATGCATCCTGGGATCATTGCTGGAAAGATAGCTGGTTCCGGACTTCTTCTCGTCCACTTGAACCAGGGAACCGGCCCGGAGTGTGACCTTGGCCCCGAATCCGTCGCGATTGCTTCGGGTACCCACCAGGTCCAGCATGATCCAGTTGTTGCGGTTGCCCCCATCGTTGCGAATCAGCACGGAGGGCTGGTTGATATTGAGGATGAAAGCGTCCAGATCTCCGTCGTTGTCAAAATCTCCGATGGCCAATCCGCGAGCCACGGCCTTCAACTCGAAGTAAGGACCTGACTGGGTGGCCACATCCTGAAAAGTCCGCTTGCCGTTGCGGCCTGGGACGTTCCGTGCCAGAATAGCATCCTGAGTTTCGGTAAGACGGTGTCCGTCGCCGTTAACCACCATCACATCCACATAACCGTCGTTGTCGTAGTCCAGGAACTTCCCTCCCCAGGACCAATATTGGCCGCTAATGATGGCCAGCCCCGTTTCCACCGCCATTTCCTGGAAGGCCCCTTTCCCGAGGTTTCGATAGAGGGCGTTGTAGCCCATGGCCGGAACCAGCAGATCTAGCATGCCGTCCATGTCATAGTCCCTCCAGTCCCCGCCCATTGAGGCTGAGGCATTGCCGTTTTGTCCAAAAGCCAGGCCGGCAGTGAGACCGATCTCCGTAAAGGCCCCGTTCCCGTTGTTGTGATACAGAAGGTTAGCAGTTGCGTCGTTGGCGACAAAGATGTCGGGCCAGCCATCCCCGTCGTAATCTACCGTGAGGGCCCCCATCCCGCGCCCCTTTTTGTTGACCCCGGCTTTTTCTGTCACATCCGTGAAAGTACCGTCATGGTTGTTGTGGAAAAGAACGCTGGTTTGTGCTGGATATGCCAGGGGACCGGGATAAATGTCAGCCTCGTAGTAAAGTCGGTATTCCGGATCGAAATCCAGGTAATTAGCCACGAAGAGGTCCAGATACCCGTCCTTGTCGTAATCGAACCAAGCGGCCCCGGTACTCCATTTGTTAACGCCAACGCCAGCCTTGTCAGTGACATCCGTGAAGGTGCCGTTGCCATTGTTATGGTAAAGAGTGTTCTTCCCGTAGTTGGTCACATATAAATCCGGGTGCCCATCGTTGTCGTAATCTCCTACCTGGACGCCCATTCCATATCGACCTTCATTGCTCACCCCTGCCTTTTCCGTGACATCGGTGAACGTACCGTCGCCATTGTTGTGATAGAGATGGTTGGTCATCCGCATCCCCTTGAAGGGTGATTTGGGATCGCTGATGCCTTCCAGGTAACAGCCATTCACCACATAAAGATCCATCCACCCGTCGCCGTCGTAGTCAAAGAAGGCGCAACCAGACCCGGTGGCCTCGAGGATGTTGCTGAGTTTCTTGTCTCCCATGCAATGGTCAAACCGGATCCCGGCCTGTTTCGTCACATCGACAAAGAGGGGATGGGGCGTCTGCCCCTGAAGCACGACGGTAACCACGAGTAACAGACCTAACAGTTTGAACTTCATGATGGGTGACTCCTCACGAAAGGATCTCTCGGCGCTGGGCGAACACCAACGAGGCGTAAGAGGTATGACGATGGGTATGTACCAACGTCAAAAAAGAGATTCTAGCATTGCCGTCCACGGAAGTTCAAAGTAACTCCAGGGTAGATGGCAAAAGATCCAGTAAGAAATCTCCTTTTTTGGCTAGCGCCTTGACTCCTTTCTTGAGGATTGCAAGCTATCACCCAATTGACCATCAGACAGCAACTTGGTAAGTGATTTATTGAAAAGAGATTGGCTTCTGTACATGGAGAGAATGTGAGGGGAGAGTGAGGCTAAATTCCCCACTTGTGACCTTTCACCCATGGGGATCCCAACTGCCCAGGGGAACTTATACAATCATTAAATTATCAGGAGTTCGGGAGGAGAATGTCACGGAAAGGTAAAATCTTCAGCGTCTATTCCTAAGAAAGTTCCCAGCGCTCGGGAGAGCGCCACAAGCTGGAAAGAATCAATTCCCGCATGAACAGGAATTCTTTGGGCAGGCGGTCATACAGTTTGGCAAAGAGCTTCTCATGGGCTGCCATCTCCAGCTTCCAATCTTCCCGATCAACCGACATGAGTTCGTAGAAATCCTCGGGAGTCACACAGTTGAGATCTTCCCATTCCAGGTCTTCACGCAAGGGCATCCATCCCAGAGGACTCTCGGCTGCGTAGCCGTGGCCTTGGATTCTTTCCACAATCCATGTCAGCACTCGCATGTTTTCTCCAAATCCCGGCCAGAGGTACCGGAACTGGCTGTCGGTACGGAACCAATTCACGCCGAAAATTCGAGGTGGGTGGGAAATCTCGCGTCCGATCTGCAGCCAGTGGTTGAAATAATCCGCCATGTGGTAACCGCAGAATGGCAGCATCGCCATGGGGTCGCAGCGCACTTCTCCTAGTTTCCCTGTCGCAGCCGCGGTGGTTTCTGAACCCATTGTGGCGGCCATGTAAACCCCGAAATTCCAGTTGAAGGCCTGAACTATCAGCGGAACCACGTGGCTCCGGCGGCCGCCAAAGATAAAAGCGCTGATGGGGACCCCTTTGGGATTCTCCCAGTTCGGATCCAAAGACGGGCACTGAGCGATCGGGGCAGTAAAGCGGGCATTGGGATGGGCGGCCTTTCTCCCGCAACCCGGCGTCCAGGGTTGGCCCTGCCAATCGATCAATTCAGCCGGAGGGGTCTCGGTCATTCCTTCCCACCAGACATCTCCGTCGGGGGTGAGCGCCACATTAGTGAAGATCGTATTTTGAGAGACACTTGCCAAAGCGTTGGGATTAGACTGCATGGAGGTTCCAGGGGCCACTCCAAAGAAACCAGCTTCCGGGTTGATGGCATACAACCACCCATCTTGCCCAACCCGGATCCAGGCGATGTCGTCTCCCACGGTGGTGACCTTCCAGCCGGCAAAGGCCCTGGGAGGGATCAACATAGCAAAGTTGGTCTTGCCGCAAGCACTGGGAAAGGCCGCAGCCACATAGGCCTTCTCGCCGTTCGGAGATTCAACCCCCAGGATCAACATATGCTCGGCCAGCCAGCCTTCGTCCCGAGCGATGCAGGAGGCGATCCTTAAGGCCAGGCATTTCTTTCCAAGCAAGGCATTGCCGCCATACCCGCTGCCGTAAGACCAGATGGATCGTTCTTCCGGGAAATGAACAATGAATTTTTGCTCTCTGTTGCAGGGCCAGGACACATCTTCCTGGGCCGGTTCCAAAGGCAAGCCCACCGAATGCAGGCAGGGAATGAATTCTCTGTTCCCCAGGGATTTCAGGACCGGCAACCCCATGCGGGTCATGATCCGCATATTGACCACGACATAAGGTGAATCGGTCAACTCGACCCCAATGATCGAGAAGGGAGATCCCACCGGTCCCATACAGAAGGGAACCACGTACATGGTTCGCCCGCGCATTGAGCCATCGAAGAGACCCAGCAGCTTCTCCTTCATCTCCTTCGGATCCATCCAATTGTTGGTGGGACCGGCATCATCCTTGCGCAGACTACAGATAAAAGTGCGATCTTCAACCCGTGCTACATCACTGGGGTCTGAACGAACCAGATAACTATTGGGTCGCTTTTCCTCATTGAGCTTGATAAAGGTCCCGGTCTTTACCATCATTTGGCAAAGCCGGTCATTTTCCTGTTGGCTTCCGTCACACCAATAAATCTCATCTGGCCTGCAGAGATCGGCCATCTCCTGGACCCAGTCCCGCAGCTTCACATTTTTCAACTTAAACTTGGGTGGATAATCCATGCTGAAATTCGTCTGTCCTTGAAGAATTGAAACTTGAAATGCCTAAGACTAGCAGCACAGTTACGCCATAGCCACGGCCGTGAGAGACGGTAGTACTGGAAGGACTGGTTCTCAGAAAAGGGGATACCCGGAGACGTTACAAACTGCCAGAGACAACTTCGTTCCTTTAGGGCTCTTCAGATCTCAATGAATCTATCCCCCGCCCTCAGGCACGGGGCTATGGGCCATCTCTTACTCGAAGCTAATTCAATTCGTTCTTGGCTTCCCGGCACCTTAAGGAGGGGATTTTTGCCTGGCTGGCCCCTGGTCCGGAAGCGCCCCATATCTTACGGAAATTCGTCGGATTTGCAATAGGGAAATGAAAAAAGACGTTTATGATTGAACGCCGATAACGGTCTCTGGATAATATGAAGGGGCACTTGTCGAATCACAGAGTTGATCCTTAGACCCCGTGGAGGCCTCCCTTGAAGACCGAACCCTGCCGCTTGACACTGCTGTCTGTGCCTTGGTGGATGTTCGCCCTGACCTGTACCGGCTTGACTCTTGGAGCCCCCGCCTGTTTTGAGGTTGCCACGACTCACGAAAATCTGCCGTTAGTGGCCCCTGAATGGCTCAGAGACCATTTGAGTGGCAAGTCTCTGGTTGTGGTCGATACGCGCTCTGAAGCCGACTATTCAAAAGGCCACATCTCCGGGTCGGTATGGATGGATGCTGCAGTGCTGTCTGCAACCACGAGCGATGAAGGCCTGAGACTCCTGAAAGAGGATTTAGCTGTAAAGTTTGCTCCGCTGGGAATCAAGGGTGATGAAATAGTGGTGTTTTACGAGGATGGCATTGGGGTCCGCGCTCCTCGAGCACTGTGGTACTATACCTATGCGGGCTATCGCACTGGAAAAGTTCTCGCGGGAGGATTCCAGACCTGGCAGGCTTCCCACTTTCCGGTCTGCCAGGAACGATCTTTGCGAACGTCTCGCCCGCTGGTCGTGAAGGTCAACCCCCGGGTCATTGCCACCACTAACTTCGTGGCCCGTCGACTCAACGATCCCGGGGTTGTCCTATTGGATGTCCGCAGCTACGAAGAGTATATTGGGAAAGAGATCAACAGCCAGGCCACGCGAAGCGGTCACATACCCGGAGCACGCTGGCTAGAATGGGGACGGCTGCTGGAGGGTAATCTTCGTTACCTGCCGAAGAACGATCTCGAGAAGAGACTGGCCCAAGTTGGAGTGACGCCGGACAGGGAAGTGATTGTCTACTGTCAGCGTGGAAACCGTGCCTCCAACACATTCCTGGCCTTGCAGCTTCTCGGCTTCCCTAAAGTGCGGAACTACGTGGGTTCGTGGCAGGAGTGGTCGTCATATTCGGACCTCCCACTTTCGACAGGGGAGCCGACATCGGGAAAATAACCTAAGGAGCCGTCTTATGAAGCATTATCGTCATCGTCCAATTCTCCTTTTCGGCACGCTGGTTGTTCTGTTCGCCTCCTCCGCGGCCGCTGCCGAAGAGGCCTCCCAGGTCCACCTCAACTCAGTTAAAGTAGTTTACCTGATACCAATGAAGGACCGCATGGATCACTATTTGACCACGGAACTGGTCAGGTGGGGGCAATATCAGGTCACGATTGATCCCCATTTAGCGGATGGCATCTTATCTGACGTTCCCCATATTGACCTCAAAGGCTTGATGGAAGATCCACCGAAAATTGTTCGAAACTCCAAAGCTTCCCGGGGGATCGCCTTTCTGATCGATCCCAAGAGTGAAAAACTAATCTGGTCCACCTCCAAGGATACATCGACTTCTTATCTCGTTCACACCAGCTACAAATCCGCGAAAGATTTGGCCCATGAGATAGTTGAACAAATGAAAAAGGACGTCTCCAAGCCGAAATGATCGAATACCGAATTGGGAATAGGTTGGATCTGGATGCGGTCATCGAGCTGTACCGGGCCTCGACTCTGGGTGAGAGAAGGCCTATTGGCGATCGGGAACAGATGCGGCAGATGATTGACAATGCCAATCTGGTCATCACTGCATGGGATGACCAACTACTTGTGGGGATTTCCAGAGCGCTTTCCGATTTCAGCTACGTTACCTACCTGTCGGACCTGGCGGTTCGCGTATCTCATCAAAGGCTGGGAATTGGCAAGGAGTTGGTCCGAAAAACCCAGGAGGCTGGAGGTTCCCGAACGACTATCCTCCTGCTGGCTGCCCCGGCAGCTGAAAGTTATTACCCGCATGTCGGGTTCACACACCATCCGCAAGCCTGGCTGCTGAGGCCGGGTGACAAGATCTGTGACTAGCAGTTGGCTAGTTGGTTTAGATGCAGGATGTCCATCTTGGTGGAGGGTCGCGCTCCGTCGCAACCCTTAAGGCTTCGTGAGGCCAGCAAACACGCCAGACAGAAATCGGCCTCGCAGGGTGACAGCGGTCACCCGCTCGGCCATCCAGCATTTTCGTCGCGGTAGTGAGCTTGAAAAGGTGGCCGCCGCGCTCCGTCGCGGCGGTTGCCCATGTCGAACTGGTCGCCGCACGGAAATCGGCTCCCACGCTCGGTCATGAAATTTCTAAGAACAGAACGTCGGCCGTCGGGCGACAAGGAGAGATACAATGACAAAGGCAGTTATTAAGACTCTCAGAGGTGATATTCATATCGATTTCTTTGACCAGGACGCCCCTAAGACTGTTGACAATTTCGTGAAACTGGTCCGCAGTGGCTTTTATAACGGACTCAAATTCCACCGGGTCATTTCGAATTTTGTCATCCAGGGAGGCTGTCCCAATGGCAATGGCTCGGGCGGGCCGGGGTACAACATTCCTTGTGAAATCAATTCGAACAAGCATTTGGCGGGGTCCCTCTCCATGGCGCATCGCGGAAAAAATACCGGGGGGAGCCAGTTCTTCATTTGCCATTCAGCCCAGTCTCATCTGGACGGCGTTCACACAGTGTTTGGGAGAACCAGTGATATGCAGGTGGTAAAAGCCATTCAAGCCGGCGATATCATGGAAGAGGTAGTCATCCTGGAATCGGAATAGAGGTATTCTGCCAAAGGGAGCGCCAATGAGAACAATGCACTGTTCGCTGGCCTTTGGGGTGTCCTCGCCAGGAAGATTCCTAGATGGTTGATACCCGACGTTCACTGTCGGGAGGAGCGTCATCCACGGTGCCTCGCCGTGGATCTCTTCAGGTCCCGCCCTCTTCTCCAATTGAGCCCGGGTCTCACATTAGGTGATGCTGGCGAATCCTGACCCCAGCCTGGTCAAAAAGCTTAAACACGACCTCGTTGAGCGGATAGTCCACGTTGTACACCACTTCCTGAATGCCGCTATTGATGATCATCTTGGTACACATCAGGCAAGGGGCAAAGGTTGTATAAATTGTTCCTCCCTTCACGCTAGTGCCATGGTACGCAGCCTGGGTGATGGCATTCTCCTCGCCGTGGGAGCAAAGACACTCCTCCAGCCGGGTCCCGCTGCCTGCCAGGCTGTTGCAGCGGGGGCATCCCCCCTCGTTGCAGTTCTTTGTTCCGCGGGGGGTCCCGTTGTAGCCGGTGGAAATGATCCGCTTGTCCCGGACAATTACCGCCCCGACTTTGCGCTTGATACAGTTGCTCCGCGTGGATGCAACCTGAGCAATGCGAATGAAGTACTCATCCCAGTCCGGCCGGGTCTGAGATTGCATTCGTTGCAGGAGCAATTGGCTGACTTCCTCCTCGGCTCGGGCTTCGCTTTCAGTCAAAGGGAGTACCAGATCGTATCCTGAACTCTGACCGGTCTCATCTCCGAGCCAAATACTTACCTTCCTCGAGTTCTGTAATTCCAGGAATCCTTGAGAATCTTGACCACTCTCAAAAACGTAATTGCGGTCAGTCTCGAATTTCGCAAGATTTCCTGGAGAGCAGGGGTAAAAACCTCGATGGGTCAGGAAAGAGAAAAGTTTCGATTTCAAGGCAGATGGCTCTCCGAAAAGTCCAACGATCATTGTTGATTGCCTCGTTAAAGTGTAGGGTTCCTGCCTTGGCCCAGTCACAGTTCAAACGCGAGTACTAGTCTGGCCTGGATAAACTCGGCCGAAATCAGTGCAGATTGGAATTCCGGCCCTCATGTTAAGATACTGTTGCTGGAGATGCAGTATTTTGATGGGTGGTCTCCCGGGTCTCACTGATAGGGCATGTGAAGTCCCATCCCAACAAAGACCATTGTACAGCAGGCGGGCCGTCGATTAAATTAGAGAAGTAAATTCGCCGCTGCTAGGGGTTCCGACGGTTTGTAGAGAAGGTCTTATGAATAAGACGTTTGAAGACGATTGCGACGAATGGGCAGACTGGTACCAGATGAAGCCCATAGAACGGTGGAATGAGAGCCAGAAATTATGGGTCTTCTACATCCAGGCGGGAGGATCTCTTGGCCCTGAACCCGATTCTCAAAGTCCTTTCGACTTTATCTACGCACCACGTCCAGCATTTGTTGATGGGAGGCCAAGCTTGCGTCTTGTACGGCGCAGCGGAATTTAGTCGGGACACCGATATTGCTTTGATGACCGAGGCTGAGAACCTCAGGCGGCTCTCCTCGGCGCTGGACCCACTGGATGCGCGTCGCATTGCCGTTCCCCCATCGTCGCCCGAGTACCTCCAGAAAATTGAGACCTCTGCTTTGCTTTGCTCGATGGGACCAGGAGGCCCGGCTGGCCAAAGCCCTTGAGCAAGAAGAAAAGCGGGAACGGGAGATCGATCGTCTCTATTGGGCACCTCTTCGCCAGGAATTGGAGGAACTCCGTCGTAGATAAGATCTTGGCGGGCTGGTTCCTTTTGCGCGCCGCTTTTTGTATGCGGATGAGGTTTGTTTATGCGGGTTGACAGAACCGTTGTCAAAGTAAGGAAACTCTATGATGATTCTGCCAAAAGGGAAGACAGGGAGTACTGGCTGAGTCGCCCTCCCCAGGAGCGATTCGAAGCGGTGGACTTGCTCAGGTTAGAATATGGTCACGGTCGAACCCGATTTCAAAGAGTTTTTAGAATTATTGAACGAAGAACACGTTGAGTACCTGATTGTTGGCGGGTATGCCCTGGCATACTGTGGACTTCCTCGCTACACTGAGGCCCTGGATCTGTTCATTGGGCCCGATGCCCAAAATGCCCCCAAGATTATGCGTGTCTTGAATAGATTTGGAATGGCAGACATTGGCTTAAAAGAGAATGACTTTTGTGCAGAGGATCGGGTCATCCAACTCGGTGTGGCTCCTGTGCGGATCGATCTGATTACGTCAATTCCTGGCGTGAGTTGGGAAAGAGCATGGGCCAACAAGGTAGCAGTCAAATACGGAGAAGTTCCCACCTTCGTGATCGCCAGAGTGGACTTAGTCACCAGCAAGCGAGTCCTTGGGAGAAAGGTGGACCTTGCAGACCTTGAGGCCCTGGGAGAAAGTTCCTAAGTGGACCGTTTAGATCGACTGGAAAATGGAAGCATCTATATCCTCAGGGAAGCCTACAGTGAATTCACCAGGCTCTGTATGCTTTGGTCCATCGGGAAAGATAGTACCGTCCTCCTGTGGTTGACCCGCAAAGCCTTCTTTGGGCATGTACCCATTCCGCTCATTCATATTGACACCAGCTTCAAGATTCCCCAGATGATTGCCTACCGCGATCAACTGGCCCGGGAATGGAAGCTAACCATGATTTACGGACAGAATACTCAGGCCCTCGAAACCAAGGCTACATTCCCCGATGGAAATGCCACCCGGCTGGAATGCTGCCGAAACCTGAAAACTGAAGCCTTGAAACACACCATTTCCGGTGCCTGGCCTCGTTTTCGACTGAACCTGGAAACGGGCAGGTACGAGGTGGATCCGAACCGGAAACCCTTTACTGGGGTGATTGTAGGCTTGAGATCGGATGAGGAGGGAAGTCGATCCAAGGAACGATACTTCTCCAGCCGTGATGAATGGAGTGCCTGGAATCTGGCCGATCAACCGCCTGAGTTCTGGAATCAATACAAGACGGACTTTGCCCCTGGGACCCACGTTCGAATCCATCCTCTGCTGGATTGGTCGGAGGTGGATATCTGGGAATATATCGACCGGGAAAAGGTCCCGGTGGTTTCCCTCTATTTTGACCACGGAGATGGACGCCGCTACCGTTCTTTGGGCTGTGCCCCCTGTACCGCCCCGATTGACTCGCTTTCGACAAATGCTCGGGAGATCGCCGAAGAGTTGAGAACCGGGCGGCTTTCCCGGATCGCAGAACGCTCCGGCCGTGCCCAGGATGAGGAAGACGGCGGTGGTCTGGAAACGCTCCGCCGCGATGGCTATATGTAAGAGGGCGGGCAGGATGCCCGCC
>JBGOTQ010000228.1:0-12292 GCA_041476565.1 Terriglobia bacterium | reverse complement strand
GAGATTTCTTTCTGCGCTTATAACACCGGTGCGGGTTGGCGCCAAATCATCGAGAATATGCACACAACGGCCACCCTGGCGGAATGGCACAAAAATCAAGGCCGCCACACTATCTATGCTCGCGGCAAGAGAGTGGAACTGTCTACACTCAAGCACAATCTAACTCTGCCAGTAATCCAGGAAACGCCAAAAGACGGCTGCTGCCATGACAATCCTGCCATCCTCGAGAAGGACCGGGAAATCCTGGCTTCAGTCCGGAGTGACATTTAGGTTCAGGCTCCCAGCCGGGTGGTTGGATTTCCATCTTTCTCTGACCCAAGCAGGTCCAAAGGACCTGCTTTTTTTTGCCTCCGGATATAATCTTCCTCGCCAAAGGTCGGAAGTATTGCATCGTTGGCCAGTGGGGGTTCTTTCCAATCACGCTTGCTCGTCTGCGCCGGCGGCTAAAAATGGCATCCGCATTCTTAGCACGACTTCAGTTTCCGCCTGCAAGACGCCCTGATCCCAACCGTGGAGGTTACTTGTGGAATACACTGTTGAGCAGCTTGCCCGGTTGTTGGAACGTTCCTTCCAGGGGGATGGAACCAGGCAGATCCTTAAGATTTCGAGCTGGGAGTCTGCCGACAACACCTCCCTGGTATTCCTGGAGGTGCAGCATAAGGGAGATATGGTTCCTGGCGAGCCCAAGGCCGCAGCCATCATTGCCCCGGCAGGATTGGCAGTTCCCACCTGGACTGTTATAGTTTCAGAGAAGCCCAAATTGGATTTTGCAAGAGCGGCCCAACTGCTGTATCCAATGCCGCAAGGCCACGGGGCCCGGCATTCCACCGCGGTCATTTCCCCTGATGCAATCCTGGGGGCCGGTGTCGACATTGGCCCTCAGGTCACGATTGGGGCCCGGGCACGTGTGGGTGAGGGATGCATACTTCAGGCGGGCGTCGTGGTCGGAGACGACTGTAGCCTGGGGAATTATTGTATTTTGCATCCTCAGGTGGTCCTTTACCCTGGCGTTGTATTGAGGGACCGAGTCGTGCTGCATTCCGGCGCTGTCCTTGGAAGCGATGGCTTCGGTTATGTCTTTGATGGCGAGAAACAAGTCAAGTTCCCCCAGGTCGGCGGGGTGGTGATTGAAGATGATGTAGAAATCGGGGCCAATACCACCATTGATCGGGGATCGCTGGGTATCACCCGGATTGGGCGTGGCACCAAGATCGACAACCTGGTTCAGATTGCCCACAATGTGGATATTGGACAACACGTGGTGATCGCCGCCCAGACCGGAATTTCAGGCAGTACCATCATCGAAGACTTCGCGGTAATCGGGGGACAAGTCGGGTTTGGCGATCACGCCCGGGTAGAGAAAGGTGCCGTAATCGGGTCCAAAGCGGGAGTCCTGCCAGGGAAAATAGTTCGCAGTGGCGAGGTGTACTGGGGGGTTCCAGTCCGGCCACTGAAGGAGTACAAGTTGTTGAATGCCTTGTTTGGGAGGCTGCCGGAGATGAAGGCCGATATCGATGCCTTGAAACAGAAGGTAAAGATGCAGGAGCGCCAAGCAAAAGATGGAGAACCTCCAATCCCCGGCCTGAAAGGCTAGATTAATCCAGACCAGGTCAAGCGGGTGACGCCGGTCGACTGCACGGGGGTTCTGAGCGTCGCCCCGGGTCAGGTTCATCCCGGTGACCACGAGCCCTGAGGGCGAGACAACACTTTGTGTCGGTCACGTGTTACGCCCCCTTCCATTCCGTTCTTGCCATGGATCGTCTGCAATTCACACAACTGGTCGAAAACGCCCTGGAGCGCCTTCCACGTCGTTTCAGGCAGAAATTGGATAATGTGGTTGTCCTGGTGGAGGATTATCCGGAGAGGGAGCTTCAACGGCAGTACGCTGGACTTCTGCTGGGTTTGTTTCACGGAGTTCCGAAGACTCATCAGTCAGTGTTTGCGATAAGCATGCCCTCTCGAATTGTTCTTTACCAGAAAAACATTGAAGCCGTATCTCGCAATGAGAGTGAAATCTCCCTTCAAATCGAAACGACTTTAAGGCACGAGATCGGGCACTATTTTGGAATGACGGAGAAAGACCTGAGAAGGCGGGGATATTAATCAGGCGACGAGGTTTGACTCCCTCCTGCGGCACTCATGAACTTTACCTGTGTTGGGCTTTGGCTTTTTGCTGGGTAGACGCCACAAAATCCTCACGTCGGAGTTTCTCCTGTTGCCAGCTGTAATTGATGGCGGGATAGAACTGATCCGGTGACTCCAATACCCAGATTTGCTTGTGAAGAATCCAGTTGGTAGGAGCCAGCGCCAGAGCCTGGTGCCAGCAGGACAGGGCCTCCGTCACTTTCCCGTCTCGTGCAAAGATAAGGCCTCGGGAGAATAGTCCCCGGACATGCCTGGGGTGTTGAGCCAGCACAGCATCGTATTCCTTGGCCGCTTTCCTGAAATGTCCGGATTGTGCCATCAGGTCGGCAAGACGCAGGCGTTTGTCAGAGTTTCGGGGAGAGGCTTTCAGTTGCCGAGTCAGGGCGGTTATCTCCTGTCTGGTCGAAGTGTAAGGCTTCTCAACAGGCTTTATTGGCTTCTTCGACCACTTCTCCGCCAGGAGATCTTCAACAATCTTCACAGTTGTCCCATCTCGGACGTCGAACCCGCCTACCTTAAGGTAACGGACACGGCCTGTTTCATCCACATAATACCCACTGGGGATCAATTCAAATCCATAGAGGTCCCAAATTGCTCCAGTCGTATCGAGAAGTGTCTTGAAGCTTGGCCTCGCTGCCTCCACAAACGGCCGGACCCTTTCAACACCCCCCGCATCGACCGCCAGAGAGAGCAGTTCGAACTTCTCTTGCTTGTGTTTCTGATAGAAAGCCTCCCAGCCAGACAACTGGTCGCGACAAAGTTCCCAGGAGGCCCATATGAAAAGCAGCGTCCGCCTGCCGCGATATTCACTCAAATGAACAACACCGTCCTTCAGGCTGGGGAGACTGAAATCTGGAGCCGGATCTCCAATTCTAACGATATGTTTGTTTGTTGTCATCGCCGGTCACCGTTAGCCAAGAAAATGTTAGAGACAAATCAAAAGAAGCCCATCCATGAACGAATGATGACGTCCTGACATAATAAAAGGGATCAGATGAACAGGGAACCCCAATGACTTGTGTGTTACTCAGCCTTTTTGGTCAACTGGCGAAGCTCTTCCGGAAAACTCTCACCCAGCGTGTGACCGCTAGCATCAGCCTCCCCCTCCAAATACTCCTGGACTGACTGTTGCGCCTCCGCTTCATGAATTGCTTTGACACTGAGAGAGATTTTCTTGTTGGCCAGATCGATCCCCAGGATCTTGACCTGGATTTCCTGGTCAGACTTGAAAGAACCCAGGAGGGCTTTGTTGGGAGCGTCCGAGAGTTCAGAGACATGGACCAGGCCCTCCACGCCTTCGATTAGCTCCACAAAAATGCCGAAATCGGCAGTCCGGGTGACTTTTCCAACCAGCACCTGGCCGACTTGATGTTCCCGCGCAAAAACTTCCCAGGGATGCTCTGTGATCTGTCGCAGACTCAAGGACATCTTCCGGTTCATAACATCCAGCCGAGTCACAACAGCTTCAACCTGGTCGCCCGCCTTCAGCAACTGCTCCGGATGGGTGACCCGGCGAGTCCATGACATTTCGGACACAGGGATCAATCCCTGGAGGCCCGATGGCAATTCCGCAAAGGCACCGTAATGCTCCAGCTTGGTAATGACTCCCGGCACCACAGTTCCTTCGGAGTAAAGTTCTCCGGCACGCAACCATGGGTCATCTTCCGGTTTGCGGAAACCCAGGGAGATTCGGTTTTTCTCGCGGTCATACTTGAGAACTTCCACCTCGATCTCATCACCGACCTGAAACAATTCGGAAGGATGCTTGATCCTTCTCCATGACATTTCCGAGATGTGCAGCAGTCCCTCGATTCCACCAATATCGACAAACACCCCATAGTCCAGAATTCGTTTGATCACCCCCAGCCGACGTTGCCTTTCCACCAAATTGGCAAGCGTCTCACGGCGCCTCTCGGCAGCAGCTTCCTTCAGGATAGCTTTACGGGACAGGATTAATTTCCCCTGGGGGAGATCGTGCTGCATAACCTTCAGAGTCAAAGTCTGTCCCACATAAATCTTCAAGTCTTCCACATACTGCTCGTCAATCTGAGAAGCGGGGATAAAGCCACGCATGCCGACATCGACCAGCAAACCCCCTTTGACAACCTCGACCACTTTGCCTTCCAGCATTTTTCCAGACCGGATGGCTTCATGAAGCAGGGCCTGCTTTTTGAGCCGGCTGGCCTTAGTGTAAGAAAGCCGGAGTTGTTGATCCGGGCCGGCTCCGTTCTCGACCATGACCGGAATAATATCACCGACGTTAAAAAGCAAGGCACCGTCCGGTCCAGTGATCTCCTCCCTTTTCAAGATCCCTTCGGAGCGCCCGCCTGCATCTACCAGCACATCGGTATCGAAAATGCTAACGATCCGTCCTTCTACTAACTGCCCCGTCTTTATCTGCTGTTTGGATTCTTCGTAGCGGGCAAATAAGGTCGCAAAATCCTCCTCGTTGCTAGACTCGTTTCTGTTGTTCTGGGGGTGATTTTTTTCCATTAAATGGCTCCAACCATCGGTATAGAAGATTAATTATATCAAATACCATGTATTTTCGGTCAGGAATCGGAAGACGGGAAGATAGTGGGAGTTTTTCGCAGGGTGAATGGGGTGTTTAGGATTCGGCTCAAGGCCCGACACCGAAAGGGAACCGTCGAACTGTAATAACAGCTCAGCAATCCCTCGATCCCTCCTCCTTCAATAGCCCAGCCGGAAATCAGCCTCCACGTTCAAGCGCGCAGCACCCCGAGGAAAGCACTCGGATTCGGATATGGATGGGCGGAAGCTGCAACCAGGGTATGTAGAACAGGTTTCGTTAAGAAATAAGTTGTGCAAAATGCTACCCTCCTTTTAAGGAGGGGATGCTGTGGCCAGAGGCCACAGCGGGGGTGGGTTGACACTGCGGTTCTTCACACCATCCGGCGAGAAATCCCACCACCCCGCACTGGCTGAATCCAGTGCTGCCCCTCCTCATACGAGGCGGAGGGGAGCCTGGTTGAATAGGTTATCTTCGGACAATGCCTTGGCTTCCGCCTGCAGAGAGATGTACTACTTCTTCACGTACTTCTTGTAGCGGGCCTCCACCCTGCCCCAATTGAGCTTAGCCAGGAAATTGTCAATGTATTTGGCGCGCCCGGGCCCGTCTTTGTGATAGTAGGCGTGTTCAAAAACATCACAGGAAATCAACGGAATTCCACCCCAGATGGCTCCGTATTGGTGCTCGTCCACGAGGACATTCAGGAGCCTCTGCGAATAGAGTGCATCATAAACCAACAGTCCCCATCCACTGAGTTTGGCAGCGACGGCCGCAGCTTTGAAGTCCGCCTTCCAAGCGTCAAAGGATCCAAATTCCGCACTTAACGCTTTGGATGATTCGGGAGCCTTTGAGATGTCACCATCCCCTCCCATGACCTCCCAGTAAACATCATGCAGCAAAGCCCCTGCATGGTTCCAGGTGAAGCGTCGCTTCAGTTCCCCGATCTGGCTGTAGTTTCCATTGGCCTTGGATCGGTCAGCGGTTTCCATCTCTCTTTCAATGTTGTTCAAGAACGTGACGTAGCCTTTGTGGTGAGTGTTGTAATGCCAATCACTGGTTTCGGGAGAGATCACCTCCTTCAACAGTTCCTTGGCTTCCGCGTCGGTATAAGGACGCGGATTGAATTTCCATTCGTATGCCATTCCATATCCTCCTTGTCATTCAGTTAGCCAGATCGTTGCAAGAGAGTATGCCATCCCTCCCCAACACGACTGCGTGTTTTGTTACAAAACCTCAGGTTTCTTTAGACTGTGCAATTTTAGTAATCATACGGTGATTGGTGGACTTCGTCAACATGGGACGAGAGTGAGGGGTGCGATGGCGGGAGAGTTGGGCAGACCGCTGCGACACGAGCCAACCAATGCCATGACGCAAAAGGTACAGGAGGCAGTCGAGTCCCAGGCCGAGGAGTCTGGCAGCAATCAGCAGCGACAGAGCCGCCACAAACAGGAGTCCGAGCAGAATGTAACTGACGATCCGGCGAAGGGAAGGAGAAGTCTGGAGAAGTTCAGGTGGTGGAGCCGGTACAAGGAGCCCGCAATACAGGCAAAGGACCATGGAGCGACCGGCAGGGATCTTCAAGTATTCCTGGCAGTGGGGGCATTTGTGCACTATAAATTGCATAGGATCCGCTCATCCAGAAGAACAGGCTGTCTGGGTCTCGGCCGACTTCGGGTTCGGATAGCCTGCGACACCGTGGCAGAAATAGCCCCTTGGACACTGATCGAGTATCCATTCCTATCCTATATAAATATGCACCTACCAGGCCTCATCTGTATCAGAAACTCGTGTTTTTTCTTGCAGGACAGAACGGAAGTGAAGACAGCCTCGAACCCGTAGTCCTTAGCGTCGCAGTATATAAGCGGGAATCAATAAGCCCAGCGAACCAGGGCCGAACCGACAGTGAATCCAGCTCCGACAGAGGCCAACAGGACCAGGTCCCCTTTTCTAAGCTGGTGACCTTCGATCGCATCGCGAATGGCCAGGGGAATCGTGGCGGCCGTTGTATTGCCATACTTATAGAGATTCAGGATGTATTGGTCTTTGCGGAGACCCAAACGCTCAGCCGAGCTCCGAATGATTCGGGCATTAGCTTGATGAGGGATCAGAAGGTGGATATCCTGTGGAGTAAATTGGTTTCTCTCCAGGATTACCCGGCTGACTTCTTCCATTTTCCGCACCGCATACTTAAAGACCGTCTGTCCATCCTGCTTCACGTAATGCAGACGGTTCTTCACTGTTTCGCAACTGGGGGGCATGCGACTGCCTCCGGCAGGCATTTGCAGGGCTGATTCTCCGGAACCGTCGACCTCGTGGTAGAAGTCAATCAACGCGTGGGCAGCATCTTTGGCAGGTTCCAGAAGCACTGCGCCCGCCGCGTCTCCAAAAAGAATGCAGGTGGCTCTGTCCTGGTAATCAACAATGCTCGACATCGTGTCTGCTCCCACCACCACTACTCTGGAATGGAAACCTGACGCCACAAACGAAGCTCCTACGCACAACGCGTAGACAAACCCGCAACAGGCGCCCGAAAGATCAAATCCCCAGGTTTGAGGGATGCCCAGTTTGTGCTGGACCAGGCAGGCTGTTGCTGGAAACACCCTGTCGGGCGTGACCGTGGCCACGATCACCAACTCAATCTCGGCCATCTTCAGCCCAGTCGACTCACACAGCTTCCTGACCGCCTGTTCTGCCATGTCGGACGTGGCCTCTCCTTTTGCCACAATGTGACGCTCTGAAATGCCCGTCCGCTGTAGGATCCATTCATTATTGGTTTCGACCAACTTTTCCAACTCATAATTATCCAGGACTCGCTCCGGGACATAACATCCGACGCCACTAATTTGAACCGGAAGAACAGGTTTCATCAATCTTCTCCACTAAAGCGAATTTGTTGCTTGCCCAGTTCCAGGGAAATGCCGGACATTCAATCATCTCCCCCATCGGCAAGCACAAACCTACACTCCATTTTCGCAGGCTGTGAAGCGGCCTGTGTCCTCTCAAGATCGGCACTGCACTGGAGGATTGCCGCTGGTCGGGTTGTCCGAGCGGCGTAGAATGCTCTCAGGCCACGTGAATGTCGCTATGGTGACCAAAGTAGGCTTCCAGGCTGGCCTTCGTAGAAACCATTCTTTTCAGCAAATCCAGTTTTTCTGCCGGTGTCATCGGCTTAAATACCCTGGCTACTTCCACGTTGTGTTTAACCATCTCAAAGCTGGACATCCCGATGTTCACAGCAGCTACCGGCAGGCTCAAGGCGTACCTCAACAATTCGTCGATGTTGGCTTTCCCCGGCCCGTTACCTAAGATTTTCTCCTGGGCAGTGGCCTTCATGGCCACCACGCCCATGTTCTTCTTCAGGGCAGCAGGCAACGCTAGATCCTCGAAGTTCCCGGCTTTGGAGGGATTCAATTGCATCATGCAACAGTCGAAGTCAAAGCGTTCAATCAGGTTCTTTGCGGCAGCTCCATCCGTATGGCTGGTAAATCCGATGAACCGGGCGGCTCCCTGGGACTTCAACCGGGAGAGTACCTCATAAACTCCCCCGCCCTGGCCGATTTTATCTACATCGTCCATTTTACCCAGACCGTGGATATGCAACAGGTCTACATGATCAGTCTGAAGGCGTTTCAAACTCAGTTCGAATTCCCGCTGAAAGGCCTCCGGCTCCCGAGCTTCAATTTTGGTGACCAGAAATATCTCCTTGCGTCGGTCCTTCATGACCATCCCATAACGAGTTTCGCTCAGGCCATCGCCATAGCCATGAGCGGTGTCGAGATAATTGACACCATGATCGATGACCCAATTGAGGACTTCGATCGCTTCAGCATCAGTTTTGTATTGGACAAAGCGGGATCCACCACCAAAAGCAAGCTGGGAAACGCTGACTCCGGTCTTCCCCAGTTTCCGCCTTGGGATAGAAGCGTTGGTCTCCTTGTCAGGCTCGAAAACAGGTCTCGACCCTGAGGCACTCAAGGTCGGCAAGACCATCATTCCAGCAACAGTTGCCCGCATGAAATCTCTTCGCGTGATTGACCCTTTCATGGCACCTTCTTTGTGAGAAGTCTTTCCGTGGAGCCTGTGTAGCCGGGCTCCAGGCATTTCAAAGTCTAACAGAGCGCCAGTATATGTCTAGATATTCTTTTTGACAAGCCCAGTCACGCTGTGCTATCCATCCCAACAGGAACTTGGCAAATAACCCCGTGGAGAGGCGGCATTTCTCTAAATGAGCAAGCTATTTTCCGTCACTGAAGCCAATGCTCTGCTTCCGCATTTGCGCACCCTGTTTAGCAGGGTTCAGGCGGTAAAAGAACGCATGGCTGAAATGAAGCCTGAGTTGAAAGGGGCAAAAAGTGGTCATGTTTACGACTGGGGGATGCCCAGGGGGGCGGAATATATAGGAATCCTTGAAGCGTTCCAGCGAGCCTCCAAGGACATCGAAGATCTGGGAGTGCTGGTCAAGGATTTTGACCAGGGACTTTGCGATTTTCCTCATAAACGAGAAGGTCGGTTGGTCTACCTCTGCTGGAAACTAGATGAAGAGGAAGTCGGCTGGTGGCACGATATTGATACTGGGTTCGTCGGCCGCCAGCCGCTCTAGAGACATGTCAGAACCTGAACGCAAGGGCGGCAAGACGCAATGGCGCAATGCCACCCCCCCCTATAGCACCTCAAATTCCTTGATCAGAATTCAAAGGCGCGGCCTCCTATTGTCACTAAGCATCGGATCGAGATCCATACGCCCAACCGTGATTAACGCAAAGGCGCCAGGGCGCAATGACGCAAAGATACCTCATCAAGTGGCAGAATCGGATTCCTCAAACGGACTTCCGGAACATTGAGAATTTCATATGGGTGTCTGAAGGTGGTAGTTCTCTCCCTGTTGTGAAGGCCTGCTGAGCAAATGCCTTGATCTTCATGACTTGTTCCACACTCGCCAACAATGACCCACTCGCATTCCAGCGCTTTAAATCCTGCCTTGCGCCCCTGCGCCCTGGCGTCATTGCGTCTTTGCGTTGAATTTCTGCATCCAGTTACATGCTTACCTTTCAAACCCGACCAGTTCCTGTTCGAGTTCCAAATCCACTCTAAATCTCTCTCGTACCCGATTCTGGGCCAAGCGGATCAGACTCGCGACGTCAGTTGCCTTAGCACCGCCCAGGTTAATGATGATCCCCGCATGCTTGCTCGAGATTTGTGCCCGACCAATAGCATGACCTTTCAAGCCGGCGTCTTCGATGAGTTTCCCGGCGTAGTGTCCGGGCGGACGCTTAAACACGCTTCCGGCCGACGGGTACTGCCAGGGTTGTCGTTGGTAACGCCGTGCCAGGATCTCCTGACGGGCCTTCAACAATGTCTCTGGATCACTCGAGGGGAATTCGAAATTTGCTCCCAGAATGAAGCTATCTCGAATTTTAGATGCAGCCCGATAATGAAAATCCACTTCTTCCTTGGAAAGCACCCAGTGGCGGCCTTGAAAATCCAGGCATTCCACGGTCTGAAGAAAGTCCGAGATTTCTGCGTCGAAGGCGCCGGCATTCATCCGCAGGGCCCCACCTAGAGTCCCAGGAATCCCGGAAAGTGGTTCCATACCCGCCAGCGATGCCCTCAAGCACGCCACAACAAGCTCGTCTAGTATCAATCCTGCTTCAGCCGTGACAAGACTGCCCTCGATGACGAGTCTGTTAAAGTGATTCAGGTGAATGATCACCCCGTCGAATCCATTGTCACTAATCAGAACATTTGCGCCGCCGCCCAGTACAAACTTACGAACCGCATGCCGGTTGATGACCTCGTTTAACCGACAGAGATCGTCCAGATCTCTGGGGCACACCAAAAAGCGAGCAGGGCCTCCGATCTGGTAGGTCGTCTTCAACTGTAGCGGGGCGTTTTCAAAGACCTCGCCCCGTATGGATTCAAGCAGGTCGTGCCGCAAGTCTGCCATTGAAAAGTCTCACTGGATCGACATCCCGGTAAAGCGGCTCTACACTAAACGGCTCTAAGCACGAAGTCAAGGAGATGGAGTCCAGGCTGTTGGTATAGTCTCCTGAAAGATGCCGTCCTCGTTATCGTCCTCGTCCTTGTCCTCGAAAAACCAAATGCCCACGACAAGAATTACGGGTGATACAAGAATGACCCCATGGTTGCCCGCTTCTTCCTATTGCCGGTAGCGTAGCCATGCGGGTTATGCTAAATTTTTTCGAGGGACTTTGTGCCTGTCGCCTGAACGAACTTACTCCCTGGAAGACGCCATGCCCGCCAACCTGACACCACAATACCTTGAAGCCGAGAAACGCTTTAAGCAAGCCGCCACCACCACCGAGAAACTCGAGGCTCTAGAAGAAATGCTGTCCGTCATCCCCAAACACAAAGGGACGGAAAAGCTCCAGGCCGACCTGAAGACAAGGTTGTCGAAGCTTAAGGGAGAGCTGGAACAGCAGCGGAAATCCGGGGGCAAACATGATCCGTTTTCAGTAATGGAACGAGAAGGTGCCGGTCAGCTAATCCTGCTCGGGGCCCCTAATACGGGGAAGTCATCTTTGCTGGCTGCCCTGACCAATGCCACACCCGAGGTCGCAGAATATCCTTACACCACTCGCTTCCCCCAACCCGGGATGATGCCTTATGAAAACATCAAGATCCAGTTGGTGGATATGCCTGCCATGACCGAAGAATTCTGGGAGCCTCGGTACTCGGGAATTATCCGCAACGCCGACATCCTGATTATCCTTGCAGATCTCTCCACATCGGAGATGCTGGACCAGGTGGAAACCGTGTTCTCTCTCCTGGAAAAGGCAAAGATCAAGCTGCTGGTGAATGAACCCGGCCACCCTGACTATGAGAACCCTTCGACGAAGAAGAACCTCGTGATTGGAACTAAATCTGATCTGGATAAAGGGCAGGAATCGTTCAAGATCCTTCAGGAGCTCTATGGCAGCCGCTTTGTAACCTTTGCTGTTTCCAGCAAGACCGAAGATAGCCTTTCCTACTTTAAAACTCGCGTCTTCCAGCTTCTTGGGATTCTTCGTGTTTACTCCAAGCCTCCGGGAAAAAAGGCGGACTTAAACGATCCTTTCATCCTCAAGCAAGGAAGTACTGTGCTGGACGCTGCCAGACATATTCACAAGGATTTCGCCGAGAAACTGAAGTTTGCCCGGATTTGGGGATCTGAAAGGTTTGAAGGGCAAATGGTCCATCGTGAGCACGTCCTCGCAGACGGTGACATTGTCGAATTTCACGTTTGATTGGAGACCTGATGCGGCAGTGTTATAATCTTCATGCGCCTCTGGACGATTCCGTTGTTAGCGTTTTTCCGAAGGGTAAGCTTGAGAAAATTCGTCGACTGGAGAACCAGTGAATGCCTGACAGAATGGTGAAGTGTGTGAAGCTAGGGCGGGAACTGCCCGGCCTCGAGCGTCCTCCGTTTAGCAGCGAACTTGGAAAACGAATTTATGAAAACGTCTCGAAGCAGGCCTGGGATATGTTCCGAGAACATTTGAAGATGATTATCAACGAATATCGCCTGGTCCTGGGCACCGAAGAATCGAACCTTATTGTCCAGCAGCAAATGGAACAATATTTCTTTGGCTCCGGCTCCAACCTTCCTCCAGGCTATGT
>JBGOTQ010000227.1:0-12389 GCA_041476565.1 Terriglobia bacterium | reverse complement strand
GCCGTGTGGCGGTGCAGGGGAGGCCTTCTCTTCTTCGGGAATCTCGGCAACCATGGCTTCGGTTGTCAAGAGCAGGGCAGCAATGGAAGACGCATTCTGCAAGGCAGTCCGCGCCACCTTGGTCGGATCGATGACGCCATCCTTCACCAGGTCCCCAAAAGTGAGGGTCTCCGCATTGAACCCGAAATTCTCATTCTTTTCGGCTCGGATTCTCTCAACTATCACGGCGCCCTCGACCCCGGCATTCTGAACAATCTGGCGCAACGGTTCTTCCAGAGCCCGGCGGACAATATTGACCCCGATCTGTTCATCTGCGTCCAACTTCAACTTGTCCAGAGCCGGAATGGCTCGGATGAAGGTGACGCCGCCGCCCGGCACGATGCCTTCCTCCACGGCAGCACGGGTGGCATGCATGGCGTCCTCAACACGGGCCTTCTTTTCCTTCATCTCAGTCTCAGTCGCGGCCCCCACCTTGATCACGGCAACACCGCCCACCAGCTTGGCCAGCCGCTCCTGAAGCTTTTCGCGGTCGTAGTCCGAGGTCGTTTCGTCAATCTGAGTGCGCAGTTGTTTGACGCGACCCTGGATATCGGCAGCTTTGCCAGCGCCCTCTATGATGGTTGTGTTGTCTTTGTCGATAGTGATCTTCTTGGCGCGGCCCAAGTCAGAGAGCTTAACATTCTCCAGTTTGATCCCCAGGTCTTCGCTGATCACCTTTCCGCCGGTCAGGATACCGATGTCCTCCAGCATGGCCTTGCGCCGGTCTCCAAACCCGGGGGCCTTGACGGCCGCGCAGTTCAGAGTTCCGCGTAGTTTGTTGACGACCAGGGTGGCCAGGGCTTCGCCCTCCACTTCCTCGGCCACAATCATGAAAGGTTTGCCGCTCTTGGCAGTCTGTTCCAGCAAGGGCAACAGGTCCTTCATGGAACTGATTTTTTTCTCATGGAGCAGGATGTAGCAATTCTCCAGCACGGCTTCCATCCGCTCAGGGTCGGTGACAAAATAGGGGGAAAGATAGCCGCGGTCAAACTGCATGCCTTCGACTACGTCCAGAGAGGTCTCAATGGTTTTGGCCTCTTCCACGGTAATGACTCCATCCTTACCCACTTTATTCATGGCTTCGGCAATGATGGTTCCAATAGTCGAGTCGCCATTAGCCGATACTGTCCCAACCTGGGCAATCATTTCGCCTTTAACAGGCTTGGAGACCTTTCTGATTTCCTGGACGACCACCTCGACGGCTTTCTCAATGCCGCGCTTCAGGGCCATGGGATTGGCGCCGGCGGCCACGGTTTTTACGCCCTCACGGAAGATGGCCTGAGCCAGGATTGTTGCGGTGGTTGTACCATCCCCCGCCACATCGCTGGTTTTGGAGGCTACTTCGCGGACCATCTGGGCTCCCATATTTTCCAGAGGGTCTTTCAATTCGATCTCCTTGGCCACCGTGACACCGTCTTTAGTGATCGTCGGAGATCCGAACTTTTTGTCCAGGACCACATTGCGCCCCTTCGGGCCCAGGGTAATCTTGACCGTGTCGGCCAGCTGATTGACTCCCTTTAAGATGGCATGACGGGAATCTTCGCCGTAAATGATTTGCTTTGCCATTCGTTATTTCTCCTTAATAGTGGTATTACGAGTTACACAGAGTTACTTCTTGGATTTTGAGGATTCCTCTTCAAGGATACCCAGGACCTCGTCTTCGCGCAGGATTAGGTGTTCCACTCCGTCAATCTTGATTTCCGTCCCGGAATACTTTCCAAACAGGATGTGGTCTCCTTCCTTGACTTCCAAACTCAGCTTGGTCCCGTTGTCCAGGATCTTGCCGTTTCCAACCGCTTCGACTACCCCCTCCTGGGGTTTCTCCTTGGCCGTGTCGGGGATGATGATCCCGCCTTTGACCGTTTCCTTTTCTTCCAGCCGCTTGATGAGGATTCGATCATGCAAGGGTTTGAATTTCATGGGAAAGCTCCTTTCGTGTCATCTGGTTGCCGCCAGACGCGTATTAGCACTCTCTAGAGGCGAGTGCTAATAATATTAAAAGACCAGGCCTCTGTCAAGCGGATTTGTTCCTGGCTGATTTCGGATCCAGGTCCTGGAGGGTGCAATTCAATGTGGGACGATTCCTACCCTGGTTCCTACCCTGGTTCCTTGACTGGGAGACACCTTTGCGACGATAATTATAGGCTGGGTGCCATTCTGTCTCCAGCCAGAGTGAGGATCCTCTACGGCGAAAGGACGTATGCTTGTACTTCTTCTGAATTCGGTGTTGATTCTTGCAGCGGTCATGCCTGCTGACGGCTTCTATCCTTTCTCTGTTGACCAGGATGCCCTCAGCGGCGCGCCTGACTTCAGCTTCTTAAACCATCCCCTGGGGCCGGCTGACCGACTTTTTGTCAAGAACGGGCATTTCTATCGAGTGGGTCCGGACCTCTTGCCCAATACCAGCGATGATGCACAGGTTCGGCTCTTTGGAGCCAACCTGGTGTGGGAAGCCAATTTCCCGATTCAAAGCGACGCCCGGCGGATAGCCACACGCCTTAGACGGTTGGGAATCAACTTGGTTCGACTCCAAGGACTGGACGCCAAGTTAGACGACACTCCAAGCGAAGCCACTGGCTTATTAACTATTGGGCCGTACCCTACACTCAATCCTGTTTCGGTCCAGCGCCTGCGCAATTTTTTGAATACCCTCAAGGCCGAAGGGGTTTACGCCGATCTGGTCCTTCATGACTCCTACGAATTCCGGCCTGCGGTGGACCCGGTCCCTTCACTCGGCTCCATTGAGTTCCCTCCTGCAAGCAACCCCCTGCATATCTTCTATCCGCGCATGATAGAGCTGCAGGCGGATTATGCCCGCCAGGTCATCGACGCGTTGCAACTCAAGGGAGATCCGGCCCTGGGGCTCGTGGAGATCAACAACGAGAGTTCGCTGGTGGACGCCTACATTGACTCCAATTTGGAACCTTCCCTCGTGGGCGATTACCGGAAAGAGTTCCAGCGGCAGTGGAATGTCTTCCTGGGTGCGAAATACTCGAGCACGGCGTCGCTCGAAAATGCTTGGGGGAACACCCAACCCGATGGCCCTGAGCTGCTGAACGGACAGTGGTCGCCGCTGGAGCTCCACCAGGGCGCCCAGGCCAGCTTCCTGACCGCCCCTAATGCATCGGAAATCCAGGTGAAGGTCAATTCGGCAGCAGCAGCAGACTCGGTCATCCTAAAACAGATTGGCTTCTCCGTGGGTGTGGGGGGGGCCTACCTTGCTCTGGTCGAAATCCGTGCCGACTTGCTTTCCGACACTACCCGTGACATATATTGGAAAATCAAACAGAACAACAGCCCCTACAGTATAGTGGATTCTCGCACCGTTACGATTTCCAATCAATGGCGGGAATACGCTCTGAAAGTGAATCCCGGGTTTGCCTTGAACGGGAATGGCCGTTTTGGTTTGTCGGTAGGAAATGCGGTCGGAGTTCCCATTCACGTCCGCAATGCCAGTCTGCGGCAGGCCGGGATGCATGGCCTGTCCTCTGGAGAGTCGCTGAAAGCCGTCAATATCAGCCTGGTCTCCGAATTCGAGATCTCCGCAGATGCCCGCACCAACGATTATTTTTCATTTCTGGTCGACCGGGACCGGTACTATCTGGACCAGATCCAGTCGGCGGTGCAGGAACAGGCCGATTTGCTCGTTCCCATCACCGGCACGCAAATGAGCCAGGGCGGGCTACCTAATCTGGATTCCCACGATAACCTCAGCTACCAGGATAATCACTTTTACGAAGATCATTATTTCTTCCCAAACCGCCATTGGGATGATGAGGATTGGGGGATCCGGGATTCATCGACGGTGGGAGGGGGCTTGGTGCAGGTTTTGAACACAGCAGCCGCCCGAGAAGGCAACCGTCCATACACGGTTAGCGAGTTTAACCAACCCTGGCCCAACACACATGCAGCCGAGATCGATCCCGTCCTGGCCGCCTTCGGCGCTTTCCAGGATTGGGATGCCCTGATGCACTTTGATTACTTCCACAATCGCGATTGGGATATCGGGGTTCCCAATCGTTTCAGCATCAACGGGGACTGGACCAAATTCCCCCTCCTTGGCCAGTCAGCCTGGCTGTTCCGCTCAGGAGCCATCAGCAGCGGGGATCAAATGATCGCAATCCCTTTGTCCAAAGGGGTTCGGCTTCAAGCGGGGCGCGACAAGTCGAACGGAGGAACAATCAGCACATTTCTGAATAGCACTCTGGGTTACGAACGCAATACGGCCCTGAAATATCACGTCAGCCTGGACAAAGACAATTCCGGCCCGTTGACAGAGACAGCCAAACAGAAACTTAGCTTTCCCATTGTCAGCGAGACTGGTGAGACTTCGTATGACGGCGATCAGAAGCTGTTCCTGGTCCACGCTCCGCAAGCAGCCGGCATCTTCGGCTTTTCGGGGCAGAACGCTGTCACCGCCGGAGTCCTTGATCTGGAACTGGGGCCGTCTGCTCGTGGTTTTGTCTCGCTCTTGCTCACCTCTCTTGATGGCCTGCCTTTGAGCCGTTCCGGTCACTTGTTGCTTTCAAATCCGGGCTACACCTTACCCACGGAGCCGGGCTCTAGTCCTGTGAGACCACTCCCACTGGTTAACTACGGATCTTCTTCAAACTGGTGGACACTCAAGAGCACGACCTCCAAACCTTCGGGCAGTTATGACCAAGGGACCCCTCCAGTTTGGATGGAACGGGTGGAAAGCATTTTGACTTTCCGAACTGCAGCCACTCAATTGAGCGTATACCCTTTGGACGGAAAGGGATCACGTCTTGAAAAGTTAAAGGAGGCGGATGCTAAGAGGATCGAGGGGGGATTTCGCATCCATCTTCAGGCTGATGGGCAAAGATGGAGTCCTTGGTACGAGTTGGTCACCGAAGGTGCTTCGATCGCTATATTTGAACAAAGGATGCAGGAAAGAACACGCCTCCCCCAACGAAGTCCTCGCGATTCCCGCTAGCGACTCCGGGTGCAATCAAAAGGTATAAGGGCTCGTTCATCCCTGCGCCGTGAGGGAACGGCACCTCCAAACGTCTGGAGGCGGGACGCCCCCGTCTCGCTTAACCTGCATTTCTAACCACAAAGACACGAAGGCACCGCGTCAAGCTTGAAAGTATAAATTCACTAAGGACCATCTCCCCCTCCAGCTTAATCGGCCCATGGCTTTGCCTGCTAATCTCTCGCGGACTTCTTTTCCTCGTTCAACTGACCCAGTAAAAAAAAATGTCAAAAAAATCATTGACACGCTCCGGTAGGTATGCTAACGTGCGGCCACTCAACCAAATTTGCGTGGTAAAAAACTAAGGTAACAGTAAAGACGGGGTTGTGGTGATGTTGTTTATTGGAACAACAGCAGCGCGACGCAAACTGCTGAGTGTGCTCCTCTGGGGAATCTTCGGCGCGGGATTGTTCGTTCAAGTTTTTGCTCCCCGCCTACAGATTAGGGACCGCGTGTTCATCATTCCGCCCCCGCTCGTCTCCGAAGCACAGGAGGTCAACCCCGCTGAGATCGTCAAGAAAGAGCGACGAATGCAGTTGCTCTCAGGTGTCCTCACTGCCGGCGGTGCACTCGGCCTGGCTTTCTACTATCGCCGTGTTCTCTTCAGGTCACGCCCGCCCTAGCACGAGTTCAATGTGCAGTGGCCATGGAGCTTCCGAGTAGCCAAGCATCACCGGTGAATCAAGAATTCCCAATGCTTGTTTCCCTTGAAGTCAATATCTTCGCAGGCCAATACCAATTAAGGAGAAAGGATAAGGAGACCTTACATGAAAAAAATGAGAGCTTACATATCAATCCCTCGCGTGGCACAGTTGCTTTTGACTGGGGTTGTTGCCACACTGACGTTTGTGATCGTGGCGCAAGCTGTGCAGACAATTACGGTGCCAAACGAAGCGTCTGTGAGTTACGCCTTGGCGGCTGGCGCCAATAGTGGGGCGATTGCTCCGACCTCGGGTGTGCCCGTGCTGGTCATGGGCGTGCAAACCACCGTTGGCAACCGTGGCGTGGGCCACGTCACCTTGCTGCACCCAGCAGTGGCTCCCTTCTTCATAGAGTGGGTGGGCCTCGAGTCGACCGCAGGAGCCGCGATAACACAGGGTTTCAGCGCCGTCGTCGGCACGCACATCGTCTATATCGATTTCGCCCATACAGTGGACATCGAGGTGAACTCCGCAGACACAATCAGAATCCACAATGGGAATGGAGCGGCAATGACAGGCGTCGTTAGGCTCATTTGGTAATCGTGGGTACTGCCGTCGCCTGGCGAAACCCTTCGTTAGGCGGCGGCACCCGCTTCCAGTAACTTGACACATCGACTAAGCGGGATACACGCACGTCTTGGTAAAGGATGTATATCTGAAGCGGGAATCCAGATGAATCAGGAGGGGGACTATGCCGTTTAACCTTTGGACAGGCTTTCGGAATGAATCGGCGGCAGTAGAGGCTAATGCTGGAGCGATTCGAGACATCGTTGTAAGAACCCTCGCAGCGGCCCTTATGTTTCTTTTCGTGTATTCCGGGTACGCGTTGGCGTTTGAAGGCAGCCCCCAGGATGTCGAGGTGTCGTCACCGAGGGAGTCACCTTCTGGCCAGGCAGGGACTGCTCGGTCCACGAAGGCCGCCCGAACCGGCGATCTTGGCGTTCCAGGCCCTGAGCTCAGCGTGAAGTGGGCGGCTGGAAAACTCAGCGTCGATGCCGTCGGAGCTCTGCTGTCGGAAGTGCTGCAGGAGGTGTCTCACAAAACCGGGATTGAAGTCACGGGCGCCCAGGGACTCAACAAGCGCGTTTTCACGCACTTCGCCGAAATGGACCTGCTCCAGGCCTTGAACCAGTTACTTTCGAACGTGGATTACGCGATGCCCTCAATCCCCCCGGGCTCTAGTTCAGTTCAAGGGATTCGACTCATTATTCTCAACGGAGCAGCCGATTCGGGACCGCCTAAGTCTCCCCTGACGGCTGAAACGAATCCGCCGCCGTCGCCGGATGCACAGCAACCAGAGCCGAATGCCGAGCCACAAGAAAGCGAGCTGGTGGCGATTCAAGCAGCTGCTGACGGAGCAGGCGATTCGGGACCTCTCGTCACGACTGAACCGAATACACCAGCGGCACCGGAGGCTGCTCTGCAAGACTCGGAGCCAAACCTACAAGAGCCCGATACTGAGCTCCAAGAAAACAAGCTGGCGGCAACTCAGGCAGCTGCAATGGGTGGAGATCGGGAAGTGCTTCGCAAGTACCTGCAGGATCCCGATGCAGCGATTCAGGCGGCAGCCTTTGATGCCCTGGTCGGGCAGGGCAGGGATGCGGCGGTCGAGGACCTTTTGGCAAACGTCAAGGATACCAGCCAGCCTACCCGATTACAGGCTCTGGAGCTTCTGGTCCAGAACGGAGGGGCAGACGAACAGGCCGTGATGGCTGTCCTCCGTGATGCTTTGAAGGATCCAGATCCCGCGTTCAACGCCTTTGCCGTTCAGGAACTTGCCGGGCAAGATAACGCGGCCGCGGCGGATGCCTTGCGTGAAGCTCTCCACAGCCCTTATCCTTCAACGAGGTTGATGGTTCTTGAGAGTGTAGTCAACACGGAGGCAGGTCTTCCGCTCCTCCGTGAGGCTCTTACTGATTCCGATGAAACCGTCAGCAGTGCCGCTGCGACTCTGCTCAAGCAGGCCGAAGGCAGGACCAGCGCAGCAGGAAAGCCGTAGCAGTTCAGACTGGGGATCATTGCTGAGGTCTCCATGTCTTTCTTCATGTATGGTCTGGGTATTGGTTCCGGCTCTGGTCGGGAACCGAGCCACCCGACCGCTCAAACTTCTCACCTTGCGTCAACAGCGGGTCATCTTACGACGGGTTCGGTGGACCAGGGTGCCCCTTGTGGATGCCTGTGACCTCTGGACGACACAAAGAAAGGGTCGACACTAGGTCCTGCTCTTACAGGTCTAGCGTCGCAGGAGCACTCCTTGTGGCTGCCCTGGAAGGGCTTAACCCGTTCCCGTCCTTCAGGTCACCGAATCGCTGCCGAAGCCGGTTGTCGTACTAAGTGGTTGGCAGAGGTGTACGGGACTCGGCGAGAGACGGACTCTGGGGACTCACCTCGACACCACGGGAATTATTTGCCCTTGCCCTCGGTATGAGCTTGGCAACGGTAGAATCCGGCCCCACAGGCTCCATCAAGACGATGTGCCTCGCGTTCAGGATCATCCGGTCGGGAGAGTGCCATTCATTACCCCGCCGGATCAGGATGTTCTTTACCTCCTTGGTCTCCTGGTTCACCTGGCTCTGAACGTAGTCAACGTCAGTGAGCACAGGATAATCCGTGCCAGCTCCCTGGAGCTTGCCGAAATACACCGAGCCGTTATCCAGCAGCACCGCCTGGTAAGTCGTATCGAATTTCACTTCGGCCTCACTCCTGTGAGCGGTCACCAGCAGGATGCCTGCCACAGCGGTGGTTGCTACGCAGGCCAGAATCAGCTTCTTCACGGGTATCACGTCGCAGTAAAAGATTCCTATCTTCTACCAGAAAAGAGGATTTACCAAAATCTTTCCGTTCTTCCAGCAGGGGGCCTCCGGCCGGCCGGGGGCGGCGTCACTCCACAATGACATGGCTCAGACCTGTGTCCGCGCTGTAGGCCCCATGCGGCGGCAATCGAAATGGTCCAAGCCATGCAATGTTCTGGACCGACTTGCCCTCAGCGGATGCCGTTAAAGGTGAAGGTGGCCAGACTGGCGGCATTCGGGTTACCCGCCTGGCTCCGAAGCTCCCGCATAGTCTGCCTGGGGTCCATCCTCAGAATCGAATACAGATCGAGGTAATACTCCAGGCTGCGGGGGGCCATCATCCCCGGCGTGGGGCCGTTGTTCCGCAGAAGCGCACCAGCGGGATTGATTCTGTTAGGGATCGCAACGTTAGCACCAAAGGCGATAAAGCTACGCGGCGCCTTGCCCTCACGTTTACGCCCGAGGCCCTACTTCTCCTGGAGTTCCCTATTCTCATTAACTGCGATGAGCAATATTGATCAGCCTTGTGTTCAATATTGAGCAGACACGCGAATTCGTCAAAGAGATAATCTGGTTCTGTCATGGGATCCCTCGGGTATAAATCTGGTTTCCCATGCTTAATTAAACGAACTTGAATTGTTTGTCCAGTTAGCGACTCCGGTGAACTTGCATTCCCCTTGCTGAGATGGTCGGGTAGACATCGGGGGCAGTTGGGATTTTTGGTACCCCTCTTGTTTGTTTTGTGGTAATCTGTACAAGAGTAAACTTCGATCATAAAATCTCCCTGTCTCACCTGCTTTGATCGTTCAGTTCTCCGAGGCGGGGCGCAACATGGCTTCGACTATAGATCACCGGGCACAGGCACTTCCCGGAGGGGGTTGGAGTTCGTGATCAAGCCCGGGGCTTTATGTTTCTTCCACGCTAATCGTCTGAAGATTTGCAAAAGATGGCACCCCTTGGGGTGGTTGAAATAGAAACCGGAAACGACAACTAACGTCGAAACCTTGTTTCATTTACTGGCGAGAGGGTGGGTGCCGGCTTTGGCCTGCGGGTCGATTCGTTCATTACTTTTCGCGAAAATTTTTCATACAAATAGAAAACACTACCCACCATTTCCTTTTTTTTGGAGGATTGAATAGTCTGATCTCCACTGCTTCAATCTTTAAATTGATGAAGCAGAACACATTACAGATGAATATTGGCTTTGGAGACTGTATTGCATACTAAACTTAAACGAGTATCAGGAATGCGAGAGGGCCTGTGTCCTCACAGGCGGACCCCTATTTTCCCTCATTTGACAAAAATGGACTGGTTCCCATATCGTTTCTTGCATCAATTACATCAACCTTTTTTGGAATGGCGAGGCCAAGCTATGCACAAACGAATCGTATTCACTTTGAGCTGGGGAATGGTTTTGCTCAGCCTGGCGGTTTGGTTTAACGGGATGGTTGGGTTGGCTGAAGATAAACCTGTCCCGGCCACCCAACCCGCGGCAGAGAATGCCCAACCCTCGGGGCAGGCCGATGCGGATCGTCCGCATTTCCAGCCCCGCGACTGGCGTTACCGGGTGCGGCCGGGAGATGTGCTGGATCTGAATTTCAGCTACTCGGCGGAATTCAATCAAACTGTGACTGTCCAACCCGACGGGCATGTGACCCTCCGGGAACTCGGGGACATGAAAGTGGATGGTCAAACTCTGCCTGAGTTGAGGCAGAAGCTCGTTTCAGCCTATTCCAAGATCCTCCACGACCCGGTCATTACCATTGACCTCAAAGACTTTGAAAAGCCGTATTTCACTGCGGGGGGTGAAGTGGGCAAGCCCGGCAAGTACGAATTGCGAGGGCCGACTACTGTCGCAGAGGCCCTGGCCATTGCCGGCGGTTACACGACTAGTGCCAAACACTCCCAGGTCATTCTTTTCCGGCGGGTTGACGAGAACTGGGTCGAAGCCAAGAAGTTGGATGTTAAGAAGATGTTCAACACTGCCGACCTGCGCGAAGACCTGGACGTGCGCCCTGGCGACATGGTCTTTGTGCCCAAGAATCTCATTTCAAAGTTGGACAGATTCATATCAAGAGTCAGCATGGGCATGTATGTTGGGCCTCAAAACTGGTAGAACTTGACGACAGGAGAATTGTCATGGAAGAACAAAACCTTGAAACTTATCGAAACGGTCACAACGGTCACAATGGTTACAAGAGTTCTGCCACGGTGCGCGACTTCATGTCTATTGTTTTCCGGCGCCGCCGCTTGATCATTGGCACCTTTTTGGCCGTCTTTCTGGGGGCCATCCTGGCCGTGCTGATCATTCCCAACAAATATGAAGCTCACCTGAAGATCCTGGTTAAGCAGGAGCGCAAAGATCCCCTGGTTTCAACCGAATCCAAAGGGGAGATGATTGCTGTCCAGGGCCTGACTGAGGAGGATGTGAACTCCGAAGTGGAATTGCTTAAGAGCCGGGACTTGCTAGAGAAGGTAGTTGTAACTTGTGGACTGCAGAACGGCCCCGAGTCTTTTGTTACGCGCCTGCTCAACTTGGGAGAGACCACCGACAACGGGCAAGTCATGAAGATCGCCCGAGCTGTGCAAAGGCTGGAGAAGAAACTGGAGGTCGAGCCTCTCAAGAAAACCAGGATAATTGAAGTCCGCTACCAGTCCGACGATCCTAAAATGGCTGCGAAGGTTCTAGAAACGTTGTCGAATGGTTACTTGGAGAAGCATTTGGCGGTTCATAGACCCTCCGGGGTAGTAGACTTCTTCCAGCGGCAGACCGACCAGTACCGGAAAGGGCTCTCCAATGCCGAGTTTCAACTCATCGGGTTCGGCCGGGACCAGGGTGTGGTAAACACGGCCATGGAAAAGGAAATCACGCTGCGGAAACTCTCCGACTTCGACGGGCTGCTGCAGCAGACTGAAGCGGATAAAGCGGCAACCGACCGGCGTATTCAGGCCCTGGGAATCCAGGAGGCCAAGACCCCTGACCGGTTGACCACACAGGTCAAGACATCGGACAACCCGTACTTGATTCAGCAGATGAAAACCGCGCTCCTGACCCTGGACCTGAAACGGACCGAATTGCTGACCAAGTTTGACCCCAGTTACCGACTGGTCCAGGAAGTAGACATCCAGATTGCTCAAGCCCGCGAAGCTATTGCCGAGGCAGAGAAAAATCCCATGAAGGAAGAGACCACCGACCGGGATGCCACCCACGAGTGGGTGAGGACGGAACTTGCCAAGGCCCGTGCTGACAAAGCCACGCTGGAAGCCAGGGCCGTAGCCATGGGCCGGATTGTCCGGAATTACCAGGAAACCGCACGCAGCTTGAATCAGAAAGACATCGTTCAAACGGACCTGATCCGTGAGGCCAAGACAGCAGAAGATAATTATCTGCTTTATGTTCGCAAGCAGGAAGAAGCGCGCATCTCCGATGCTTTAGACAGCAAACGTATCGTCAACGTTGCCATTGCCGAGGCTGCAACAGTTCCGGCTTTGCCTTCAAACCTGCGCTGGCCGTTGACCTTGGTCCTGGGATTCTTCCTGGCAGGGATGCTGAGTTTTGGCCTGGGATTAGTTGCGGACTACATGGACCCATCCTTCCGAACTCCGGATGAAGTGGAGCAATACCTCGAGGTCCCAGTCCTGGCAACAATCCCCAGGAATGGGCACTAATTTGGAGGTTAGTGTGCTGTCATCGAAATAAGCTTATCGTAGCCGCTCGTGTCTTCCCCCTCACCCCGGCCCTCTCCCCCAAATGGAGGAGAGGGTGTGGTGGGAAGTTGAGAATTAATGGCATGGAAAATTATTAACGTCGTTCTGAATCAAGAGCAGTGGCCAGGGCATAGGGGATAGAGAATAGGAGGTGTG